>NZ_CP194337.1:2465910-2774148 GCF_051903265.1 Curtobacterium sp. SP.BCo
CGCCGAGAAGTACCGGTCGTGCTGCTCGTGCACCCACCGTCGGAGGTCACGGTCGCGGGTTTTCAGCATCGCGACGCTCATCGCGCGGACGATCGCCGCGTTCCGGAGCAGCCCGAGCCCGAGTGGCTTCGGCAGCACCGCGCCGGCGCGGTAGTAGCCGATCGCGATGCCCGTCCCCACGGCCCGCGGTCCCTGCAGCGCCGGCGCGGCGATCGGGTTCACGAGCACGAGCAGACGCGTGTCGAGGCCCGCGGCGACGGTCGCGGCGACGACGATCGACCCGAACGAGTGCCCGAGCACCACGGTGTCCACCCCGAGGCCGAGCGCCGCGTGGAAGCCGGTGAGCCAGCCGACGTAGGAGTCGATGTCCGACACCGGGAGGGGGTCGGAGATCCCGAACCCCGGCAGGTCCGGCACGATTACCCGGACACCGACGAGGTGCGCCGCGATCGTCTCGAGCCCGTGGTGGTCGCCGCGGAACCCGTGCACGGCGAGCACGGTCCGGCTGGCGTCGGACGGCCCGTACTCCCAGTAGTGGGTGGTGCGGCCGTCGACCTGCACGGAGCGGTGCACGACCGGGGTGGCGGCCATCAGCGACTGGTACGGGGAGAGCACTGGCGGTTGCATCCCGGCCAGTCTACGAACGCGCACCCGCCGACCGTGCCCGCTGTCAGCGCTTTCTGCGGACAACCCGCCCGGTGGCGGCCTAGCGTGTCCCTGGTGACGTTCACCGCCCCGATCCAGCTGCCCGGCCTGACCCTGGACCCGCAGTGGTACAAGCGCTCCGTCTTCTACGAGTGCATGATCCGCTCGTTCGTCGACTCGAACGGGGACGGGATCGGTGACCTGCAGGGGGTGATCGGGAAGCTCGACTACCTGCAGTGGCTCGGTGTCGACGCGCTCTGGCTGCCGCCGTTCTTCCGGTCGCCGATGCGCGACGGTGGGTACGACATCGCCGACTACAAGGCGATCCTCCCCGAGTTCGGGACGCTCGACGACTTCCGCGAACTCGTCACGAAGTCGCACGAGCGGAACATGCGCATCGTGATCGACATGGTCATCAACCACACGAGCGACCAGCACGAGTGGTTCCAGCAGTCCCGCGAGGACCCGGACGGCCCCTACGGCGACTTCTACGTCTGGCGCGACACCGACGAGGACTACGCGAACATCCGCATCATCTTCGTCGACACCGAGGAGTCGAACTGGACGTTCGACCCGGTGCGCCGCCAGTTCTTCTTCCACCGGTTCTTCTCGCACCAGCCCGACCTCAACTTCGAGAACCCCGCGGTCGTCGAGGCCGTGTACGACGTCGTCCGGCACTGGCTCGACCTCGGCGTGGACGGGCTCCGGCTCGACGCGATCCCGTACCTGTTCGAGTCCGAGGAGGGCAACGGCGAGGGCGAACCGGAGACGCACGAGTTCATCAAGAAGCTCCGCGCGATGGTCGATGACGAGTACCCCGGGCGTGTCCTCCTCGCCGAGGCGAACCAGTGGCCCCGTGAGACCGCGGCGTTCTTCGGCACCGACGAGGAGCCCGAGTGCCACATGGCCTTCGACTTCCCGGTGATGCCGCGCATCTTCTACTCGCTCCGCGCCCAGCACGCCGCCGAGCTGAAGGCGATCCTGTCCGAGACCCTCGACGTGCCGTCCAGCGCGGCCTGGGGCGTCTTCCTCCGCAACCACGACGAGCTCACCCTCGAGATGGTCAGCGAGGAGTACCGCCAGGCCATGTACGGCTGGTACGGCTACGACCCGCGGATGCGCTCGAACATCGGCATCCGTCGTCGCCTCGCACCCTTGCTCGACAACTCCCGTGCGGAGCTCGAGCTCATCCACGCGCTGCTGTTCTCGCTGCCCGGCTCGCCGTTCCTCTACTACGGCGACGAGATCGGGATGGGCGACAACATCTGGCTGCCGGACCGCGACTCCTCGCGCACGCCGATGCAGTGGACGCCGGACCGCAACGCCGGCTTCTCCACCGCGGACCCCGGCAAGCTGTACCTTCCGGTCGTGCAGTCCCTCGTGTACAACTACGCGCAGGTCAACGTCGAGGCCCAGCTCGCCCAGTCCCGGTCGCTGCTGCACTGGGTCCGCAACGTCATCCACGTCCGGAAGGCGCACCCGGTGTTCGGGCTCGGATCGATCGACGTGCAGGAGACCTCGAACGACTCGGTGCTCGCGTTCGTCCGGTCGTGGGAGGGCTCCGGCACCCAGTTCGGCCCCTCCGCCGAGGACGTCCTCTGCGTCTTCTCGTTCGCCACGAACCCGACGTCGGTCACGGTCTCCGCGCCGGAGTTCGCCGGCCGACCGCTGTACGACCTGTTCGGCGGCGGGTCGTTCCCGTCCTTCGACGAGTCCGGGAACGTCACGCTCACGATGGGCACGCAGTCGTTCTACTGGCTGCACGTCGGCGCGCCGGTCGCGTAGACGGCGGCGGACACCGGACAGGAGGCACGGCTCGCCTCCGCCAGGCGGGTCGCGCTGGTCGTGTCGGTGCGTCCGGTTAGCCTGACCGCGTGACGTTCCCCGCAGCACAGCT
Organism: Curtobacterium sp. SP.BCo; assembly: GCF_051903265.1. GTDB lineage: Bacteria > Actinomycetota > Actinomycetes > Actinomycetales > Microbacteriaceae > Curtobacterium. The sequence goes on from NZ_CP194337.1 coordinate 2,468,453, forward strand.
CGACGGTCCCGCCCCGGCGCAGTCCCTCACCGACCGCCCGTGGTGGCACGCACTCGGCGTCTTCGACCTCGAGACCACCGGCGTCGACGTCGAGACCGCTCGGATCGTCACGGCCCACGTCGGCCTCATCGACATGACCGGGCGTTCCATCGTGGAGGGCGCCTGGCTGGCGGACCCGGGCGTCGAGATCCCGGAGGGCGCTGCGGCAGTCCACGGCATCACCACCGAGCGCGCACGTGCCGAGGGCCGACCGGCCGGCGAGGTCGTGGCCGAGATCATCGCCGCGGTCGAGGCCGTCTTCGCCCGCGGCATCCCGCTCGTCATCTACAACGCCCCGTACGACCTCACCGTCCTCGACCGAGAGGCCAAGCGCCACGGCATCGCCTCCCCCGTGATCGGGAACGTCGTCGACCCGCTGGTGATCGACAAGGCGCTCGACACCTACCGGAAGGGCAAGCGCACGCTCGAGGCCGCGTCGGAGACCTACGGCGTGACCCTCGACGACGCGCACGACGCCGGAGCGGACGCCATCGCTGCCGGGCGTGTCGCGCAGGCCATCGCGGCGAAGTACTCGGAGGACCTCGGGGTCTCCGCGGAGGAACTCCACCGCAAGCAGGTGGGCTGGTGCGCCGAGCAGGCGTCCTCGTTCCAGGACTACATGCGGAAGAAGCGCGACCCGTCCTTCACCGCTGACGGTCGCTGGCCGCACCGCAACGGCAGCTGATCGGCGTTCTGCCGTTCCACGCCCCGCGTCGAACACGGCGCCCCGGTACGACGGGGCGCAGTGACGAATGCGGGGCGCAGTCGTGCGCCGGCACCCCACGCAGCATGCACCGCGCACACGAACGGGCGGCCCTCCCGGAGGAGAGCCGCCCGTTGCCGTGCGGAAGGGTCTGCTTACTTGCCGAAGCCCTTGAAGCGCTGGTTGAACTTCTCGACGCGGCCGGCCGAGTCGAGGATGCGCTGCTTGCCCGTGTAGAACGGGTGCGACGCGGACGAGATCTCGACGTCGATGACCGGGTAGGTCGCACCGTCGAGCTCGATGGTCTTGTCGCTGTTCGCGGTCGAACGCGTCAGGAACGTCTCACCGGAGGCCAGGTCACGGAAGACGATGGCGCGGTACTCGGGGTGGATGTCGGTCTTCATGGAGATTCCTCGGATAGCGGTGATGGGTCGGACTGCGCGGGTGCTCGGAGAAGCACTGCGCCGGAAGTCGTCGGCTTGCGCCAGCCGTCTACGTTACCAGACCAGAGGCGACAGCGGGAGCGCGACGAGCGGGGATCAGGCAGCGCGGGCGGTGTACCGGCCGGCGTCCTTCGACACGGTGAGCTCGATGCCGAACGCCTCGCTGAGCGTGGCGGCCGTCAGCACCTCGTCGATGGGGCCGGCGGCCCGCACGTGACCGTCGGCGAGCACCAGCGCGTGCGTGAAGCCCGCGGGGATCTCCTCGACGTGGTGCGTCACGATGACGATCGCGGGCGAGTCCTCGCTCTGGGCGTAGCCGCCGAGGGTGCGGACGAGGCTCTCCCGGGCGCCGAGGTCGAGCGACGCGGCCGGCTCGTCGAGGAACAGGATCTCCGGGTCGGTCATGACGGCACGTGCGATCTGCACGCGCTTCTGCTCGCCGTCGCTCAGCTCGCCGAAGGTCCGGTCGGTGAAGCCACCGAGGCCCCACTCCTCGAGCACGCGCTGCGCACGGCGGACGTCGAGCTCCTCGTACTCCTCGTTCCAGCGGCCGGTGACCGAGTACGCGGCGGTGAGCACGACGTCGATGACCTTCTCGGTCACCGGGATGCGGCGCGCGAGCGCGGTCGACGCGAAGCCGATGCGCGGACGCAGCTCGAACAGGTCGGCGCCGCCGAGTTCGGTGCCGAGCACCTCGACGTCACCCGAGGTCGGGAACGTCTGGGCACCCGCGACCTGCAGCAGCGTCGTCTTGCCGGCGCCGTTGGCACCGAGCACGACCCAGCGTTCGTCGTCCTGCACCTCCCACGAGATCCCGTCGAGGATGGTGGCCCCGTTGCGGACCACGGAGACGTCTGACAAGCGCACGACCGAGGGCATGGCTCCAGCCTAGGGGTTCTGCCCGAGCACCTCGTCGTAGACCTGCCGTGTCCGGCGGGCGATCGCGTCCCACGTGAACTCGGTCTCGACACGGAGCCGTCCGGCGCGTCCCATCAGCTTCGCGAGCCCCTCGTCGGCGAGCACCTCGTCGAGGGTCGCGGCGAGGTCTGCCACGTACCGGTCCGGGTCGGTCGGGGTGCCGGTGCCGTCCTGCGCCTGGTCGATCGGCACGATGCGCCCGGTCAGGCCGTCGGCGACGACCTCGGGGATGCCCCCGGTGCCGGTGCCGACGACGGGGATCCCGCACGCCATCGCCTCGAGGTTCACGATCCCGAGCGGTTCGTAGATCGACGGGCAGACGAACACCGTGCCCGACGAGAGCACGTTGACGATCTCCTGGTGGGCGAGCATCCGGTCGATCCAGACGACGCCGTCGCGCTGCTCGCGCAGGGACTCGACGAGCCCGGTGACCTCGGCCATGATCTCCGGGGTGTCCGGGGCGCCGGCACAGAGGACGATCTGCACGTCCGACGGCAGGGACGCCACCGCGCGGAGCAGGTAGGGCAGGCCCTTCTGCCGGGTGATGCGGCCGACGAACACCACCGACCGGCGCGTCGGGTCGATCCCGAGCGCGCGCACTGCGTCCTCGTCGACGGTCGGACGCCACTCGTCGATGTCGATGCCGTTGTAGACGACGTGCACCTTCGCCGGGTCGATCGACGGGTAGGACCGCAGGATGTCCGCCCGCATCGCCTTCGACACGGCGATGACGCCGTCGGCGTGCTCGAACGCCTCGCGCTCCATCCAGCTGGACAGCCGGTAGCCGCCGCCGAGCTGTTCGGCCTTCCACGGCCGCAGCGGCTCGAGGCTGTGCGCCGTGACGACGTGCGGGATGCCGTAGGTCAACTGCGCGATCCGGCCCGCCGAGTTCGCGTACCAGGTGTGCGAGTGCACGACGTCGGCACCCTCGACGTCGGCCGCGATGGCGACGTCCGTGCCGAGCGCCTGCAGTGCGCCGTTCGCCTGCCCGAGCGAGTCGGGCGTGCGGTACGCCCACACGTCGGCCTCGTCGCGGAAGGCCCCGAAGGCGCGGACCCGCACCTCGGTGTCCGTCCCGGAGCGGAGCGCCGCCGTCAGTTCGGCCACGTGGACACCCGCACCGCCGTAGACCTCCGGCGGATACTCCCTGGTCAGCAGATCGACTCGCACGGGTTCAACGTAACCGGTTCCCTCCGCCGACGCCTACTGTGAACGGCATGGCACCAAAGAAGGTCTTCGGCATCGTCCTCGCTGGCGGCGAGGGGAAGCGGCTCATGCCGCTCACGGCCGACCGGGCGAAGCCCGCTGTCCCGTTCGGCGGGAACTTCCGTCTCATCGACTTCGCGCTCTCGAACCTGGTGAACTCCGGGCTGCAGAAGATCGTCGTCCTGACGCAGTACAAGTCGCACAGCCTCGACCGGCACGTCGCGGAGACCTGGCGCATGGAGGGGCTGCTCGGCTCCTACGTCGCGTCCGTCCCCGCGCAGCAACGACTCGGCAAGCGCTGGTTCGCCGGCTCGGCCGACGCGATCCTGCAGTCGCTCAACCTGCTCCGTGACGAACGACCCGACATCGTCGTCGTGGTCGGCGCGGACCACGTGTACCGGATGGACTTCCACCAGATGGTCGAGGCGCACATCGCCTCGGGCCGGAGTGCCACGGTCGCGGCGATCCGTCAGCCCATCGGCCTGGCCGACCAGTTCGGCGTGATCCAGGTCGCCGAGGACGACCCGACGAAGATCGAGGCCTTCCTCGAGAAGCCGAAGGACGCGGTCGGGCTGGCCGACTCCCCCGGCGAGATCCTCGCATCGATGGGCAACTACGTCTTCAACGCGGACGCCCTCGTCGACGCGGTGCTCCGTGACGGGCAGATCGAGACGTCGAACCACGACATGGGCGGCGACATCGTCCCGGACTTCGTGAACCGCGGCGACGCCGGCGTGTACGACCTCAAGCGCAACGACGTCCCCGGCTCGAACGAGCGCGACCGGTACTACTGGCGCGACGTGGGGACGATCGACTCGTTCTTCGACGCGCACATGGACCTCATCGCCCCGGTGCCCGTGTTCAACCTGTACAACCAGGACTGGCCGATCTTCAACCAGCAGACGAACCTGCCGCCGGCGAAGTTCGTCCGCGACGCGAACGGGAACACCGGCTCGACGGTCGACTCGCTCGTGTCCCTCGGGTGCCTGGTGTCTGGCGCGCAGGTCGAGCGCAGCATGATCGGCCCGTGGTGCGGGATCGACTCCGGCGCGAAGGTGCTCGACTCGATCGTGTTCGAGCGGGCGTCGATCGGCGCTGGCTCGATCGTGAACCGGGCCATCCTCGACAAGGACGTGGTGATCGCCCCCGGCGCCCAGGTCGGCGTCGACCGCGAGGCGGACGAGGCACGCGGCTTCACCGTGACGGAGTCCGGCATCACCGTGGTCGGCAAGGGCGTCCGCGTCGACGCGTAGGACCGGAGCACCTGCCGGGAGGCGCGGCTGACGTCACACACGTCGGCCGCGCCTCCGACAGTCGGTACCGTGGGTCCGTGCCCCGCTTCCTCGTCGTCCTCGATGCCGATTCCACACTCCTCGAGGACGAGGTCATCGAGCTCCTGGCGGACTCCGCCGGGACCCGGCCACAGGTCGCGGCGATCACGGAGCGCGCCATGCGCGGCGAACTCGACTTCGCCGAGAGCCTGCGGGAGCGTGTCGCGACCTTGGCGGGCCTCCCGGCCGACGTCTTCCGACGCGCACAGGACGCGGTCCGTGTGACGCGGGGCGCCGACCAGCTCGTCCGCGGCGTGCACGCCGCCGGCGGGACCGTCGGCGTGGTCTCCGGCGGCTTCCACGAGGTCCTGGACCCGTTCGCCGAGCGTCTCGGGCTCGACCACTGCCGGGCGAACCGGCTCGAGGTGACCGACGGCGTGCTCACCGGGCGGGTGCTCGGCGACGTCGTGGACGCGCACGCGAAGGCCGTGGCGCTCCGCGAGTGGGCGGCGGCCGACGGCGTGCCGGTCGTCCGGACTATCGCGATCGGCGACGGCGCGAACGACCTCGAGATGATGCGCGTCGCGGCGCTGTCGGTGGCGTTCGACGCGAAACCGCGCGTGCGAGAGCAGGCGGACGTCGCGGTCGTCGACCGCGACCTGTCGAGCGTGCTCGCCGCCCTCGGCCTGCACGGCTGACCCCGCGGCTCGGCGGTCCGAGCCTCGGCGTCAGCGACACTTCTCGCGCTCCGGGCCGCGAGACCGGTCGCTCAGCCCGAGTCCCGGGTCCGCCCGACCGAGTCTCGGGTCCGCCCGACCGAGTCTCGGCCCTAGTGGCCCATCCCGAGGCCACCGTCGACCGGGATGACCGCGCCCGAGATGTAACCCGCGCCGTCGCCCGCCAGGAACAGCGAGGCGTCCGCGACGTCGTCGACCGTGCCGTACCGCGCCGCCGGGATCTGCTTCTTGAACTCGGCCTGGAGCTCCTCGGGCAGCGCCGCGGTCATGTCGGTCTGGATGAATCCGGGCGCCACGACGTTCGCGGTGATGCCGCGAGAGCCGAGCTCGCGGGTGATCGAGCGGGCCATGCCGACGAGGGCGGCCTTCGACGAGGCGTAGTTGACCTGGCCGACCTGCCCGTAGGCACCGACGACGCTCGACATCAGCACGATGCGGCCGAACTTCGCCTTCATCATGCCCTTCGTGGCGCGCTTGACGACGCGGAAGGTGCCCGTGAGGTTCGTGTCGATGACGCTCGTGAAGTCCTCCTCGGACATCCGGAGCAACAGCTGGTCGTTCGTGATGCCGGCGTTCGCGACGAGGACCTCGACCGGGCCGAGCTCGGCCTCGACCTGCGTGTACGCGGCATCCACGGAGGCGGTGTCCGTGATGTCCGCCTGCACGGTCAGGGCACCCTCGGGTCCGCCCTGGCCACTGCGCGACGTGACCGCGACGCGGTGGCCGGCGGCGACGAACCGCTCGGCGAGTGCGAAGCCGATGCCGCGGTTGCCGCCGGTGATGAGGACGGTACGGGGGGTGCTCATGGTCGCTCCGTTCGGTGGTGGCTGCTCGGCGCGCCCGTCCGGGATCCCGTCGGACACGCCCGGACGAGCGTACCGGAGCGGAAACCACCATCCGGCACCCGCGTGCTGCGCCCACGTCCGGCTGCGCGGGCTTAGGCTTGTCCTCGGGCAGAGGAAAGAACATCGGATGAAGAGCACGCACAGCATCACCACCCTCCCGGACTCTCCGGAGCAGGACCGCGCGCACCGCCTGTCCCGCTACGTCTGGCAGATGGCACTCCGCGTCGTCTTCTTCATCGGAGCCGTCGTCGTCTGGTCGATCTGGCACACCTGGCTCGCGGTCATCCCGATCGTCCTCGCGGGCGTGATCCCCTGGGTCGCGGTCATCGTCGCGAACGCCGGCAACCACGCCGAGAGCGACATCGTCCGGCCGGCGGGAGCCATCGAGCTCTACGACGCCGTCGACCCGCGTCTCCGCGAACAGCAGGAGGACGCCCGGGCCGAGGCCTACCGCGCCGAGCAGGACCGGCTGCGCGAACAGGCGCAGGACGCGCAGGAGGAATGGCAGCGCCACGGCGACCGCTCGAACGTGTGGGGCCGCCGCTGATGGGCGCCACGTTCGACCTCTTCACCGAGCCCGGTTCCACCCCCGTGTGCTCACGGGCAGGCTGCAGCAACACCGCGGCGTGGCGTGTGAACTGGCGCAACCCGCGCATCCACGCCATCGACCGGGTGAAGATCTGGGCGGCCTGCGACGAGCACCGCGACTTCCTGGCCGACTACCTGCGTTCCCGGTCGTTCCCCGTGCGGGTGACCGGCATGCACGAGGACGTGGACCGACTCGACGACGAGCGCGACCCGGCCGACGCCCCGAAGAACGACGTCGGAGCGCGCGCAGCCGGGGAGCGTCGGTGAGCGACGGCTTCGACCCGAACTCGCGCTACGGCCGACGCCACGCGCAGAAGATCGCCCGTGCCGCCGCGGCCGAGTCCACCGTCCGGCCCGAGCGTGACCCCGACGAGCCGTTCGTCGGCTGGCGGTTCGTGCAGAGCCGACGCTGGTTGGGCTACTTCGCCATCGCCGTGGCCTTCGCGGTGGTGTGCGCACTGTTCGGCATGTGGCAGTGGGACCGGCGGAACGAGGCGGTCCGGCAGAACGAACAGGTCGCGCAGAACTACGAGCACACCCCGGTGCCGCTCGACGAGGCGCTGCCGAAGGCGAACAGCTGGGACGAGTCGCAGACCTGGCTCCGGGTCTCCGTCACCGGCCGGTACGACGTCGACGACCAGCTGCTCGTCCGGAACCGCGTGCACAACGGGCAGCCCGGGTTCGAGGTCCTCACTCCGCTCGTGACCGCCGACGGCCGGGCGTTCGTCGTCGACCGCGGCTGGGTCCCGACCGGCAACGCCCAGGACGCCCCCGACCACGTGCCCGCTCCCCCGTCCGGCGAGGTCACCGCCGTCGTCCGGCTGCAGCAGAGCGAGCCGCGGATACCGGGTCGGACGGATCCGGCGCACACCGACCAGGTGCAGTCGGTCACGTTGTCCGACGTCGCGAAGAAGGTCGACACGCCGATCTGGACCGGCGCCTACGGGCAGCTCGCGTCCGAGTCGCCGGCACCGACCCAGGCGCGTCCGCTCGGCTGGGACCGGCCGACCGCCGACACCGGGCTGCACCTCAGCTACTTCATCCAGTGGTTCATGTTCGCGGCCGGTGGCTTCGGGTTCCTCGCGTACCTCATGGTGCAGGAGTACCGGAACCTCAACCAGGACGACCCCGAGGAGCGGGAGCGCGCCCAGGAACGGCAGCGCCGCAAGGACGCCAAGCCGAAGACCGACGCCGAGATCGAGGACGAGCTGCTGAGCGCAGGCCGCTGACGACGGACGGGAGGCGCGGTGCCAGCCGGCACCTGGGCCCACGCCGGCCGGTTCCCGGCAGACGCGCCAGCGGCTGCCGGGCCGTGCCCGGTGGGGAGCCTCCCGTCCGTCGTCCGGTCGCGTTCCGCGACCGCGCGCTACGCGACCGCGCGCTACGCGAGCTCGATGAGCTCCGCGTAGTCCTTGTTCCAGTGGTCCTCGGTGCCGTCCGGCAGCAGCAGGACGCGCTCCGGGTTGAGGGCCTCGACCGCGCCGGCGTCGTGGGACACCAGGACGACCGCACCCTCGTAGCCCGCCAAGGCACCGAGGATCTCCTCGCGCGAAGCCGGGTCGAGGTTGTTCGTCGGCTCGTCGAGGAGCAGCACGTTCGCACCCGAGACCACGATCATGGCGAGCGACAGGCGGGTCTTCTCACCGCCGGACAGCACGCCGGCCTTCTTGTAGCCGTCGTCGCCGGTGAACAGGAACGAGCCGAGGACACGACGCGCCTCGGTCTCGTTCAGCTCCGTCGATGCCGACACCATGTTCTCGATGACGGTCCGGTTGACGTCGATGTTCTCGTGCTCCTGGGCGTAGTACCCGATGCGCAGACCGTGCCCGGGCAGGATCTCGCCCGTGTCCGGCTGGTCGGCGCCCGCCAGGATGCGGAGCAGCGTCGTCTTGCCGGCACCGTTGAAACCGAGGATGACCACCCGTGACCCGCGGTCGATCGCCAGGTCGACACCGGCGAAGATCTCGAGCGAACCGTACGACTTCGAGAGTCCCTCGGCCATGAGCGGCGTGCGCCCGCAGGAGACCGGCGTCGGGAACCGGAGCTTCGCGACGCGGTCGGCGACGCGCTCGTCCTCGAGGCCGGCGAGCAGCTTGTCGGCGCGGGCGACCATCTGGTGGGCCGCGGCGGCCTTCGACGCCTTCGCGCCGAACCGGGCGGCCTGGTCCTTCAGCGTGGCGGCCTTCTTCTCGGCGTTCGCACGCTCCTTGCGGCGGCGCTCCTCGTCGGCGGCGCGCTGCCGCTGGTAGAGCTTCCAGCCCATGTTGTAGACGTCGATCGACTGACGGTTCGCGTCGAGGTAGAACACGCGGTTGACGACCTCGTCCACCAGCTCCACGTCGTGGGAGATGATGATGACGCCGCCCGAGTAGGTCTTGAGGTGCTCGCGGAGCCAGACGACGCTGTCGGCGTCGAGGTGGTTCGTCGGCTCGTCGAGGATCATCGTCTCGGCGTCCGAGAACAGGATGCGCGCGAGCTCGATGCGGCGACGCTGACCACCGGAGAGCGTCTTGAGCTGCTGGTCGAGGATGCGGTCCGGCAGCTTGAGGTTCGACGCGATGGACGCCGCCTCGGCCTCGGCCGCGTACCCGCCGAGCGCGTTGAACTGGTCGTCCAGCCGGCTGTACCGGCGCATCGCCTTCTCGGCGACGTCCGGGTCCTCACTGGCCATGTCGAGCGTCGCCAGGCGGATGCCCTCCACCAGCTCACCGAGGCCACGGGCGTCGAGGATGCGCTTGCGCGCCGTCTCCTCCGGGTCGCCCGAGCGCGGGTCCTGCGGGAGGTAGCCGATCTCGCCGCCGCGGTCGATCTTGCCGCCGGTCGGCTGCGTCTCCCCCGCCAGCGCCTTGGTCATCGTCGTCTTCCCCGCGCCGTTGCGGCCGACGAGTCCGATCTTGTCGCCCTTCTCGACACGGAAGGACACGTCCTCCATGAGGAGGCGAGCTCCGACGCGGATCTCGAGTTCGTGCACGGCAAGCACAGTGGACGTCCAATCAGTTGGTGGGTTTGCACAACGACGTGTGCGGGAGGTGCACCGCTACGCTGACGGGACCGATGGTCCTGAACAGGACCAGCAGTCCATTCTAGGAGAATCCATGACGAACGCCACCGGGTTCGCTCCCCGCGCAGTCCTCGCAGACCGTCTGCGCACCCAGGGAGTGGCCACCGACGCCGCGCTGATCGCCGGCGGCGCGCTGTTCACCGCCGCCATGGCACAGCTCGAGGTCCCGATGTGGCCGGTGCCGATCACGGGACAGACCCTCGCGGTCGTGCTCGTCGGCGCGACCCTCGGCGCACGACGCGGCATGCTCTCGCTGCTCGTCTACGCGGTCGCCGGGCTCGCCGGGGCGCCGTTCTTCGCCGGCTTCACGGGCGGCCTGCACGCTCTCGCCGTCCCGAGCTTCGGCTACGTGATCGGCTTCATCCCGGCCGCCGGTGTCATCGGCTGGCTCGCCCGTCGCAACTGGGACCGCCACGTCGGCCGTGCCGCGGCGGCGATGCTCCTCGCGAGCGCGATCCCGTTCGTCACCGGGCTGCCCTACCTGGCGGTCGCGCTCGGGGCACTCGGTGCGCCGAACGACCTGCAGTCGGTGCTCGCCGCCGGGCTCTACCCGTTCATCGTGGGCGGCATCGCGAAGGCGCTCATCGCCGCTGGTGTGCTGCCGCTCGTGTGGAAGCTGCTCGGCCGCCGCTGACGCTCGTCGCACCCGGTTCCGCAGAAGGGCCCCGCACCCTCCGAGGAGCGGGGCCCGTCGTCGCCTGTGCGATGCAGCGGCCGTACGGTCGCACGGTCGCAGGAGCACGCGGCACACCGGGCCGGCGCGCCCGCCGTGGTCGCACGACGTGCCGCGTGCGTGATGCCGTGGTCGCACGACGTGCCGCCTCGCGACGCCGCGGGCGACACCTTCTGCGACCAGGGCGGCGGACTCGAGGGCGCGCAGCGGGTCGGGGCTCGCTGGGGCGGTCGCAGGAGCACGCGGCACACCGGGCCGGCGCGCCCGCCGTGGTCGCACGACGTGCCGCGTGCGTGATGCCGTGGTCGCACGACGTGCCGCCTCGCGACGCCGCGGGCGACACTTTCTGCGACCAGCACAGCGGTCCCGCGGACGATCCGCCCCGGACGTACACGGCAGCACCGCAGACGGACGGGAGGCGCGGTGCCAGCTGGCACCGCGCCTCCCGTCGGTCTGTGGTCGCGACTAGATCGAGAAGCCGAGCGCGCGCATCATCTCGCGCCCGTCGTCCGTGATCCGCTCCGGACCCCACGGCGGCATCCAGACCCAGTTGATGCGGAACGCGTCGACGATGCCGTCGAGCGCGTTCGCGGTGTCGCCCTCAATGACGTCGGTCAGCGGGCAGCCCGCGCTCGTCAGGGTCATGCTGATAACGAGCGCGTTCGCCTCGTCGTCCATCGCCAGGTCGTAGATGAGCCCGAGGTCGACGATGTTCACGCCGAGCTCCGGGTCCTGGACCTCCTTGAGGCCCTCGACGACCTCGTCGAACTTCTCCGGTGCGAGTGCGGTGATCATCAGTTCCCCGCCGCTGCGGCCGCGGCCTGCACGTAGCGGTCGTAGCCCTCGTTCTCGAGGCGCTCGGCGAGCTCCGGGCCGCCCTGCTCGGCGACCTTGCCCGCGACGAACACGTGCACGAAGTCCGGCTTGATGTAGCGGAGGATGCGCGTGTAGTGCGTGATGAGCAGCACGCCGAGGCCGGTGGCGGCCTTCGCGCGGTTCACGCCCTCGGACACGATCTTCAGCGCGTCGACGTCGAGGCCGGAGTCGGTCTCGTCGAGGACGGCGAACTTCGGCTTGAGGAGCTCGAGCTGCATGATCTCGTGGCGCTTCTTCTCGCCGCCGGAGAAGCCCTCGTTGACGTTGCGCTCGGCGAAGGCCGAGTCCATCTTGAGGTCGGCCATCGACTGGCGGAGGTCCTTCACCCAGCTGCGGAGCGCCGGTGCCTCGCCGTCGATCGCGGTCTTCGCGGTGCGGAGGAAGTTCGACACCGTGACGCCGGGGATCTCCACCGGGTACTGCATGGCGAGGAACATGCCGGCACGGGCACGCTCGTCGACGCTCATCGCGAGGACGTCCTCGCCGTCGAGGGTGATCGAGCCGCCGACGACGTTGTAGCGCGGGTGGCCGGCGATCGTGTACGCGAGGGTGGACTTGCCGGAGCCGTTCGGCCCCATGATCGCGTGGATCTCGCCCTCGTTGATGGTGAGGTCGACGCCCTTGAGGATCTCCTTGACACCCTGGTCGGTGTCGATCGAGACCTGCAGGTCGCGGATTTCGAGAGTGGACATTGCGTTCCTTCGGTTGCAGCTGGGGTGCGGCGTCAGCCGCGGAAGAGAGTGGGGGCGCCGGTCAGTCGACCGGCACGGGGTCGTGCACGTCGACGTAGACGTCGCCGTCGCGGACCTCGACCCGGAAGACCGGGACGGGCTCGTACGCCGGGAAGTTCTGCGGCTTGCCGGTGGCCAGGGAGAACCGGGACCCGTGGGCCCAGCACTCCAGCGTGTCGCCCTCGACGAAGCCCTCCGCCAGGGAGATGTCCCCGTGGGTGCAGGTGTCGCCGATGGCGTGCACGGTGCCCGCGGAGTCCTTCACGATGGCCACCGCGGTGCCGTCGACCACGGCGCGCATCGGGCTGTCCACCGCGATGTCCGCCTCGGCGCAGACCTTCGTCGACATCAGGCGGTGGCCTCCGCCGGCGCGGCGATGACCGACCGGCCCTCGGCGAGCTCCTGCTCGACCGCGGCGATGAGGCGCTCCTCGAGCTCGGGCGCGCCGATCTTCTGGATGACCTCGACCAGGAAGCCGAGCACGACGAGTCGACGTGCTTCCTCCTCGGGGATGCCGCGGGACTGCAGGTAGAAGAGCTGCTCGTCGTCGAAGCGACCGGTGGCGCTGGCGTGGCCGGCACCCTCGATGTTGCCCGTCTCGATCTCGAGGTTCGGGATGGAGTCCGCGCGGGTGCCGTCGGTCAGCACCAGGTTGCGGTTCTGCTCGTACGAGTCGGTGCCGTCGCCGGCACGCCCGATGAGCACGTCGCCGATCCACACCGTGTGGGCGCCCTGGCCCTGCAGCGCGCCCTTGTAGTTGACCCGCCCGCGCGTGTTCGGCGCGTCGTGGTTCACGTAGACCTGCTGCTCGATGTACTGCCCGGCGTCGGCGAAGTACACGCCGTACATCTCCGTGTCGGCGCCCTGCGCACCGAGGTGCGTCGACGGGTTCACGCGGATGACGTCGCCGCCGAGCGAGACCACGACGTGCTTGAGGAAGGCGTCGCGCCCAACCTCGGCGAAGTGCGTCGACACGTGCACGGCGTCGTCGTCCCAGTCCTGCAGGCTGACGACCGTCAACCGTGCACCGTCCTGCACCACGATCTCGACGTTCTCGCTGAGGAGCGCGGAGCCGCGGTTGTCGAGCACGACGATGCCCTGCGCGTGCGGCTCGGCCGTGATGACCGTGTGCGCGGCGCGGGGCTGGGTGCCGAAGTCCGAGCGGGTGATCGTGATGAACTCGTGCGCCTCGGTCGCCTTGAGGGTGACGGCGAGCACGGCGTCCCGAGCCGTCCACGCGGCGGCGGCGGCACGGTCCTCCGGCAGGCCGGCCGAACCGACGCGCGGGTCGTCGCTGCGACCCCACTCCACGTCGGCGCCGTCGGACTGGCGGGCGAGGAACGGGTACGCGGAGCCGTCGAGGCCGCCGTCGAGCAGCGGCTGGAGCTTCGCGAGGGGCGCGAACTTCCAGTTCACCTCACGCCCGGTGACGGTCGGGAAGGCCTCGACGTCGCCGGACTGGAACCGCTCGGAGCGGGTCTGGACCGGGATGTTCTTGTCGGGGGCGTCCCAGCCGCCGTCGGAGTGCGCACCGGCGCCGTGCTGCGCAGGGTTCTGCGCGGCTGCCGAGGGTTCGATCGGCTGGTCGATGTGGGGAGGGGTGGTGCTGGACATCTAGCCGACGGATCCTTCCATGCTCATCTCGATGAGCTTGTTGAGTTCGAGTGCGTACTCCATCGGGAGCTCGCGGGCGATCGGCTCGATGAAGCCGCGGACGATCATCGCCATCGCCTCGTCCTCGGGCATGCCGCGGGACATCAGGTAGAACAACTGCTCCTCGCTCACACGGGAGACCGTGGCCTCGTGCCCGAGCTGGACGTCGTCGACGCGGATGTCGATCGCCGGGTACGTGTCCGAGCGGCTGATCGTGTCGACGAGCAGTGCGTCACACCGGACCGTGTTCGCCGCGTGGTGCGCTGCCGGGTCGACACGGACCTCGCCGCGGTACCCGGCGCGACCGCCACCACGGGCGATCGACTTCGAGACGATCGAGGACGTCGTGTACGGCGCCATGTGGATCATCTTCGCGCCGGCGTCCTGGTGCTGGCCGGGACCGGCGAACGCGACGGAGAGCGTCTCGCCCTTGGCGTGCTCACCGGCGAGGTAGATCGACGGGTACTTCATCGTCACCTTCGAGCCGATGTTGCCGTCGATCCACTCCATCGTCGCGCCCTCGTGCGCGATCGCACGCTTGGTGACGAGGTTGTAGACGTTGTTCGACCAGTTCTGGATCGTCGTGTACCGGACGCGGGCGTTCTTCTTCACGATGATCTCGACGACCGCGGAGTGCAGCGAGTCCGACTTGTAGATCGGCGCGGTGCAGCCCTCGATGTAGTGGACGTAGGAGTCCTCGTCGGCGATGATCAGCGTCCGCTCGAACTGGCCCATGTTCTCGGTGTTGATGCGGAAGTAGGCCTGCAGCGGGATCTCGACGTGCACACCCTTCGGGACGTAGACGAACGAGCCGCCGGACCACACGGCCGTGTTGAGCGCGGCGAACTTGTTGTCGCCGGCCGGGATCACGGTGCCGAAGTACTCCTCGAAGATCTCCGGGTGCTCGCGGAGCGCCGTGTCGGTGTCCATGAAGATGACGCCCTGCTGCTCCAGGTCCTCGCGGATCTGGTGGTAGACGACCTCGGACTCGTACTGGGCTGCGACGCCGGCGACGAGTCGCTGGCGCTCGGCCTCCGGGATGCCGAGCTTCTCGTAGGTCGCACGGATGTCCTCGGGGAGGTCCTCCCACGACTGCGCCTGCTTCTCGGTGGAGCGCACGAAGTACTTGATGTTGTCGAAGTCGATGCCCGTCAGGTCGGCACCCCACGTCGGCATCGGCTTGCGGCCGAACAGCTGCAGGCCCTTGAGGCGGTTCTTGAGCATCCACTCGGGCTCGCCCTTGAGGTTCGAGATGTCGGTGACGACTTCTTCCGAGATGCCGCGGCGCGCCGAGGCGCCGGCACTGTCGGAGTCGGACCAGCCGAACTCGTATTGGCCGAGCCCTTCGAGCTCGGGACGGTCGATGAGCACGTCGGACATGGTCTCCTCGTTTCCTTCTCGCGGCAGCGTCTTCCGGGTGAACCCGTGGCGTCTGGACGCCATTCCACCGCAGACCGCCGACAGGCGGACACGGTGTTGCTCCCTCGCAACGTCGATGGTTCCACGCAGTCCTGGGTGTCCACGGCGATCTCGGACCTTTCGGAGCCGGCGCCTGCCTAGACTTGACTGCTGCTGAACCCTCGAATCCTACAGGTTCACTGCACGGAACAACAGGAAGGCACCACCCTCGTGACTCGCGTCGGATCCCCCGTCGACCAGGACGTCCGTTCCCCGCGGTGGTGGTCACTGCCCCGCGTCGTCGACCAACGGGTCGTCGTGCTCGCCTGGGCGTCCTTCGTCGTCGAGGTCGTGCTGATCGGCACCGGTGGCCTCGTGCGGCTCACGGCGTCCGGTCTCGGCTGCCCGACCTGGCCGAAGTGCACCGCGGATTCGGTGGTCTCCACGCCCGAGATGGGGATCCACGGCGTGATCGAGTTCGGCAACCGGCTCCTCACGTTCGTCCTCGTCATCGTCGCGATCGCGATGTTCCTGCTCGTCGTCCGGATGCGGCGCACCCGCCCCGAGCTGTTCTGGCTCGCGTTCGCCCAGGGCGCAGCGATCCCGGTGCAGGCCGTGATCGGCGGCATCAGCGTCAAGACGAACCTGAACCCGTTCGTCGTCGGGCTGCACTTCGTCGTCTCGGCCGCGCTCACCGCGGTGACCGCAGCCCTCGTGTACCGGGCGATGCGCGGCCCGCGCACCGCGGACAGGACGGTTCCGCGCTGGTACCGCGGCGTCGTCGGCGGCACCGTGGCCGCGGTCGTCGTGACCGTCCTGGTCGGCATCCTCACCACGGGCAGCGGCCCGCACGCCGGAGCCGACGAGGCAGTGGACGGCGGACGCCTGCACCGCACCGGGTTCGACCCCGCCGTGATGGAGCACCTGCACGCGGTCCCCGCATACGTCCTGTTCGCGCTCACGCTCGTCCTCGTCGTCGGCGCGGTCCGGCTCCGGCTGTCGAGCAAATGGGCTCTGCTGCTCCTGGTCGTCGAGTTCGTCCAGATCGCCGTCGGCCTCACTCAGGCGCGCACGGGGCTCCCGGTGGGCCTGGTGGGCACGCACATGGTGCTCGCGGGGCTGCTCGTCGGCGCGACGACCGTGGTGGCGCTGTCCACCCGCGGCTCGGCCGGACGCCACGCCGTCCGGGAGCGCCTCACGGCCTGACGGCCCGCCAGCACCACATCCGCGACGTCCCACCTGTCGATCGACAGGTAGGACGTCGTCATCCGCGCGCAGCGCGATCAGCACGGCCCGACCAGCGCGGCGCGACCAGCACGGCGCGACCAGCGACGGTCCTGGAGGCACGGTGCGGCCCCGCCACGCGCCTCCAGGCCCACGCTCGGTCACGTCGACCGCCGCGCGCGTCACGCGGCACACCCGCGGAGCGGCGACTCGCAACGACACCGCCGACGTCGTACGACGTCGCGACTGTCGCAACCCCGCGTCCGCAACACCCCGCGCCCGCAACGAACGACATCGCCGCTGTCGGACGACAGCGACGATGTCGCAACGGGTCGGCGGCAGTGCCGCCGCCGAACCCTAGAAGGTGAAGACCTGCGGCAGCAGCGGGTCGATGCCCACGGCGATGAACAGCAGCGTCAGGTAGGTGATCGAGCTGTGGAAGACGCGCATCGGCTGCACGTGCTCCACGTGCTGGATCGCCCGCGAGTACAGCCGGTGCGACTCGACGACGAACCAGATGCCGCCCGCGAGTGCGACGACCGTGTACAGCGGCCCCATGTGCGCGACCGGGATGAGCAGCAGCGAGCAGACGAGCGTCGCCCAGGCGTACAGGACGACCTGCAGGCCCACGACCGTGCGCCCCCGGACCACGGCGAGCATCGGCACGTCGGCGGCGTCGTAGTCGTCGCGGTACTTCATCGAGAGCGGCCAGTAGTGCGGCGGCGTCCAGAGGAAGATCACCATGAACAGGATGACCGGTGCCCAGGTCAGCGACCCGGTCACGCCCGCCCAACCGATCAGCACGGGCATGCAGCCGGCCGAGCCGCCCCAGACGATGTTCTGCGGGGTGCGGCGCTTGAGCCACAGCGTGTAGACGAAGACGTAGATGAGGATCGCGATGACGCTCAGGGCCGCCGCGAGCCAGTTCACGAGGAAGAACAGGACCGCGGTCGAGGCGATGCCGAGCACCCACGAGAACACCAGGGCCTCACGGTCGGACAGCTCGCCGGTGACGAGCGGCCGGGTGCTCGTGCGCTTCATCAGCCGGTCGATGTCCCGGTCGATGTAGCAGTTGAAGGCCGAGGCGGACCCGGCGGACATCGCACCGCCGAGCATCGTCCAGAACACGAGCCAGAGGTCCGGCACCCCGCGCTCGGCGAGGAACATCGTCGGCGCCGTCGTGACGAGCAGCAGCTCCATGACCCGCGGCTTCGTCAGCGAGACGTACGCACGCACCTTGCGGGACAGCGTCGAGCGGGGTCGATCGGTGTCGGGCCGGGTCACGGTGGCAGTCGGCAAGGGAACCTCAGTCTGTTCGCGTCAGCTCGCACGCTCGGTGGACGGCTCCGTCGTCGTCGGGGCGTGCGTCGACCCGGAATGACCACGGGTCTCCGACAGTTTACGTGATCGAGGCGCCGCGACGATGCCCCGCCCCGCCATCCGGACCGAAGTCCCCCACTGACACGCCCGGCCGACGGCGGGTCCTCCTGACGACGGGTGAACAACCGACGTCACCTGAACCCCTTCTGAGTGCATGGTCACTATGCTGGAGTCGCCCTCCCGCAGTGCGAGCCCCGATGACGTCGGCCGCGACGAGCCGGTCGGCCGCCGCGTGACGGCGACTCGACGAAGGCCCCGGGATGGCGATCATGTCCGTGCGATGGCACGAGCCCTCGCACATGTCGCATCAAGAAGGGTCAACATCCAAGTGGCTGAATTCACCTGGGACGCCATCGACAGGAAGGCCGTCGACACGGCCCGCGTACTCGCCGCCGATTCGGTCGAGGCAGCCGGCAACGGTCACCCCGGCACCGCGATGAGCCTCGCGCCGCTCGCCCACCTGCTCTTCCAGAAGGTGATGCGTCGCGACCCCAGCGACTCCACCTGGATCGGCCGCGACCGCTTCATCCTCTCCGCCGGTCACGCCTCGATCCTCCAGTACGTGCAGTTCTACCTGCACGGCTACGGCCTCGACCTCGAGGACCTCCAGCACCTGCGCAAGTGGGGCTCGAAGACCCCGGGTCACCCGGAGTACG
Source organism: Curtobacterium sp. SP.BCo (assembly GCF_051903265.1). GTDB lineage: Bacteria > Actinomycetota > Actinomycetes > Actinomycetales > Microbacteriaceae > Curtobacterium. The sequence continues at coordinate 2,486,855 of NZ_CP194337.1, forward strand.
GCCACACCGACGGCGTCGAGATCACCACCGGCCCGCTCGGCCAGGGCCTCGCCTCCGCCGTGGGCTTCGGCTACGCGCAGCGCTTCGAGCGTGGTCTCTTCGACGCCGAGGCAGCCGAGGGCCAGTCGCCCTTCGACCACTTCACCTACGTGATCGCCGGCGACGGCGACATGCAGGAGGGCGTGACGAACGAGGCCGCGAGCCTCGCCGGCCGCCAGCAGCTCGACAACCTGGTGGTCTTCTACGACTCCAACCAGATCTCGATCGAGGACGACACCGACATCTCCTTCTCGGAGAGCGTCCCGGACCGCTACGCCGCCCTCGGCTGGCACGTGCAGGTCGTCGACTGGAAGAAGACCGGCGAGTACTCCGAGGACGTCGAGGCGCTCCACGCCGCGATCGAGACGGCCAAGGCCACGACCGGCAAGCCGTCCCTCATCGTCCTCAAGACGATCATCGGTTGGCCGTCGCCCACCAAGCAGAACACCGGCAAGATCCACGGCTCCGCGCTCGGCACGGACGAGATCGTCGGCCTGAAGGAGGTCCTTGGCTTCGACCCGTCGCAGACCTTCCACGTCGACCCCGAGGTGCTCGAGTACACCCGCGGCGCCATCGCCAAGGGCCAGGCCGAGCACGCCGAGTGGCAGAAGGCCTTCGACGCGTGGGCCGAGTCCCACCCGGAGAAGAAGCAGCTCCTCGACCGCATCAACGCCGGCGAGCTCCCCGAGGGCCTCGAGGAAGCACTGCCGGTCTTCCCGACCGACAAGGCCGTCTCGACCCGCGCCGCCTCCGGCAAGGTCATCAACGCCATCGCGCCGCTCATGCCCGAGTTCTGGGGTGGTTCGGCCGACCTGGCCGAGTCGAACCTCACCACGATCGAGGGCGCGAATTCCTTCGGTCCGCTCGACGCCGCCACCAAGGCCTGGAGCACCGACCCGTACGGCCGCGTGCTGCACTTCGGCATCCGCGAGCACGCGATGGGCTCGATCCTGTCCGGCATCGTCCTGCACGGGAACACCCGCCCCTTCGGCGGCACCTTCCTGATCTTCAGCGACTACATGCGCCCGGCGGTCCGTCTCGCCGCGCTCATGCAGGCGCCGGCGATCTACGTCTGGACGCACGACTCCATCGCCCTCGGCGAGGACGGCCCGACGCACCAGCCGATCGAGCAGCTCAGCGCCCTCCGCGCCATCCCGGGCCTGGACGTCGTCCGTCCCGCGGACGCCACCGAGGTCGCGTACGCCTGGCTCGAGATGCTCAAGCACAACGACCGCCCGGCCGGCATCGCGCTGAGCCGTCAGAACCTCCCCGTGTTCGAGCGCGGCGAGGGCGACGCATCCGGTGAGGTCTTCGCCTCGGCGAAGAACGTCGCCAAGGGCGCGTACATCCTGGCCGAGGCGCCGAACGGCACCCCGGACGTGATCCTCATCGCGACCGGCTCCGAGGTCCAGATCGCCGTCGAGGCGCGCGAGCAGCTCAAGGGCGAGGGCATCAACGCCCGCGTCGTGAGCGCACCGTCGCTCGAGTGGTTCCGCGCGCAGAGCGAGAACTACCAGGACCAGGTCCTGCCGAAGGACGTCACCGCCCGTGTGTCGGTCGAGGCCGGCATCGCCATGAGCTGGCGCGACATCGTCGGCGACAAGGGCCGCAGCGTCTCGATCGAGCACTTCGGTGCCTCGGCCGACTACCAGACGCTCTTCACGGAGTTCGGCTTCACGACGGAGCACGTCGTGGCCGCCGCGAAGGAATCCATCGCGGCTTCCTGACCCGCAACGGGCCGGGTCCGGTTCACCGGATCCGGCCCTTCTTCCGGGAGGCGCGGCTCGGCCCCGCCACGCGCCTCCCGGGCCCCCAGACCCCGACACCACGGCCCACGTCGCCTCCGCGACCACGGCCGGTCGATGAAAGAAGAAGAGAAACACATGGCTGAGAACACCCCCACCGCCGCCCTCTCCGCGGTCGGCGTGAGCATCTGGCTCGACGACCTGTCGCGCGAGCTCCTCGAGACCGGCAAGCTCGAGTCCCTGATCGCCGAGAAGAACGTCGTCGGCGTCACCACGAACCCGACGATCTTCGCCTCGGCCCTCGCCAAGGGCGAGCGCTACGACGCGCAGGTCAAGGAGCTGGCCGCCGCCGGCACCGAGCTGACCGACGCGATCTTCGAGATCACCACGCAGGACGTCGCGAACGCGTCCGACATCTTCAAGCCGATCTACGACTCGACCAAGGGCTTCGACGGCCGCGTGTCGATCGAGGTCGAGCCGGGCCTCGCGCACGACACCCAGAAGACCATCGAGCAGGCGAAGTTCCTGTTCGACAAGGTCGGCCGCGAGAACGTCCTGATCAAGATCCCGGCGACCGTCGAGGGCCTCGAGGCCATCACCGAGGTCATCGCCGCCGGCATCTCGGTCAACGTCACCCTGATCTTCTCCCTCGAGCGCTACCGCGCCGTCATCGACGCCTACCTCGGTGGCCTCGAGAAGGCCAAGGCCGCCGGCCACGATCTCTCGAAGATCCACTCGGTCGCGTCGTTCTTCGTCTCGCGCGTCGACTCCGAGATCGACAAGCGCCTCGACGCCGTCGGCACCGACGAGGCGAAGGCCCTCAAGTCGAAGGCCGGCATCGCCAACGCCCAGCTCGCCTACCAGGTCTGGACCGAGGCGTTCGCCTCCGAGCGTGCCCTGGGCCTGCTCGAGGCCGGCGCGAACACCCAGCGCCCGCTGTGGGCCTCGACCGGTGTCAAGGACCCGTCGCTGCCGGACACGCTCTACGTGACCGAGCTCGCCGCCCCGAGCACCGTCAACACCATGCCGGGCAAGACGCTCGACGCCACGTTCGACCACGGTGAGATCCACGGCGACGCCATCGCCGGCACGTTCGACGCCGCTCAGGACGTCCTCGACCAGATCGCCGCGCAGGGCATCAGCTACGACGACGTCGTGGCTCTGCTCGAGCGTGAGGGCGTCGACAAGTTCATCGTCTCCTGGGGCGAGCTCGTCGACACCGTCAAGAGCGCACTCGAGGGCGCCAAGTAGTGACGGTCTCCATCGCCGCCAGCGGTGACGCGGCGCGGGCCGTCGACCAGACGGTCCCGCGCCTCGTCACCGACCTGGTGGCGTCGGGCATCACCGCCCAGGACCCGGAGCTCTGGGGTCCGGACGCCGAGGCCGAGGCGTCGAAGCGGCTCGGCTGGGTGGAGGCCGTCTCGGTCTCCCGCCCGCTCGTCGCGGAGATCACCGCCCTGCGGGAGTCGCTCGCCGCCGACGGGGTCGACCACGTCGTCCTCGCCGGCATGGGCGGCTCGTCGCTCGCGCCGGAGGTCATCACGCGCACGGCCGGTGTCCCGCTCACCGTCCTCGACTCGACCGACCCCGCGCAGGTCCGCGCAGCGGTCGGTCACGACCTCGAGCGCACGGTGCTCGTCGTGTCCTCGAAGTCGGGTTCGACCCTCGAGACCGACTCGCAGCGCCGTGTCTACGAGCAGGCCTTCCGCGACGCCGGCATCGACCCGGCCGGTCGCATCGTCGTCGTCACCGACCCGGGCTCCCCGCTCGAGGCGGCGGCGACCGACGCCGGGTACCGCGTCTTCACCGCCGACCCGAACGTCGGCGGTCGCTACTCGGCCCTGACCGCGTTCGGCCTCGTGCCGTCCGGCCTGGCCGGCGCGGACATCGCGGAGCTCCTCGACGAGGCCGACGCCATCTCCGCGCTGCTCTCGGTCGACATCGACGAGAACCCGGGCCTCGTGCTCGGCGCCGTCCTCGGCGGCACCGAGCCGCTGCGCGACAAGATCGCCATCGTCCCGGACGGCACCCACATCGTCGGGTTCGGCGACTGGGTCGAACAGCTGATCGCCGAGTCCACCGGCAAGAGCGGCCGCGGGCTGCTCCCGGTCGTGCTCGGCGTCGACTCCCCCGAGGTCACCGCGGGCCTGCCCGACGTGCAGGTCATCCGGCTCGTCGGCTCGCGCGACGACGAACGCCACGTCGCCGAGGGCGAGGTCGAGATCACCGGCACCCTCGGCGGGCAGCTCCTCGTCTGGGAGTACGCCGTCGCCGTCGCCGGGCGTCTGCTCGGCATCGACCCGTTCGACCAGCCCGACGTCGAGGCCGCCAAGGTCGCGACGCGCGCCCTCCTGGACGACCGACCGGAACCGGCCGCTCCCGCCTTCACCGAGGGCGGCACCGCCGTCCGCGCGACGCCTGGACTGGCGGTCGGAACGACCCTGGCGGACGCCGTCACGGGCCTCCTGGCCGAGGTCGACGCGACCGGCTACCTGGCCGTGCAGGCGTACGTGGACCGCACCGCTTCCCACGGCATCGAGTCGCTGCGCGACGCCCTGGCGGCGCGCACCGGTCGTCCCGTCACCTTCGGGTACGGGCCGCGGTTCCTGCACTCGACCGGCCAGTACCACAAGGGTGGTCCGGCGAACGGCGTCTTCCTGCAGATCGTGGCCGACGAACCCGACGACCTGGCGATCCCCGGCCGTCCGTTCACGTTCGGCCAGCTCATCCAGGCCCAGGCCGCCGGCGACGCGAGTGTCCTCGCGCAGCACGGCCGCCCGGTCCTGACCCTCACGACGTCGGACGTCGCCGCTGCCACCGCAGCCCTGGCCTCCGCCGTCACTCTCTGACTCTCGAAGGAGTTCACCGACTCATGTCACCGGTGGCAATCACCCCGGAGCACAACCCGCTCCGGCTGCCGACGGATCGTCGACTGAACCGGATCGCGGGACCCAGCACCCTCATCATCTTCGGCGTGACGGGCGACCTGTCCCGCAAGAAGCTGATGCCCGCGGTCTACGACCTGGCGAACCGGGGGCTCCTGCCCCCGGGGTTCGCCCTCGTCGGGTTCGCTCGACGTGACTGGGAGGACCAAGACTTCTCCCAGCTCGTCCACGACGCCGTCAAGGAGCACTCGCGCACCCCGTTCGACGAGGACGTCTGGCGTCAGCTCGAACAGGGCATCCGGTTCGTCCAGGGGTCGTTCGACGACCCGGAGGCGTTCCGCGAGCTCAAGCGCACCGTCGACACCCTCGACGCGGAGCGCGGGACGCTCGGCAACCACGCGTTCTACCTCTCCATCCCGCCGAAGATGTTCCCGGTCGTCACCGAGCAGCTGAAGCTGTCCGGGCTGACCGAGAAGCGCGAGGACTCGTGGAGCCGCGTCGTGGTCGAGAAGCCATTCGGCTCCGACCTCCGCACGGCCCGCGAGCTGAACGCGATCGTCGAGAGCGTGTTCGCGCCCGACGACGTGTTCCGCATCGACCACTACCTCGGCAAGGAGACCGTCCAGAACCTGCTGACGCTCCGCTTCGCGAATCAGATGTACGAACCCATCTGGAACTCGAACTACGTCGACCACGTGCAGATCACGATGGCCGAGGACATCGGCGTCGCCGGACGTGCCGCGTACTACGACGGCATCGGTGCGGCGCGCGACGTCATCCAGAACCACCTGCTACAGCTCCTCGCCCTGACGGCGATGGAGGAGCCCGTCTCGTTCAAGGCCGCGGACCTCCGTGCCGAGAAGGAGAAGGTCCTCTCCGCCGTGCGCCTCCCCGAGGACCTGTCGACCGCCACCGCCCGCGGGCAGTACGCCGGCGGTTGGCAGGGCGGCGAGAAGGTGCTCGGCTTCCTCGAGGAGGCCGGGATGAACCCGGAGTCCGGCACCGAGACGTACGCGGCGATCAAGCTCGACATCGCCACGCGTCGCTGGCAGGGCGTCCCGTTCTACCTGCGTGCGGGCAAGCGTCTCGGCCGCCGCGTCACCGAGATCGCGATCGTGTTCAAGCGCGTCCCCGAGGACGTCTACGGCAACACGCAGTCGCCCCTCGGGCAGAACGCACTCGTGATCCGTGTGCAGCCGGACGAGGGCGTCACGCTCCGGTTCGGCTCGAAGGTCCCCGGCGTCGGCACGCAGGTGCGCGACGTGACGATGGACTTCGGTTACGGCCACGCGTTCACCGAGGCCTCGCCGGAAGCGTACGAGCGACTCATCCTCGACGTGCTCCTCGGCGACCCGCCGCTGTTCCCCCGTCACCAAGAGGTGGAACTGTCGTGGAAGATCCTCGACCCGATCGAGGAGTTCTGGGCCACGCAGGGCCAGCCCGAGCAGTACCGTCCCGGCACGTGGGGTCCGGCCTCGGCCGACGACCTGCTCGCCCGCGACGGCCGGACCTGGAGGCGTCCATGAAGATCGACCTGCCGAACACCACGGTCTCGAAGATCCAGAAGAAGCTCGTCCACATCCGCGAGGAGGGCGGCGCCGTCGCCCTCGGTCGCGTCCTCACCCTCATCATCTCGACGGCCCTGGGCCACGAGGAAGAGGCGATCGAGGCCGCGAACGAGGCGTCGCGCGAGCACCCCATGCGCGTGATCATCGTGTCGAAGAACGACGGCGACACGAAGTCCCCGGGCCGCCTCGACGCGCAGATCCGCGTCGGCAGCGACGCGGGCGCGAGCGAGGTCATCGTCCTGCGCGCCTACGGCGAGACCGCGACCGACGAGGAGAGCCTGGTCACGGGCCTCCTGCTGCCGGACGCCCCCGTCGTGGCGTGGTGGCCGCAGACCGCTCCCGAGCGCCCGTCCGCCTCGGCACTGGGTCGCATCGCCCAGCGCCGGATCACGGACGCCGCCGCGCAGAAGGACCCGAACGGCGCGATCGAGGCCCTCGGTGCCTCGTACGTACCGGGCGACACCGACTTCGCGTGGACCCGGCTGACCCTCTGGCGCAACCAGCTCGCCGCGGCCCTCGACCAGCCGCCGTACGAGCCGGTCACCGCCGTCGAGGTCTCCGGGGCGTCCGACAGCCCGTCGACGATCCTCCTCGCCGCGTGGCTGCAGCTGCGGCTCGAGGTCCCGGTGTCCGTCGTCACGTCGCCCCGCGCGACCGGGTCGAGCGGCATCCACGGCGTCAAGCTCGTGCGCGAGTCCGGCACCATCGACCTCGAGCGTTCCCTGGTGGACGTCGCGACGCTCTCGATGCCCGGGCAGCCCACGCACGACCTGTCGCTGCCGCGCCGCAACCTGCGCGACTGCCTGGCCGAGGAACTCCGTAGACTCGACCCGGACGTCCTCTTCGGAGACGTCGTCAAGCACGGGGTCCCCCAGCTGCGCGAGACCATCGCCGGCTGAGCACACCCCACACGACCGGGCCCCCGGCACTCGCCTGGGGCCCGGTCGGACCGACGACGGTCGTCGCTCGGACCGACCGCCACGAACACGGGAGTCACGTGACCAACGAACGGCGGGTGCTGGTGCACCCGGACAAGCAGGCCCTCGGCGCTTCCGTCGCCGCACGCTTCATCACGAAGATCATCGACGTGCTCGACGAGCAGGAGCGCGCGGACATCGCCATCAGCGGTGGCTCGGTGTCCTCCCTCGTCCTCGCCGCCATCGGCCAGTCGCCGGCGCGCGAGAGCGTCGACTGGTCGAAGGTGCACGTGTGGTGGGTCGACGAGCGCTGGGTGCCGGCGGGCGACGCTGATCGCAACATCACCGGCACGCAGACCGACTTCTTCGACCACGTCGACATCCCGGAGTCGAACATCCACCCGATCGCGGCCTCGGACTCCGGGCTCTCGATCGACGAGGCCGCGACCCGCTACGAGCAGGAGCTCCTCGCCGCAGCTCCGGACGACGCGATCGCGCCCCGGTTCGACATCACGCTCCTCGGGGTCGGCCCCGACGGGCACACCGCGTCGCTCTTCCCGGAGTTCCCGCAGCTGTCCGTGACCGACCGTGTGGTGCTCTCGGTGGACGACTCCCCCAAGCCGCCGCCGCAGCGCCTGACCCTGACGTACCCGGCGATCAACGCCTCGCAGCGTGTCTGGGTGATCCTGTCCGGCGCCGAGAAGGCCTCCGTGCTCGGGCTCGCGCTCGCGGGTGCCGCGGTGGACGAGGTCCCCGTCGGCGGTGTGCAGGGTCGCAAGCGCACCGTGTTCTTCGTGGACCAGGACGCCGCTCGCGACGTCCCCGAGAACCTCATCGCGTCGACCTACTAGACGCGACCCCCTGACGGACGGGAGGCGCGGTGCCAGCTGGCACCGCGCCTCCCGTCCGTCTGTGCGTGCGGTCGCGCGCCCGCCTGCCCGGGCCCCGTCGAGGTCGAGGTCGAGGTCGCAGAACGTGTCGCCGCGGGAGCCTCGAGGCGACAGTTCCTGCGACCTCGGCGATTCGCACGCGGGATGTCGCGCGACCAGCTCGCCGGCCGCCCGTACGCGGGTACAAGGCCGGAACGACGAAGGCCCCCGCACCGGATCGGTGCGGGGGCCTTCGGACGCTCGGAGCGTCAGTCCTTCTTCGCGGTGCCGCGACGCTCGCGCAGCTGCTGGAGCGCGTCCTCGAGGAGCTGTGCTGCCTCTTCCTCGGTGCGGCGCTCCTTCACGTACGCGAGGTGCGTCTTGTAGGGCTCCGTCTTGGAGACCACGGGCGGGTTCTCCTTGTCACGGCCGGCCGGGAGCCCGGTCGACGGCGAGTCCACCGTCTCGGGGATCTCGTCCTCGGGGAGCCCGGCGGCGAAGTACCGCACGACCTCGTTGCCGAGGGCGTCCCAGTAGGAGATCGCCACGCGCTCCGCCTGGACCCCGCGGTCCTGCTCCCCCATCGGGCCCGCGCCGACGCGAGACCCTCGGATTGCACTGCCTCCGCTTGCCATGGATCAGCTCCCCGCCGTGAACTTGTTGATGAGACCGAGCACGATGATCGACACGATCCAGACCAGACCGAGGATCACCGTGATGCGGTTGAGGTTGCGCTCGGCGACGCCGGACGCCCCGAGGTTGCTCGTCACGCCGCCGCCGAACATGTCGGAGAGGCCACCACCGCGGCCCTTGTGCAGCAGGATGAGGAGCGTGAGCAGGAGGCTCGTGATAGCGAGCAGGACCTGCAGCACGACGGAGAGAATCGCCACGACGTACCTTTCGTGTCAGTCAGCCATGCGAGTATACCGGCCCGGTGGACCGGACCGGGCCCGCAGGCCGGGCGTGGCTCAGGCCGGCCGTGCGGACACGGCCGGCCTGAGCACGGTTGTCAGAGTCCGACGTGCTGCCGGAAGCGCGCGATCGCCGCGAACTCCTGCACGTCGAGCGAGGCGCCACCGACGAGCGCGCCGTCGATGTCGGGCTCGCGGAGGAAGCCGGCGATGTTGCCCGACTTCACCGAGCCGCCGTAGAGCACACGGGTCTCGGCAGCGGCTTCGTCGCCCCAGGCCGCGGCGATCCCACGACGCAGTGCGGCGCAGTCCTCCTGGGCCTGTTCGGCGGTCGCTGCCTGGCCGGAGCCGATCGCCCATACCGGCTCGTACGCCACGACGATCTCGGACGGCTGCACTGCGTCGAGGACGACCTGCAGCTGCTCGACGGGCACGACGCCCGCGCCGCGCTCCGTGCGCTGCTCGCCGGTCTCGCCGACGCAGACCACCGGCACGAGTCCGTGCTTGACGGCCGCGGCGGTCTTCGCGGCGACGACCTCGTCGGTCTCACCGTGCAGCGTGCGCCGCTCGGAGTGTCCGACGATGACGTACTGCGCGTCGAGCGCTGACAGGAACGCCCCGGAGACGTCCCCGGTGAACGCACCCGAGTCGTGCTGCGACAGGTCCTGCGCGCCGAAGCGGATCGGCAGCTTGTCCGCCGAGATGAGCGTCTGCACGCTCCGGAGGTCGGTGAAGGGCGGGAACACCGCGACCTCGACGTCGTCGAAGTCGTGGCGAGCGTCCTTCAGCGTCCACGCGAGCTTCTGCACGGTGGCGATGGCCTGGAGGTGGTCCAGGTTCATCTTCCAGTTGCCGGCGATGAACGGGGTGCGATTCATGCTGCGTCCTTCCCGGAGTTGCCGGCGATGAACGGTGTCCGGGTCATCGAGACCACCCCAGTGCTTCGAGACCGGGGAGCGACTTGCCCTCGAGGAACTCGAGGCTCGCACCGCCACCGGTCGAGATGTGGCCGAACTGGTCGTCCGAGAACCCGAGGGACCGGACGGCGGCAGCGGAGTCACCGCCACCGACGACGCCGAGGCCGTCGACCTCGGTGAGCGCCTGCGCGACGGTCTTCGTGCCGGCCGCGAACGCGGGGAACTCGAACACGCCCATCGGGCCGTTCCAGAACACCGTCTTCGACCCGGCAACAGCGGACGCGAACCGCGCCGCCGTCTCCGGACCGATGTCGAGGCCGATGCCGTCCGCACCGAACGAGGACGACTCGATCGCGTCGGCCGCGACCGTCTCGTGGTCGGCGTCGGCCGCGAAGCCCGAGGCCACGACGACGTCGGTCGGCAGGTCGATGGTCACGCCGAGCTCGTCGGCCTTGGCCAGGTAGGCGCGGACCACGTCGAGCTGGTCGGCCTCGAGCAGCGACTTCGCGACCCCGTGGCCCTGGGCCGCGAGGAAGGTGAAGAGCATGCCGCCGCCGATGCACAGCGTGTCCACCTGCGGCAGCAGGTGGTCGATGACGCCGAGCTTGTCGCTGACCTTCGACCCGCCGAGGACGACCGTGTACGGCCGCTCCGGGGACGAGGTCAGCCGCTCGAGCACGCCGAGCTCGGTCTCGATGAGCGAACCCGCCGCGCTGGGCAGCGCGGACGCGAGCTCGTAGACCGAGGCCTGCTTGCGGTGCACAACGCCGAAGCCGTCGGAGACGAACGCGTCTCCGAGGGCGGCGATGCGGTCCGCGAACGCCTGGCGTTCGGCGGCGTCCTTCGCGGTCTCCTCCGGGTTGAACCGGAGGTTCTCGAGCAGCAGGACGTCACCGTCCTCGAGGGCCTCGGCAGCGGCGGTGGCCTCGTCGCCGACGGTCTCGCCGACGAAGGTCACCTCCTTCCCGAGCAGCTCGGACAGCCGCTGGCCGACCGGCGCGAGCGAGAACTCCGGCTTCGGTTCGCCGTCGGGGCGTCCGAGGTGGGAGATCACGATGACGCGCGCGCCGGCGGTGATCAGGGTGTTCAGGGTGTCGAGCGACGCCCGGACGCGGCCGTCGTCCGTGATCGTGCCGTCCTTGAGCGGGACGTTCAGGTCACAACGGACGACGACACGCTTGCCGGCGAGGTCGCCGAGGTCGCCGAGGGTGCGGAGCGCCATCTGCTTAGAGCCGCTCGCCCACGTACTCGGTGAGGTCGACGAGACGGTTCGAGTAGCCCCACTCGTTGTCGTACCACGAGGTGATCTTCACGAGGCCGCCGATGACCTTGGTCAGGCCGGAGTCGTAGATCGAGGAGTGCGGGTCCGTGGTGATGTCGGTCGACACCAGCGGGTCCTCGCTGTAGAGCAGGATGCCCTTGAGCGGGCCCTCAGCGGCCTCCTTGTAGGCGGCGTTGATCTCGTCGACCGTGACCTCGGCCTTGGTCTCGAGCGTGAGGTCCGTGATCGAACCGGTGGGGACCGGGACGCGGAGCGCGAACCCGTCCAGCTTGCCGGCGAGCTCGGGCATGACCTGGCCGATGGCCTTGGCGGCACCGGTCGAGGTCGGCACGATGTTCAGCGCGGCCGCACGGGCACGACGCGGGTCCTTGTGCGGGCCGTCCTGGAGGTTCTGGTCGGCGGTGTAGGCGTGCACCGTCGTCATCAGGCCACGCTCGATGCCGAACTTGTCGTTGAACACCTTGGCGAGCGGCGCGAGGCTGTTCGTGGTGCAGGACGCGTTCGAGATGATGTTGTGGTTCGCCGGGTCGTACTGGTCCTCGTTCACGCCGAGCACGATGGTGACGTCGTCACCGGTGGCCGGAGCGGAGATGATGACCTTCTTGGCGCCCGCGTCGATGTGCTTCTGCGCGTCGGCGGCCTTGGTGAAGAAGCCGGTCGACTCGATGACGATGTCGACGCCCAGCTCGCCCCAGGGCAGGTTCGCGGGGTCACGCTCCGCCAGGACCTTGATCGCCTTGCCGTCGACGACGATGTTGTCGCCGTCGAGCTCGACGGACTTGCCGAGACGGCCCGTGATGGAGTCGAACTTCAGCAGGTTGGCCAGCGCGGCGTTGTCGGTGAGGTCGTTCACCGCCACGATCTCGAGGTCGGAGCCCTTGGCGAGGGCGGCCCGGAAGAAGTTACGGCCGATGCGGCCGAAGCCGTTGATACCGATCTTGACGGTCAATGGATCTCCTGGTGGGTGTGGAGCGCCCAGGGGGCGCTGCTTTTCGGAGTCGCAGGGCCCTTCGGGCCCGCGTGTGGTGGACGATACGCCCCGTAACGTCGCCGTAACGACCCTAGCAGTCGGACACTGCGCGCCCGCGCCCGATGACGGTCCGTCCGGACGGTCGCGATCGGTGCGGTGCACGTGCCCCGGAACGGACTGGAGGCGCGGTGCCAGCTGGCACCGCGCCTCCGGTCCGGTCGTCGGGACGTCCGTGATCAGGCGCCCTCGAGCTCCTCGGGCACGCTGGCCTCGGTCCCCGGGATGCCGAGGTCCGACGCCTTCTTGTCGGCCATCGCGAGCAGCCGGCGGATGCGTCCGGCGATGGCGTCCTTCGTCATCGGCGGGTCGGCGTGCTGACCGAGCTCGTCGAGCGAGGCGTCACGGTGCTGCAGCCGGAGCGAGCCGGCGTACTTCAGGTGGTCCGGGACCTCGTCGGCGAGGATCTCGAGCGCACGCTCGACGCGGGCGCACGCGGCGACCGCGGCCTGCGCGGAGCGGCGGAGGTTGGCGTCGTCGAAGTTCACCAGGCGGTTGGCGGTCGCGCGGACCTCGCGGCGCTGGCGCATCTCCTCCCACTCGGCGGTGGTGCGCGCGGCACCCATCACCGTGAGCATCTGCCCGATGGCCTCACCGTCGCGGATCACGACGCGGTGCACGCCGCGGACCTCGCGGCCCTTGGCGGCGATGCCGAGCCGCGACGCGGCGCCGACGAGCGCCATCGCGGCCTCGTTGCCGGGGCAGGTGACCTCGAGCGCCGCGGCCCGCCCCGGGTCGGTCAGCGTGCCGGAGGCGAGGAACGCACCGCGCCAGATCGCGGCGAGGTCCTCGCGGTTGCCGGTGGTGAGCCGGTTGGGCAGTCCGCGGACCGGACGACGACGGGCGTCCATCAGGCCGGTCTGGCGGGCGAGGGTCTCCCCCGCCTCGAGCACGCGCACGAGGTACCGGGTGCCACGGCGGGCGGACGCGGACGACCCCACCGACGCCTCGCTCCGCACGCCGTACAGCTCGGCGAGGTCCTTCCGCACGCGGTGGACGATGATCCGGGTGTCGAGTTCGACCTCGACCGCGATCCTGCCCGAGATGACGTGCAGGCCACCCGCGAACCGCAGGATCGTCGCGAGTTCGGCGGCGCGGACCGTGTTGCGGTTCACGACGACCCGGGCCAGTTCGTCCTTGACCTCGGCAGTCAACGGCACAGCATCATTCCTAACGTTTCTTCTGGTGGGGTCCGCGTGCCCGGCGCACGTCGTGTGGAGCGGCCGGAGGGACGGTCACTCCCGGCCGAGATCTCGGTTCTTCACACGCACGGCGACGTTGGGCATCCCGCGGAGGAGGTTCGCCAGCTCGGCGACGATGGCGACCGAGCGGTGCTTGCCGCCGGTACAGCCGATGGCGATCGTAGCGTGTCTTTTGTTCTCGCGCTGGTACCCCTCGAACACCGGCTCGAGGACGTCGGCGTAGCGATCGACGAAGGAGCGGGCTCCGGGCTGCGCGAGGACGTAGTCGGAGACCGGCGCATCGAGGCCCGTGTGTGCCCGGAGTTCCGGGACCCAGTACGGGTTCGGCAGGAACCGGACGTCGGCCACCATGTCGGCGTCGGCCGGCAGTCCGTACTTGAACCCGAAGCTCATCAGCGTCACCTGGACACCCACGAAGTGGTCGTCGGCGAACCGCTCGGTGACGGTGTTCGCGAGTTGGTGGATGTTCAGGTCGGACGTGTCGATGACGACGTCGGAGGCCTCGCGCAGGGCCGCCAGCCGGCTCCGCTCCCGCGCGATGCCGTCGAGGAGCGTGTCCTCGCCCTGCAGCGGGTGCGGTCGACGGACCTGCTCGAAGCGGCGGACGAGCACGGCGTCGGTCGCCTCGAGGAACAGCACCCGGACCCGCGCGGACGCGGACTTCCGGACCTGCTCGACGGCTTGCTCGGGCTCGGTGAAGAAGCGTCCACCGCGGACGTCCACGACGGTCGCGATCTTCGGGATCTTCTCCCCCGCGCGGTCCGCGAGCTCGGTGAGCGGCGCGAGCATCTGCGTCGGCAGGTTGTCCACGACGTACCAGCCGAGGTCCTCCAACGCCTTGCCGACCGTGGAGCGCCCGGCCCCGGACATGCCGGTGACGATGAGGATGTCGTGCTGCTGCGGCGATCGTGTCGCCGCCTGGGCGCTGTCGGTCATCTGGGAGTGGGCTCCGTCGTGGCGGCCCGGGCGCGTCGCCCGGGGAGGTCTCGGCAGGACAAGGGTATCCCCCGGGACGGGCCAGGAGGCACGGCAGACGTCACGAGGGCAGGTGCGGGCCGTCGGAGGTGATGTCGGGGACCCGCACCGAGCCTCCGGGCTCCGTCCCGTCCTGCGGGTCGCTGGTCGCGTCCGCTGCGCTGGCGGGGTCCGGATCCGGCGCGCCCGCGGGGGTCGGCGCGCTCGGCGTGCTGGTGGGGGTCGGCGTGCTGGTGGGGTTCGACGTGTTCGGCGCGCTCGTGGGGGTCGGCGCGCTCGGCGCGCTCGTGGGGGTCTGCGCGAGCTTCGCGACGACCGCTGCCGCGGTCGCCGGCCCGACGCCCGGCACCTCACCGATCTCCTCCGCGGTGGCCTCACGCAGCCGCGCGACCGAACCGAAGTGCTTCAGCAGCGCGTTCACCCGGCTCGGTCCGAGGCCGGGAATCTCCGACAGCCGGGAGCGCACATCGCGCTTCCGACGCGTCCGTTGGTGGGTGATCGCGAACCGGTGCGCTTCGTCGCGGATGCGCTGGATCAGGAACAGGGCCTCGGAGTTGCGCGGCATGATGACCGGGAAGTCGTCGTCCGGCAGCCAGAGCTCCTCGAGCCGCTTCGCGATCCCGACCAGGGCGATGTCGTGCACACCGGCCTCGTCCATCGCCCGCTTCGCCGCCTGCACCTGGGGCTGTCCACCGTCGACGATGAGCAGTTGCGGTCGGTACGCGAAGCGCTTCGTCGGCTTCGAGCCCTCGATGACCTCGTCGCTCGTGACGTCGGGGACGTCCGGCACGCTGGCGTCCTCGTCGAGGCGCGCCAACCGTCGCGAGAGCACCTGGTACATGCTGTCGGTGTCGTCGGTCGTCTCGGCGATCGTGTACCGGCGGTACTGGTCCTTGCGGGGCAGCCCGTCCTCGAACACGACCATCGAGGCGACGACGTTCGTGCCCTGCAGGTGCGAGATGTCGTAGCACTCCATGCGCAGCGGCGCCTCGGTCATGCCGAGGGCGTCCTGGATGTCGGCCAGGGCCGCGGACCGGGTCGTGTAGTCCGCGGAACGTTTCGTCTTGTAGAGCATGAGCGCCTGCGCCGCGTTCTGCGCCGCAGTCCGCGCGAGCCCGGCGCGGTCCCCGCGCTGCGCGGTGCTGAGCTTCGTGCCACGCCCACCGCGCCGCTCGCTGAGCCACTGCTGCAGCGCCTCGGCGTCCTCGGGGAGCTCCGGGACCACGACCTCGCGCGGGGGTTCCTCGGCCGCGTACTGTCCCTGCACGATCTGCTCGACGAGGTCGCCGGTCGAGATGTCGAGCTCCTTGTCGACCACCCAGCCGCGGACACCGCGGATGCGCCCGCCACGCACCGAGAAGAGCTGCACGGCCGCCGCGAGCTCGTCCTCGCTCACGCCGAACAGGTCCAGGTCGACCGAGTCGCGGAGCACCACGGCGGACTTCTCGAGGACGGCCTCGAGCGCCTCGACCTGGTCGCGGTACTTCGCGGCCTGCTCGTACTGCATCGCGTCGGCCGACGCACCCATCCGCTGTCGCAGCTCGGTGATCACGCGACGGTCGTAGCTGCCCATGAAGCGGACGAACTCGTCGACGAGCGCACGGTGCTCGGCGATCGTGACCTTCTGCGAACAGGGGCCACCGCACTTGCCGATCTGGCCCGGGAAGCACGGCCGACCGGTCTGCATCGCCTTCTTGTAGGACGAGTCCGAGCAGGTGCGGATCGGGAACACCTTGATCATCAGGTCGATGGTGTCGTGCACCGCCCAGATCTTCGGGTACGGGCCGAAGTACTTCGCACCCTTGATCTTCCGGTTCCGCGTCACCATCACCCGGGGCGCTTCGTCCCCGAGGGTGATCGCCATGTACGGGTACGACTTGTCGTCGCGGAACTTGACGTTGAACGGCGGATCGAACTCCTTGATCCACGTGTACTCGAGCTGCAGCGCCTCGATCTCGGAACCGACGGTCGTCCACTCGACGCTGCGCGCCGTCAGGACCATCCGCCGCGTCCGCTCGTGCAGGGTCGGCAGCGGCGCGAAGTAGTTGCTCAGCCGGGCGCGGAGGTTCTTCGCCTTGCCGACGTAGAGCACCCGACCGGCCTCGTCGCGCCAGCGGTAGACGCCCGGGTCGGTCGGGATCTCACCGGCCTTCGGGCGCCACGGGACGGTGTCCGCCACCTACCGAGCACCCGCCTTCTGCTTGCTCGCCTTCGGCGCCTTCTGCGTGGCGCTCCGTGCACCGACCGCCTGCTGCTTGCCGACACGGGCGTCCTGCGCGTCGAAGATCTCCTTGAGGAAGACACCGGTGTGGCTCTCCGGCACGGTCGCCACGTGCTCCGGCGTCCCCGTCGCGAGGACCGTGCCACCGCCCGAACCGCCCTCGGGACCCATGTCGATGAGCCAGTCGGCGGACTTGATGACGTCGAGGTTGTGCTCGATCGTGATGACGGTGTTGCCCTTGTCGACGAGGCTCTGCAGCACCAGGAGGAGCTTCCGGACGTCCTCGAAGTGCAGACCCGTCGTCGGCTCGTCGAGCACGTACACGGTACGGCCGTTCGACCGACGCTGGAGCTCGGTCGCGAGCTTCACGCGCTGCGCCTCGCCGCCGGAGAGGGTCGTCGCGCTCTGCCCCAGGCGGACGTAGCCGAGGCCCACGTCGACGAGGGTCGCCATGTAGCGGTGGATCGCGGAGATCGGCTCGAAGAACTCGGCCGCCTCGCTGATCGGCATGTCGAGGACCTCGGAGATGTCCTTGCCCTTGTAGTGCACCTGCAGCGTCTCGCGGTTGTACCGCGCACCGCCGCAGACCTCGCACGCGACGTAGACGTCGGGCAAGAAGTTCATCTCGATCTTGATCGTGCCGTCGCCCGAGCAGTTCTCGCAGCGCCCGCCCTTGACGTTGAAGCTGAAGCGTCCGGGCTGGTAACCGCGGGCCTTCGCCTCGGGGGTCTCGGCGAACAGCTGACGGATCCGGTCGAAGACACCGGTGTACGTCGCCGGGTTCGACCGCGGGGTGCGGCCGATCGGCGCCTGGTCGACGTGCACGACCTTGTCGAGCTGGTCGAGGCCCTTCACCCGGGTGTGCTTGCCCGCGATGTGGCGGGCACCGTTGAGCTGGTTGGCGAGCACCTTGTACAGGATGTCGTTGACGAGCGTCGACTTGCCCGAGCCGCTCACCCCGGTCACCGCGGTGAAGACGCCGAGCGGGAAGTCCGCGTCGATCGACTTGAGGTTGTTCGCTCGCGCGCCCTGCACGCTGATCGTGCGCTTGAGGTTGACCTTCCGACGCTGGGCGGGGACCTCGATCGCGCGTCGGCCGGCGAGGTAGTCCCCCGTGATCGACTCGCGGTTCTCGATGATCCCCTCGTACGAACCCGAGTGCACGACGTTGCCGCCGTTCACACCCGCGCCCGGGCCGATGTCGACGACCCAGTCCGCCGTGCGGATGGTGTCCTCGTCGTGCTCGACGACGATCAGGGTGTTGCCGAGGTCCTTGAGCTTGACCAGGGTGTCGATCAGCCGTCGGTTGTCGCGCTGGTGCAGCCCGATGCTCGGCTCGTCGAGGACGTAGAGCACCCCGGTCAGGCCGGAACCGATCTGGGTGGCGAGACGGATGCGCTGCGCCTCGCCGCCGGACAGGCCGCCGGCACCGCGGGCGAGGGTGAGGTAGTTGAGACCGACCTCGAGCAGGAACTCCAGCCGTGCCCGGATCTCGCGCAGGACCGCCGCGGCGATGTGGGCTTCCCGGTCGGTGAGGGTCAGGCTGTCCATGAACGCGTACGCGTTGTCGAGGGACATCTCGGTGACGTCCGCGATGCTCCGGCCGTCGACCGAGACGGCGAGGACCTCGGGCTTGAGGCGGGTGCCCTCGCACACGGGGCAGGGCACCTCACGCAGGTACCCCTGGAAGCGCTGGCGCTGCGAGTCCGACTCGGCCTCGGCGAACTTGCGCTCGATGTAGGGCATGACGCCCTCGAACCCGCTCGTGTACCGCATCTCGCGGCCGAACCGGTTGCGCCAGGACACCGACACCTGGAAGTCCTTGCCGGTCAGGATCGCCGCCTGCACCGACGGGTCGAGACGGCTCCACGGGGTGTCCAGGTCGAACCCGAGCTCCTTGCCGAGGCCCGCGAGGAGCTTCTCGAAGTACGAGTAGAGACCGCTCGTCCCCGTCCACGGCAGCAGGACGCCGTCACGGAGCGAGGCTTCGGGGTCGCCGAGCATAAGATCGGGGTCCACCGACATGCGGGTACCGAGACCCGAGCACTCCGGGCACGCACCGAACGGCGCGTTGAACGAGAACGTGCGCGGCTCGATCTCGGTGAGGGCCAAGGGGTGGTTGTTCGGGCACGAGAGGTTCTCGGAGTAGGTGCGCACCGCACCGGGGCCCTCGGCGTCGACCAGGTCGATCGCGACCGTGCCGTCGGTCAGGCGCAGAGCCGTCTCCAACGAGTCGGTGAGGCGGCCGAGGATGTCCTCGTTCGCCACGAGCCGGTCGACGATCACGGAGATGTCGTGCTTGACCTGCTTCTTGAGCTTCGGCGGGTCGCTGAGCTGGATGCGCTCCCCGTCGACGATCGCACGGGCGTACCCGGAGGCCGCGAGCTCCTGGAAGAGGTCGACGAACTCGCCCTTCTTCTTCGAGATCACCGGCGCGAGCACCTGGAAGCGGGTGCCGGACTCGAACTCCATGAGCTGGTCGGCGATCTGCTGGACGCTCTGCTTGCTGATCACCTCACCGCACACGGGGCAGTGCGGGATGCCGATGCGCGCCCAGAGCAGACGCATGTAGTCGTAGACCTCGGTGATCGTGCCCACCGTCGACCGCGGGTTCCGGTTCGTCGACTTCTGGTCGATCGACACCGCGGGCGACAGGCCCTCGATGAAGTCGACGTCAGGGCGGTCGACCTGCCCGAGGAACTGTCGCGCGTAGGCGGACAACGACTCGACGTAGCGGCGCTGCCCTTCGGCGAAGATCGTGTCGAACGCCAGCGAGGACTTGCCGGATCCGGACAGGCCGGTGAACACGACGAGCGAGTCTCGTGGGATCTCGAGGTCGACGTCGCGCAGGTTGTGCACGCGGGCACCGCGCACGCTGAGCGTGGAGGTGCTGTGCGGTGCCGTCCCGCCGGGGATGTGGAGGTCTGCGGGCTCGCCGAAGGCGTTCCGGCCCGACGTCGAGGTACCGCGGTCAGAAGTGATGGTCATCGTCGTCGATTCTACGAAGCGGTACCGACATTCGGCCGCGATGGACGGTCAGACGAGTGCGTCGAGAGCGAACGCGACCCCGGCGGCACGCTCGCTCGCGGTCCAGAGCCGGGCCGCCTCGGTCCGGTCGTGGGCCCTGGGTTCGGCGGCGACGACGGCCGCTGGGCCCCGGAGCTGCATCCAGCCCGACGGACCCCAGTACTCCCCCGAGCGGACGTCCTGCCCCACCGCCGCGTGCACCAGTGGGTCGGCGCCGACGTCCTTGCCCTGCGCGTACAGACGCTGCGCCGGACGCGTCCACGCCGGCTCCGACCGCGACGCGGCGATGTCCAGACGGTCCGGTGCGAGGACGTCGAGCGAGAACCCCGGGTGGGCGACGACGCTCGCCACCGACGAGCCGGCGTCCGCCAGCCGTTGGGCCAGCTCGAAGCCGAACAGCATCACCGCGAGCTTGCTCCGCCCGTACTGCCGGTAGCTGGAGTAGCGGCCGACCCCGAGCGGGTCGGCACGGTCCAGACGCGCCCAGCGGTGCGCGATCGACCCGAGGTGGACGACCCGGCCCCCGCGCGCCTCGAGCAACGGCAGGGTCGATGCCGTCCACGCGAAGTGACCGAGGTGGTTGGTGCCGATCTGCAGCTCGGTGTCCTGCGGCGTCGTCTGCATCGTGCCGGAGCCGACCACGCCGGCGTTGTTGACGATCGCGTCCACGCCGTCGGGCTCCAGCCGCGCGAGATTGGCCGCGCCCGCGCGGACGCTGTCCAGGTCGGCGAGGTCGAGGTGCAGCTGCCCGAGGTCGGCGTCCGGGACATGACGGCGGATGCTCCGCTCGGCCGCCGCGGCGCGGGTCTCGTTGCGCGTCGCGAGCACCACCCGGTGCCCCGCTGCGGCGAGCTGCTCGGCCGCGAAGTAGCCGAGCCCAGCGCTCGCGCCCGTCACGACGACGGTGCGTCGCACTGCGGCGCGCGGCCCGTCGGTCGTGCCGGCGTCAGCTGACATGCCCGGCCGCCTCCATCTGGCGGAGCGCCTTCTTGAGGTCCTGCACCTCGTCGCGCAGCCGGGCGGCGAGCTCGAACTTCAGCTCGGCAGCGGCCTGCAACATCTGGTCGTTGAGGTCCCCGATCGTCGCCTCGAGCTGGGTCGCGCCCTCGCCCGCGATGCCGCCACGGCGCAGGTTCGGGGTCGGCGACCGACGTCCGTCCGCGCCGGAACGACCTTCGAGCAGGGCCTTCGTGTCGTCGTTCTCGCGCGCCAGGACCTCGGTGATGTCCGCGATCTTCTTCCGCAGCGGCTGTGGGTCGATGCCACGCTCGAGGTTGTAGGCGACCTGCTTCTCGCGGCGGCGATCGGTCTCCTCGATCGCCTGCTTCATCGAATCGGTCATCTTGTCGGCGTACATCAGCACCTGGCCCGACACGTTGCGGGCGGCACGACCGATCGTCTGGATGAGCGACGTCGACGAGCGGAGGAAGCCCTCCTTGTCGGCGTCGAGGATCGCGACCAGCGACACCTCGGGCAGGTCGAGGCCCTCGCGCAGCAGGTTGATGCCGACCAGCACGTCGTAGACGCCCTGGCGCAACTCGGTGAGGAGCTCGACACGCTTGAGCGTGTCGACGTCGGAGTGCAGGTAGCGCACCCGGACGCCCGCGTTGCCGAGGAAGTCGGTGAGCTCCTCCGCCATCCGCTTCGTCAGGGTGGTCACGAGCACGCGTTCGTCCTTGTCGACGCGCTGCTTGATCTCCTCGAGCAGGTCGTCGATCTGACCGTCGCTCGGCTTCACCACGATCTCCGGGTCGATCAGACCGGTCGGTCGGATGATCTGCTCGACGACGCTGTCCGTGACGCCGAGTTCGTACCGGCCCGGGGTCGCCGACAGGTAGACCTTCTGTCCGGCGCGCTCGAGGAACTCCTCCCACGTGAGCGGACGGTTGTCGAGCGCGCTCGGCAGGCGGAAGCCGTGTTCGACGAGCGTGCGCTTCCGCGATGCGTCCCCCTCGTACATCGCGCCGATCTGCGGCACGGTGACGTGCGACTCGTCGATCACGATCAGGAAGTCGTCCGGGAAGAAGTCGAGCAGGCAGTGCGGAGCTTCGCCGGCGGCGCGGGCGTCCATGTGCCGCGAGTAGTTCTCGATGCCGGAGCAGAAGCCGATCTGCTCCATCATCTCGATGTCGAACGTGGTGCGCATCCGGAGACGCTGCGCCTCGAGCAGCTTGCCCTGGCCCTCGAGCTCGGCGAGCCGCTCGGCCAGTTCTTCCTTGATCGTGCCGATCGCGCGGTGCATGACGTCGGTGTCGGCGACGTAGTGCGACGCCGGGAAGATCGACACCGCCGGCATGTCCTCGATGACGTTGCCGGTGAGCGGGTGCAGGTAGGACAGCGCCTCGACCTCGTCGCCGAACATCTCGATGCGGATCGCGTGCTCTTCGTACATCGGGATGATCTCGAGCGTGTCGCCACGGACTCGGAACGTGCCACGCGCGAAGTCGACGTCGTTGCGCTGGTACTGCATCGCGACGAACTTGCGGACGAGCTGGTCGCGCGGGATCGTCTGGCCGACGTGCAGCGCGACCGAGGCGTTCATGTACTGCTCCGGCGTCCCGAGGCCGTAGATGCAGGAGACGGTCGAGACCACCACGACGTCGCGACGACTGAGCAACGAGTTCGTCGTCGAGTGCCGGAGCCGCTCGACCTCCGCGTTGACCGAGGAGTCCTTCTCGATGAAGGTGTCCGTCTGCGGGACGTACGCCTCGGGCTGGTAGTAGTCGTAGTAGGACACGAAGTACTCGACGGCGTTGTTCGGCAGCAGACTGCGGAACTCGTTGGCGAGCTGGGCCGCGAGCGTCTTGTTGTGCGCCAGCACGAGCGTGGGACGCTGCACCTGCTCGATGAGCCAGGCGGTGGTCGCGGACTTGCCGGTACCGGTGGCACCGAGGAGCACCACGTCGGTCTCACCGGCGTTGATGCGGCCCGCGAGTTCGGCGATCGCCGCGGGCTGGTCACCGCTCGGCGAGTACTCGCTGATGACCTCGAACGGGCGGACCGCGCGCGTGGGCTCGATTGACACTGCCATGCCGTCAACGGTAGTCGGGACCCCTGACACCGGAGCGGTCCACTCGCCCACGGCGTATCGTCCGCCCCAAGGATGCTCAGAGACAGCTGATAAGGACCGCGCTTAGCCTCTGATCCGTTCAGTGACCCGACACACCCTCACTCCTGAAGAGGCCCCATGACGACGGCGACCCCCGCCGCATCGACGAAGGGCACCCCGTTCCGCGGACGCATCCGCGGGCGCGTGCTCCTGCTCCTGTGCTGCATGTACGCGATCTCCTACATCGACCGCACGAACATCTCCACCGCGCTCCCCCACATCACCGAGGACTTCGGCTTCAACGAGACGACCGCCGGCCTCATCGTCTCCGCCTTCGCGTTGCCGTACGCCCTGCTCCAGGTCTTCGGCGGCACCATCGCCGAGAAGTTCGGCCCGCGGAAGGCCCTCTTCGTCATCACCGTCCTGTGGGGCGTCGCCACCCTGTGGACCGGGTTCTCGGTCGGGTTCTGGACGCTCTTCGCCGCCCGCGCGCTGCTCGGGCTCAGTGAGGCCGCAGCGTTCCCGGCGGCCACGCAGGCGATGAGCCGGTGGATCCCCCGCGACCGCAACGGCTTCGCGCAGGGGGTCGTGCACTCCGCCGCCCGGCTCGGCAACGCCCTCGCACCGCTCCTCGTCGCCTGGGTGATCGGCGCGACCGGGAGCTGGCGCTGGGCCTTCTTCGCCACCGCGGTGCTCTCCATCGCGTGGGCGATCGTCTGGTTCACCTGGTTCCGCGACAAGCCCGAGGACACCGCCGGCATCCACCAGGCCGAGCTGGACGAACTCCCGCCTGCGGAGACCCGAACCACCCGTCCACCGGTCCCGTGGCGCAGGCTTGCCCGTCAGATCCTGCCGGTGACCTTCGTCGACTTCGGGTACGGCTGGGTGCTCTGGGTGTTCCTCACCTGGATCCCGACCTTCCTCAGCAGCACCTACGGCCTGCCGATCAGTCAGTTCGCGCTCTTCACCACCCTCGTCCTGCTCGCCGGTGTCGTCGGGGACACCGTCGGCGGCATGCTCAGCGACCGGGTCATCCACCGCGGCGGCGACACGCGGAACGCCCGGCGCACCGTCCTCGTCATCGGCCTCGGCGGATCACTCGTCTGCCTCGTGCCGCTCGTCATCGGGCAGGGCCTGGTCGTGGCGACGATCTCGCTGGCCCTGTCGTTCTTCTTCCTCGAACTCTGCAACGCCAACCTGTGGGCGATCCCGATGGACGTCGCGCCCCAGTGGTCGGGCACCGCGTCCGGCTTCATGAACACCGGCTTCGGCATCGCGGGGGTGATCTCACCGATCGTGTTCGGGGCACTCATCGACGCATCCGGGTGGCAGCTGCCGTTCGCGCTCTCGTGCGCCCTGCTCGCCGCAGCTGCGGTGGTCGCCTGGTGCATGAAGCCGCAGCGTCTGACGATGACCGACGGTGTCCTCGAGGTCGGGATCCCGAAGGCGGAACAGCATCCCTCCTGACCGGCGGGCGACCGCGGTCGCCGTCGGGCGGGGCAGCGCCCCGACACGCCCGCCCGGTCACCACGGGCTCGCTCACCCGCCCCGAGTCCGACGGGAGGCACGGGTGCAGCCGGCCCCGCGCCTCCCGTCCCGTCCGGCCCGGCCGGTCGGCGTCGCGACTAGCGAGCCCGCGGCTCCCCCTGGGCCGCACCGACGGGCCCGGCGGTCCCGCGCTCCCGTCTCCGCGACCGGGCCTGCCGCTGCTCGCGTGACGCGAGGGACGGCCGCCCCGTGAGCGGCACGCTCAGCGGAGTCCACCGGAACAGCTCCGTGACGGCCACGGACAGCCCGAGCACCAGGACGTACGTCACCAGCGTGAGCCACGGCTTCGGCACCACCTGCTCGAGCCAGCTGTCGCCGTACAACAGGATCCAGATCATGAACGGGTGGCTGAGGAAGATGCCGAAGGACCGGTCGGAGCCGTAGTCGACGAACCGCGCGAGCGGACTGCCCGGCCGACGGCGGTCCGCCCACCGCACCCCGACCGCCAGGAACCCGACGAAGACCGCCCCGCTCCAGATCACCTGGACCGGCTGCAGGGGCGTCCCCGCGGCGTAGAGCGACTGCCCGAGGCCGACCTGCAGGGCCCAGACCCCCAGCGTGAGCGCTCCGATCCCGGCGGAGCCCCAGAGCACGGCGTTCCGGTGTACCCGGATGAACCGTAGGAAGGCATCGGCGTGGTCGGCGGCGATCGCGCCGGACACGATGAAGAACACGTACGAGAAGAAGAACTGCTTCTGGTACCCGTGCAGCCAGGCATCGCTCGCCGGGAAGTACTTGTACCCGGCGAAGACCACGAGCTGCACCGACAGCGAGACGACGAGGGTGGCCAGGTGGTGTCCCCGGGTCCGTCGGACGAGCCAGACGATCGCCGGGAGCAACAGGTACACCTGCATCGTCACGAGCAGGAAGTACAGGTGGTACCACGACGTGCCCGTGACGATCCCTCCGGCGACGCTGCGCACCAGGTCCGGAACGTCACCGCGCCGGCTGTCGCTGAGCAACCACGACGAGCCGACGTAGACGAACGACCACGCCAGGTACGGCACCCCGACGAGGAGGAAGCGCTTCGGCCAGAACTGGGCCATCGGGCGGGGGCGCAGGGTGTAGCTGTACACGAGCACGAAGGCCGTCAGCGAGAAGAACACCAGTCGGGTGAAGTGCAGCAGCCCGAGCAAGGCGTTCAGCGGGACGTCGTCGGAGGCCACGGTGTGGCTCGTCGTGTGCACGCCGATGACGCACGCGAACGTGAGGATCCGGAGGACGTCGACCTCGTACAGGTGCCGTGCTCCGCCCTCGGCGGTCCGGGTCGGCGTCTGCGCCTGGTCGCCACTCACGACTGTGCTGCCATGGATCGCACCTTCGCGCGCTGGACCTTGCCGGTCGCGGCGCGAGGCAGGTCGGGCACGACGACGATCTCGACGGGGCGCCGGAACCGGGTGAGACGTTCTTCCGCACGGGCGGTGAGGTCGGTTACGAGCCTGCCGACGTCGGTCGGTTCGTCCGAGCGTGCGATCACGTACGCGACCGGGACGGCGCCGAGCACGTCGTGCGGGCGCCCCACGACGACGACCTCGAGCACGCGATCGTCCCCGAGCAGGACGTCCTCGACCTCGGACGGGTACACCTTCTCGCCGCCGCGGTTGATGACGTCGTCGGACCGGCCGGCGAGCGACACCCAACCGTCCGCGGAGACCGAGCCCAGGTCACCGGTGCTCAGCCAGCCGTCCTCGTCGAACCGTTCGCCGGCGCGGCCGCCCAGGTAGCGCCGCACGACACCCTCACCGCGGATCCACAGCGCGCCGACCACACCGGGCCCCACCACCGCACCGTCGTCACCACGGACCTGCACCTCGGTCCCGACGGGGACTCCGACGGAGCCGGGACGCGCCGGGGTCCCGAGTGGTGTCGCGGTGATCTGCGACGCGCCCTCCGTCATGCCCCAACTGACGACGAGGGGGACGTCGCCGAGGGCCTGCCGCAACGGGTCGGGTAGCGGCGCCGAGGCGCTGCGCACGAACCGCAGGCCGTGCGGGAAGTCGAGCGGACCAGTCTTCGCGAGGACGGCAAGGATCGCCGGGACCGCGTTGAGCCAGGTGATCCCCCGATCTGCGAGCAGCTCCCAGAACCCGGTCCGGCGGAAGCGCCGGTCGACCACCAGGGTCGCGCCCGAGACGAGGGACGCGAGCAACCCGACGACCTCGGCGTTGACGTGGAACAGCGGCAGCGAGTTGAACCCACGGTCCGCCGGCGTCAGACGGTTGTGCCGAGCAACCGCCCGGGCGACGAAGAGCAGTTGCGATTCGGGCAGCTCGACACCCTTCGGCGTGCCCGTCGAACCGGACGTGAAGAGCACGACCGACCCCTCTCCAGGCGCGTCCGGACCCGCACCGGGCAGGTCGCCGTCGCGGAGGTGTGCCGGCAGACGGACGTCCGCCGGGAGGAACGTGGCCGCGTCGATCCTGCTGGCGGGGGCTCCGGGGAGGGTTGCGTCCACGTCGCGGTCCGACACCACGATCGACGCGCCGCCGACGAGGCCGGCGAGACGGCCGGGTTCACCGGCGGGTTGCCCGGTGTCGACGGGGACCGCGCGACGTCCGGAGGCGAGGGCAGCGAGGTACACGACGGCGAACGCGAGCGGGTCGCCGAGGTCGACGAGCACGGCCCCGGACGGGGCGATGCCGATCCCGTCGAACGCGTCAGCCCACGCGGACACCGCCCGCTCCAGCGCGCCGTAGGTCAGCACACGGTCGCTGCGCGCGTCCTCGAGGTAGTGACGCCCGGAGTCCTCCGCCGCGCACGCACGGATGATCGAGCGCAGGTCGGGTCCTTCACCGGCTCGCTGCACGGCCCCAGCGTATTGCGCGACCCTATGACGTGACCGAGGCTCGTGGCCTGACTCAGGGGCGCGAGGGGAACCGGTGCAGGAGCCACTGCCAGAGCGCCAGCATCCGGGGTGTGCCGTCCGGACCGAGCGGCGTCGAGTCCTTGATGATCCTGGAGTGCGACTGCCCGGGCGTCCCGACCCGGATGTCCGTCAGGATCGCGTGGGGGTCGGCGTCCGTGCCCGGCGGAGCGGTGTCGGTGCGGAACGGACCGGAAGCACCATCGAGGCCCATCACCGACCAGGAGCCACGGATCCGGGCACCGAACACGTCACGGACGTCGTCGATCGCGTACATGCGGCTCACCGGTGTGCGCCCCGGCCGGTCCATCCAGGCGGCGTGCACAGCCCCGAACGACTCCACGGGCGACGAGAACATCAGCGCCCCCTGCACGGACCTGATGTGCGCGATGTAGGCGGCCTCACCACCACCCTGCGAGTGCCCGGCGACGACGACGTCGTTCCAGGCGACGTCCTGGTCGTCGCGGACGAACCGCCCCCAACCGCCGTTCGGGTCGTGGTCCTCGAGGTACGCGATCGCGTCGCGGAGCCGGGAGACGATCGACCCGGACGGTCGGACCGAGCTGAACTCCGAGGGTCGGCTGCCGTCGAACCGGTTCCGCTGCACCGCTCCGTAGCACTGCGGGTCGGCCTGACACGTGCCGGTCAGGGTCTTGCCGAGGTTCCAGTAGTCGAGCCCGAGCACGTGGTACCCGTCCTGCAGCGCAGTCCCGAGGAAGCGCTGGTAGTCCGCCGGCTTCGCACGGGTCGCCGGCAGGAAGAGCAGGAGCGGCCCGTCTGCGTTCGTGCGGGCAGCGAAGTCGTCCCGGTTCGGCTCGAGTCGCTGGCCGTTGATCGTCCCGAGTCGGAAGCGGTGCAGCGCTCCCTCCGGGCCGTGCTGGTCACCGTGCGGCCGATCGGCAGCGGACACCCGTCCGTGCTGCTCGACACGTTCCGCTCCGAGGACGTTCGCTGCGACGAGGGACGCACCCCCGATCGCCACGAGGACCACGACCGCCAGGGCCACGACCGAGCGGTGCTTCATCGGACGACACGGTCCCAGACGTCGTCCGCCGACCGGAGGGTCTCCTCGAGCGTCCCGGTGGCGTCAACCACGTGGTCCGCCAGTGCCAGACGGTCGGCATCGCTCGCCTGTGCACCCACCCGACGCTCGGCCTCGTCGCGGGCCATCCCACGGTGCTCCACGAGCCGTTCGACCCGTTGAGCGGCCGGAGCGTCGACGACGACCACGGCGTCGAACCGCAGCGGTCGACTCCCCCGTGCCTCGGCGAGCAGCGGGACGTCGTAGACCACGACGGCGTCCGGGTCGGCGGCCTCGGCCGCGTCGAACGCCGCCTGCGCAAGCCGCCAGACCTCCGGGTGGGTGATGCCCTCGAGGTCCTTGCGGGCCGCCGCGTCGGCGAACACGATCGCGCCGAGCGCCGGCCGGTCGAGCGACCCGTCGGCGGCGATCACACCGGGACCGAAGCGCTCCACGACCTGCGCGAGCCCGGGGCTGCCCGGCGCCACCGCTGCACGCGCCAGTCGGTCGGCATCGACCACGACCGCACCGTGCGCCGCCCACCGCTGGGAGACCGTCGACTTGCCCGCGGCGATGCCGCCCGTGAGACCGATGATGCGCACCGGGACAGCGTAGCGAGCAGACCCCCCGAACGGCCGGAAGCCCGGCACCCCTTCGCAGGAGTGCCGGGCTTCCGGTCGCGGTGAGCCGCTCGATCAGTTGGTCGAGCTGAGCTTCTCGCGGAGCGCGGCGAGCGACGCGTCGTCGGCGAGGGTGCCCTGACCCTGACCGTTCGACTCGGCCGCGAACGTCGACGACGAGGAAGCGCTGGCCGGGAGGTCGAAGCCACCCTGCGCCTCGTCGGCGATGGTCTTCGCGACCTGCGCCTTGTGGGCCTCCCAACGCGCCTGGGCGGCCGCGTACTGGCCCTCCCACTCGGTGCGCTGGGTGTCGTAGCCCTCGAGCCACTCGTTCGTCTCCGGGTCGAAGCCGTCCGGGTACTTGTAGTCGCCCTTGTCGTCGTACTCCGTCGGCATGCCGTAGAGCGCCGGGTCGAACTCGGTGCCCTCCGGGTCGACGCCCTCGTTGGCCTGCTTGAGGCTGAGGGAGATACGGCGACGGTCGAGGTCGATGTCGATGATCTTGACGAAGACCTCGTCGTTGACCGACACGACCTGCTCGGCGAGCTCGACGTGCTTGTTCGAGAGCTCCGAGATGTGCACGAGGCCCTCGATGCCGTCGGCGACGCGGACGAAGGCACCGAACGGCACAAGCTTCGTGACCTTGCCCGGTGCGATCTGGCCGATCGCGTGGGTGCGGGCGAAGACCTGCCACGGGTCCTCCTGCGTGGCCTTGAGCGAGAGCGACACGCGCTCGCGGTCCAGGTCCACCTCGAGGATCTCGACGGTGACTTCCTGACCGACCTCGACGACCTCGCTGGCGTGCTCGATGTGCTTCCAGCTGAGCTCGGAGACGTGGACGAGACCGTCGACGCCGCCGAGGTCGACGAACGCACCGAAGTTGACGATCGACGACACGATGCCCTTGCGGACCTGGCCCTTGTGGAGGTTGTTGAGGAAGGTGGTGCGCGACTCGGACTGCGTCTGCTCGAGCAGTGCACGGCGCGAGAGGACCACGTTGTTGCGGTTCTTGTCGAGCTCGAGGATCTTCGCCTCGAGCTCCTGGCCGAGGTACGGCGTGAGGTCGCGGACGCGGCGCAGCTCGATGAGCGAGGCCGGGAGGAAGCCACGGAGGCCGATGTCGACGATCAGACCGCCCTTGACGACCTCGATGACCGTGCCGGTCACGACGCCGTCGGACTCCTTGATCTTCTCGACGTCGCCCCACGCACGCTCGTACTGCGCACGCTTCTTCGACAGGATGAGGCGACCTTCCTTGTCCTCCTTCTGGAGGACCAGGGCCTCGACCTCGTCGCCGACCTCGACGACCTCGTTGGGGTCGACGTCGTGCTTGATCGAGAGTTCGCGCGAGGGGATGACACCCTCGGTCTTGTAACCGACGTCGAGGAGGACCTCGTCGCGGTCGATCTTCACGACGGTGCCGGAGATGAGGTCTCCGTCGTTGAAGAACTTCAGGGTCTTCTCGACCTCGGCCAGGAAGTCATCAGCCGAGCCGATGTCGTTGATGGCGACCTGCTTGGGAGCCTTGGTCGTGGTGGTTGTCATGTAGAGATTGCTCCGAACGGACATGAGTCGGGCCCTGACGGCGAGGGAGCGACCCCCTGGTCCGCACCGGATGCCGATGCGAGCCGTCATGGCGATTTGTTGGATGGTGCGGATGCACCGTGGCGCAGGATGCGCCGCACAAGTCTAACCACTCGCAGCGAAGCCCCACAACCGGGCGTGTCGCCCGGTCGTGGGGCTCCGGCTTCAGTCGAGGAGCGCGGTCCGGAGTGTGTCGAGGCCGATGCTGCCGAGCGCGAGCGCCCGGTGGTGGAACGCCTTCAGGTCGAACGCCGAGCCCTCACGAGCGGCGACCTCGTCCCGGATCGACTCCCAGACGCGCTGACCGACCTTGTACGACGGCGCCTGTCCCGGCCACCCGAAGTACCGGGCGACCTCGAACTGCACGAACGCGTCGGACATGTTCACGTTCTCGCGCATGAAGTCGAGCGCGTACTCCCACGTCCAGGCGCCGCCGTCGGGGTTCGTCTTCTGCAGGTGCACCCCGATGTCGAGCACCACACGGGCGGCACGCATCCGCTGGCCGTCGAGCATCCCGAGGCGGTCCCCGTCGTCGTCGAGGAACCCGAGCTGCTCCATCAACCGCTCGGCGTAGAGCGCCCAGCCCTCGACGTGCCCGGAGGACCCGGACAGCTGCCGACGCCAGGTGTTCAGCTCGCCGCGGTTGTAGACGCCCTGGCTGATCTGCAGGTGGTGGCCCGGAACGCCCTCGTGGTAGACCGTCGTCTTCTCCCGCCAGGTGCCGAACTCGGTGACGCCCTGCGGCACGGACCACCACATGCGGCCGGCACGCGAGAAGTCGTCGGACGGACCGGTGTAGTAGATCCCGCCCTCCTGCGTGGGGGCGATCCGGCACTCCAGGCGCTTGATCGGGTCCGCGATGTCGAAGTACTTGCCGTCCATCGCGCGGATGGACTCGTCGCTCGTCTCCTGCATCCAGCGCTGCAGCGCGTCGGTGCCGTGCAGCACGCGGGCCGGATCGGTGTCGAGGACCTCGATGGCGCGCGCAACGCTCGCGCCGGACTCGATGCGGTCGGCGATGCGCTCCTGCTCCTCGCGCATCCGGGCGAGCTCCTCGATCCCCCACTCGTAGGTCTCGTCGAGGTCGACGACGGCGCCGAGGAACCGACGGGAGTGCAGCTCGTACGCCTCGCGCCCGACGGCGTCGACGGGCGTGGCGAGCGGCAGCAGTTCGTGCTCGAGGAACTGGCCGAACGAGCGGTACGCGGCCGCGGCGACCTCGGCCCCGCGGGCCAGCTCGGCACGCAGCGAGTCCGGCACCGAGCCGTCGCCGTCGAACGCGGCGCCGTCGACGAGCTGCCGGAACACGCCGTCCTCGGCACCGTTGCGGGCGGCCTGCTCGGCGATGAGCGCGACCTGCCGCTTCGCCGGCGTGACGTCCTCGCGCGTGCCCTCGAGCAGGGTCTCGCGGATGCCCTCGAGCGCGTCCGGCAGCGCGTGCAGTCGGCTCGCGATGTCCTGCCAGTCCGACTCGGTGCCGGTCGGCATGAGGTCGAGGATCTCCCGCACGGACTGTGCCGGGCTCGCGATCACGTTGAGGTCGCGCAGGTGGAGCTTGCGGTCGAAGGACTCCTGGACGAGGTCGAGCTCGGCGCCGAGGTCGGCCTTGGTCACGCGGTCCACGGCGTCCACGGCGTCGGCTGCGTCGAGTGCGCGCTTCGCGGCCCGGGCGGCGGCGGCCATCGCGGCGGCACCGGCGGGCGAGGTGTCGCCGTACTCCCCGGTGCGGCCGTCGACGCCGATGTAGGTGGCGACGGTGGGGTCGAGGTCGACGAGGGTGGTCACCCAGTCCTCGGCGACACGGTCGACGGCGGACGGTTGGCGGACAGGACGGTCATCGGTCATGCTCCCGACCCTATCGAGGACCGCCGACGGGTCCGCGACCCGGCCACGGACGGACTGGAGGCACGGTGCCAGCCGACACCGTGCCTCCAGTCCGACGAGCGGTCACGCGTCAGTGCGCCGCGGCCTCCCAGTTCGGGCCGACGCCGACGGACACGTCGAGCGGGACCGTCAGGTCCGCCGCCGCGCCCATGCGGGTCCGCAGGATCTCCTCGACGCGCTCCTGCTCGCCGGGCGCGACCTCGAGGATGAGCTCGTCGTGCACCTGCAGCAGCAGGTGCGACGCGAGTCCGCCGTCCCGCAGGTCCGCCGCGACGCCGAGCATCGCGATCTTCATGATGTCCGCCGCCGAGCCCTGGATCGGCGCGTTCAGGGCCGCGCGTTCGGCGTTCTCGCGGAGCACCCGGTTCGGGCTCTTCAGGTCCGGGAAGGGACGCCGACGGCCGAAGATCGTCTCGGTGTAGCCGTCCTCGCGCGCCTGCTCGACGACGCCGCGCAGGTAGTCACGGACGGCGCCGAATCGGGCGAAGTACTCGTTCATCAGCGTCCGCGCCTCGGACTGCTCGATGCGCAGCTGCTTCGACAGCCCGAACGGGCTGAGGCCGTAGGCGAGGCCGTACGACATCGCCTTGACCTTCGTGCGCATCTCCGGCGTCACGTCGGCCGGCTCGACGGAGAACACCCGCGCGCCGACGAAGCGGTGCAGGTCCTCGCCCTCGTTGAACGCCTGGATCAGTCCGGGGTCGCCGGAGAGGTGCGCCATGATCCGCATCTCGATCTGCGAGTAGTCGGCGGTGATCAGGGTCGTGTACGGCTCCGCCACGGCGAAGGCCGAGCGGACCCGGCGACCGACCGCGGTCTTCACGGGGATGTTCTGCAGGTTCGGGTCGGTCGAGGAGATGCGGCCGGTGCTGCTGCCGGTCTGCTCGTACCGGGTGTGGATGCGTCCGTCGACGATCGCCGCGTCGAGGGTGTCGACGATCTGCCGGAGCTTCGTGGCGTCACGGTGCTGCAGCAGCAGGCCGAGGAACGGGTGCGGGTGCTGCTCCTGCAGGTCCGCCAGGCTCGCGGCGTCCGTCGAGAACCCGGTCTTGGTCTTGCGGGTCTTCGGCATCGCGAGCTCGGTGAACAGCACCTCCTGCAGCTGCTTCGGCGAACCGAGGTTGACCTCGTGCCCGATCTCGGCGAACGCCTGCTGCGCCAGTTCGGCCGCGCGCTCCCCGAGCTCGTGCGACAGGTCGGTCAGCACCGGCCGGTCGATCGCGACGCCCGTGGTCTCCATGCCGGCGAGCACCGGCACCAGCGGCAGCTCGATGTCGTCGAGCACCGTGAGCGACGAGGCGTCGATGCGGGCGCGCAGTGCCGTGGTGACGCGGAGGACGAACCACGCGTGCACGCCGACGTTCACCGGGTCGGTCTCCGGGACGAGCTGGTTCGGGTCGGCCGTCGGCAGCTCCTCGCCGAGCTCCTGGTAGACGAGGTCGCTCAGCGGCTGCCCCTGCTTGCCGGGCTGGGCGAGCCACCCCATGATGCGGGCGTCGCCCGCGATGCCGTTCACCTCGAAGCCGACGGCGGCGAGCGTCTTGATCGCGGCCTTGGCG
Source organism: Curtobacterium sp. SP.BCo (assembly GCF_051903265.1). Classification (GTDB taxonomy): domain Bacteria; phylum Actinomycetota; class Actinomycetes; order Actinomycetales; family Microbacteriaceae; genus Curtobacterium. Next base: position 2,520,568 of record NZ_CP194337.1, read on the forward strand.
TCGTGGAAGTGCTTCGGCGCGTCGGACGCGAACCACGCGGACAGTTGCTCGTAGTCCTTCGCGCCGCTGCCGCCGGGCACGAGCACGGCGTCGTCGTGCGTGGCGATGCCGATCGCGCTGAGCCGACCGTCGATGACCTCGACCGCGACGCCGTAGCCGTTCGCCGCCTCGGTGGCGTTGCGGCGCTCCAGCCAGTAGCCGAGCTCCTCGTCGATGAGGGTCTTGACGGGCGGCGGGGTCGGCGCACCGCTGTCCACCGTGCCCTCGGCCGCGGTGGCCTCGGACGGCTCGCCCGAACCGGCGACCTTGAACACGCGGTCGAGCAGCGTGCGGAACTGCAGCTTCGCGAAGAGGTCCCGGACGGCCTGCTCGTCGAGCGGACGGAGTGCGACGTCGGCGGGACCGACGGGCAGCTCGACGTCGTTCACGAGCCGGTTCAGCTTCCGGTTCCGGATCGCCCGGTCCTTCTGCTCGCGCAGGTTGTTGCCGACGACGCCCTTGATCTCGTCGGCGTGCTCGAGGACCCCGTCGAGGGAGCCGTAGGCGGTGATCCACTTGACCGCGGTCTTCTCGCCGACCTTGTCGATGCCGATCAGGTTGTCGCTGGTCTCCCCCACCAGCGCCGCGATGTCGGGGTACTGGTGCGGTTCGATCCCGTACCGCTCGTGCACCTTGTCCCGGTCGTAGCGGGTCAGTTCGGACACACCGCGCACCGACGGGTAGAGCAGCGTGACGTCGTCGTTCACGAGCTGGATGGAGTCACGGTCACCGGAGACCACGTACACCTGGTAGCCCTGCTCGGACCCCTGGCGGGCGAAGGTGGCGAGGATGTCGTCGGCCTCGTAGTCCTCCTTCGTGACGGTCGTGATGCCCATCGCCTCGAGCGCCTGCTGCAGGAGCGGGATCTGGCCCTTGAACTCCGGCGGCGTCTCGGAGCGGGTGCCCTTGTAGTCCTCGTACTCACGGGTGCGGAACGAGAACCGGGAGATGTCGAACGCGACGGCGAGGTGGGTCGGCTTCTCGCGCTGGAGGAGCATGAGCAGCATCGAGATGAAGCCGTGGATGGCGTTCGTGTGCTGACCTTCACGGTTCACGAAACTGTCGACCGGCAGCGCGTAGAAGGCCCGGAAGGCGAGCGAGTGGCCGTCGATGACCATGAGGGTAGGCTTTGCGGAGTCCGACACCCGGACAGCCTACCGACGCCATCCGACACGGGAGTCCGCGAGCGTGACCGACGAAGCCACCACCACCGGGACCGTCGACGGGCGGCTCGCAGACCGCGGCATGGGCGAGCTCGCCGAGAAGATGGGCATGGTCATCACGGAGCTCTCCGCCGAGCGGGCCGTGGGCACCATCCCCGTCGAGGGCAACCGGCAGCCGGTCGGACTCCTGCACGGCGGCGCCTACGTCGTCCTCGCCGAGAGCCTGGGCTCGATGGCCGCGAACGTCCATGCCGGACCCGGCCGGTACGCCGTCGGCATCGAGCTGAACGCCTCGCACTCCCGGAGCGCCACGAGCGGCACGGTGACCGGCACCTGCACCGCACTGCACCTCGGGAACACCCTCACCACGCACGAGATCGTCCTCACCGACGACCAGGGGCGACGCTGCTCCACGGTGCGCATCACGAACATGATCCGCGAGGCCCGCTGAACCCTCGCGCCGACCCAGGGAGTCCGCCGTGGACTGGAAGATCGAACTCGTCATGGTCCCCGTCAGCGACGTCGACCGCTCCCGCGAGTTCTACGAACGCATCGGCTTCACGATCGACCACGACCAGCGCGTCTCCGACGACGTCCGGTTCGTCCAGGCCACACCGCCCCGGTCGGCGTGCTCGATCGCGTTCGGCCAGGGCATCATGTCGCCCGACGTCCGCCCCGGTTCGTTGAAGTCGATCCAGGTCGTCGTGCCCGACGCCGACGCGGCACTGGCGCACCTGCAGGGCCTCGGCGTGCACGCCGTCGGCGTCGACGAGATGGCCTGGGGCCGCTTCGTCTTCTTCACCGACCCGGACGAGAACGCCTGGACGCTCCAGCAGCTGCCCCGACGCGGGTGACGACCGGCGCGGTTCAGTCCTCCGGCGGGCGCTGCAGCAGCAGTCGGGCGTCGCCGAAGCCGAGCCGCCGGTACAGCGTCTCGCCGTCGACGCTCGAGTGCACCGACGTCCGCTCGACGCCGAGTTCGTCGGCAACCTCGAGCAGCGCCGTCACCAGCCGCTTCGCGACACCCTGGCCCCGCAGGTCCGGGTGGACGTAGACGGTCTGCACGTCGGCCGTCAGACGTCGTCCCGGCCGGTCCGGCGTCGGCGGGCGCGCGACGAGGCCGAGCCACGCCATCCCGAGCACACGGTCGCCGCGCTGCGCGACGACGCACCGGTGCGTCTCGGGGTGCGCCGCGGCGAACGCCGTCATCGCGTCGCGGTACGCCTCCGGCGTCGTCGCGGGCGTCACGCCGCCCTCGACGACGCTCCACCGCCATCGCAGATCGGCCACCGCCGGCATGTCGTCGGGCCTGGAGGCACGGATCACCACGTCGTCCACCCGCCCAGTCAAGCAGGTGGTCGCGCCCGGAACGCGAGAGCGCCGCCGGAAACGAGGTCCGACGGCGCTCCGGGAGCGACGGTGCGTCGACTACTTCTTGGCGCTGAGCTGCTCGATGATCGCCTTCGCGACGTCGTGCATCGTGAGACGACGGTCCATCGAGGCCTTCTGGATCCAGCGGAACGCCTCGGGCTCGGTGAGGCCCATCTTCTCGTTCAGCAGGCCCTTGGCGCGGTCGACCAGTTTGCGGGTCTCGAAGCGCTCGACGAGGTCGGCGACCTCGGCCTCGAGCGTGATGATCTGCTGGTGGCGCGAGAGGGCGATCTCGATCGCGGGCAGCAGGTCGTTCGGGGTGAACGGCTTCACGACGTAGGCCAGCGCGCCGGCCTCGGTCGCACGCTCGACGAGGTCCTTCTGGCTGAACGCCGTGAGGAGGACCACCGGAGCGATGTGGTTCTTGGAGAGCTTCTCGGCCGCGGAGATGCCGTCGAGCTGCGGCATCTTGACGTCCATCACCACGAGGTCGGGACGCAGGTCGGTCGCGAGCTGCACGGCGGTCTCGCCGTCACCCGCCTCACCGACGACGTCGAACCCGTTGTCGCGGAGGATCTCCACGATGTCGAGACGGATGAGCGACTCGTCCTCAGCGACGACGACGCGACGGGGTGCTGTTGCAGTTGCTTCTGAGTCACTCACGACATGCAGCCTACTAGTACGAGTGGCGGGACTCGAACCCGCACGCCGTGAGGCAGAGCATTTTGAGTGCCCCGTGTCTACCATTCCACCACACTCGCGAGACCACCAGGCTACAGGAGCCGGGACGCCGTGACGCTCACACCGGGGCGAGCGGGACGTGCGTGCCCTCGGGCAGCTCGACGCCGATCCGGTCGCCGCCGCGCACCCTGCCACCCGCGACGACGACGCTCATCACGCCGCCCTTCCGCTCGACGGTGCCGTCGTCCGCGCGACCCGTGACCGCGCGGAGGAGCCCCGGCTCGAAGTCGTTGATCTGCTGGCAGGGGTTGCGGAGCCCGGTCACGCGGACGACCGCGTCGTCGCCGAGGCGCAGCAGCGTGCCCTCCGGCAGCCCGAGCAGGTCGACGCCGCGGGTGGTGACGTTCTCCCCCATCGCCCCGGGCGTGACGTCGAAGCCGTTCTGCGCGACCTCGTCGAAGACCTCGGCGTGCAGCAGGTGCACCTGCCGGAGGTTCGGCTGGGACGGATCACGGGCGACGCGGGAGCGGTGCTGCACGGTGGTGCCTGCGTGGGCGTCGCCCTCGATGCCCCAACCCGCGACCAGCACGATCTCGTCGACGACCGGTTTGCTGAAGCGGTGTGCGGCGTCGCGGCTGACGGACACCACCCGCGCCTGGTCCTGTGCACCGTCGGTCATGCTCCGACGCTACCGAGGAGCTGCGCTCTGCACCAGGGGCGGGAGCGCGACGGCCGACCCGGGCGGGGGTGCGATGGTGTGCGGGGGTGCGGCCGGCAGTCGCAGCACGAAGACCGCACCACCGAGCTCGCCCGTCTCCCCGTACGCGAGCGTCCCGCCGTGCGCGACGGCGATCCCGCGCGCGATCGGCAGCCCGAGCCCTGCGCCGCCGGTCCGTGCGTCGCGGGCGTCCCCGAGCCGGACGAGTCGGTCGAACACCCGTTCGCGGTCGGCCGGGGCGATCCCGGGACCGTCGTCCTCGATTGCGAGCACCGGACCGGCGGTCGACGACGTGAGTCCGATCCGGACGGTGCCGTCCGTGCCGGTCGCCCGTGCAGCGTTGTCGACGAGGTTCCCGACGACCTGCGCGAGGCGGTCGGGGTCGACGTCCGCCGCGACGGGCGCGTCGGGTACCTCCACCCGGATCGTCGTCAGCGGCAGACGGAGCCGGAGGCGGTCGACCTCGGTCTCGAGCCACGGGACGAGGTCGGTCGGCCGCCGCTCGAGCGCGATCCCCCGGTCGAGCCGGGCCATGGTGAGCATGTCGTCGACGAGTCGCGCTGCCCGGTCGGCCTGCCGGACGACGTGCACGGCGAGGACCTCGCGGGTGGCCGGGTCGTCGTCCCCGTTCCGGACGAGCGTGTCCGCCGCAGCCCGGACGCCGGCGACGGGCGTCCGGAGCTCGTGAGCGGCGTCGGAGAGGAAGGCTCGGACCCGTTCCTCGGCGGCCACCGCCTGCGCCTCCGCGCCCTCCACGGCGTCGAGCATCTCGTCGAAGGCCGTCGCGACGCGGCCGATCTCGGTGTCGGTGCGGGCGGGGCGCAGGCGTCGGCCACGGTCACCGTCGGCGATGGAGCGAGCGGCGACGGTCATCTCGTCGAGGGGTCGGAGGGACCGCCGGACGACGAGCACCACCCCGACCACGGCGACACCGAGGAAGGCTGCCGAGGCGCCGCCCATCACCCAGCCGAGCTGCGTCAGGGTCTCCTGCACGTCCCGGGTGCCGGCGGTGAGGGTGATCCGGGTGCCGTCGGCGAGGTCGGATCGCAGGGTCAGCACGCCGTCGTCCTCGTGCGCGGACGACGACGTGATCCGCACACCCGCCGCGGTGCCCGTGGACGGTGTGGACGTCCCGCTGCCACCGGTCGTGCCGCTGGAGCGCGAGGAGGTCGAGCCGTCGGCGGGGACGGGCGCCGGCAGTCCCTTCGGGTCGGGCGGTCCGGCGCGGAGCTGGTCAGGACTCGGGCCGGCTTCGACCGCGGCGCCGTCCGGTTGCACGATGCGCACCGAGAGCCCCTGGGCGGACAGGCGGTCGGCCAGGTCGTCGGCGTCGAGGACCCCGACGAGCGCGGCGGCGGCGGACGCCCGGTCTCGGAGTCGGTCCTCGACCTGCGCACGCAACCGGACACCGAGCACGGCCTCGACCGCGATCACCAGCCCGGTCAGCAGCACGGCGAGCAGCACGAGGATCGCGACCACGGTCCGGAGCCGCAGCGACGTCGTGCGGAGCCGGCCGTCCGCCGCCCTCACGCGGCGCCCCGGTCGAGGTCGAGCCGGTAGCCCAGCCCCCGGACGGTGTGCACGAGCCGCGGTCCGTGGGCCTCCATCTTGCGGCGCAGGGCGCTGAGGTGCACCTCGACGAGGTTCGGTGCGACGTCGTCGTAGCCCCACACCTGCGTCGTGATCTGCCCCTTCGACACCGTCCGCCCGCGACTCTCGGCGAGGAACCGGAGCAGTCGGAACTCGGTCGCGGTCAGGTCGAGCAGGGCTCCGGCGCGGCGAGCCGTGGCGGCCTCGGGGTCGAGCACGAGGTCGCCGACCTCGATCACGGAGGGGACCCGACCGCGCCGTCGGAGCACCGCAGTGACGCGCGCGACGAGCTCGGCCATCGCGAACGGCTTCACGACGTAGTCGTCGACACCCTCGGCGAAGCCACGCAACCGGTCGTCGAGCTCGTCCCGCGCGGTCATCATCACCACCGACGCGTCGGAGCGGGACCGGACCCGGGCGGCCAGCAGGATCCCGCTCGGCCCGGGCAGCATCCAGTCGAGGAGGACGAGGTCCGGGGCGGCCCGGTCGATGTCGTCGACGAGGGACCGGCCGTCGGCGGACTCGGCGACGAGGAACCCCTCGGCGCGGAGCGTCGTCCCGACGGCGGCGCGGAGGGCGTCGTCGTCCTCGACCACCAGGATGCGTGCTGCAGCGTTCACGGCGGACACCGTAGGTCGGCTCCACCCGCACCGAGCATGGAGCCGCCTGGAGAACCCCTGTGCTTCAGTTCTGCTTCAGATTCGAGCTCGAGCGTCGTCCTCGTCGGCGGACCGCCCCGGTCCCCCGACTCGACGAACGGAGACACCATGCACGACGAACGACAGGACACGCGGCGACGGACCCTCCGGCGGGTGGGCATCGGCTCCGCCGCCGCGGCGGCGCTGCTCCTCGGCGGGCTCGGCGTGACCGCGGCCGTCGCGGACGGCAGCGGCACCGCGACCCCGGCGGCGGCACCGTCCGGTGCACCCAGTGGCGCGCCGAGCGCGGCACCGGCGGCCCCCGGTGGCGACGGGACGGCAGCGCCGACCCCACCCGGAGGCGAGAAGGCAGCGCCGGCGCCGGGCTGCGTGGCGATGCCGGACGGGAAGGCGCCGACCCCGCCGAAGGACGGGACGGCACCCACCCCACCCAAGGACGGGACGGCACCCACCCCGCCGAAGGACGGGAAGGCACCCACCCCGCCGAAGGACGGGACAGCACCCACCCCGCCCAAGGACGGCACGACGCCGTCCCCGGCACCCACCTCGGGTTCCTGACGCACGGAGCGCCCGCTGCGGGAGGCGCGGACCGTCGGCCGACCGGTCGACGCGAGCCGTGCCTCCCGGCCCGCAGTCAGGGACGCCCGAGCGCCTCGATCGCCGCCACGAGACCCGCGCGTCGCGGCGACCGCCGCGGCAGCACCGCCAGCAGCGCACGCAACACCTGCTCGTCCGCACCGCCGTCCGCGGTCCGCGCCCACGCCTGCAGGGCGTCGGCGCCGCCGTCGGCGACGAGTGCCTCGCGGAACCGCACGCGCACCCGGTCACGCAGGTCGTCGACGCCCGGCGACGCCGACCCCGGCAGCACCGGTCCGGTGTACCCGTTGACGGCCTGGAGGCGCGCCCCGCGTTCGAGCGCGGACAGCACCGTGTCGACGTCGGTCCGGACCCCGTCGAGGCGGTACGGCCGCGAGCTCACCGTCGCGCCCGGCGCGTGCTGCGCGAGGACCCGCCGCAGCCGGACCACCTCGGCCCGCAGGGTCGTCACCGCGCGGCGGTCGCCGTAGACGGCGGCCGCGAGGTCCTCGGCCGCGAGCCCGCCCGGCGTCGACGCCAGCACCGCCGTGATCTCGGAGTGCCGCTCGGACAGCTGCACCGCGTGCTCCCCCGTGCGGAGCGTCGCCGTGTCCGACCCGAGCAGCACCAGCTCGGTGGCCGGCAGCGCGCGGCCGACCGGACGCCGCGGGGCGCGCAGCGCGGCCAGGGCGACCTCGGCCTCGGCGGCCGCAGCGGTCGCGGTGAGCAACGGCAGGGTGTGCCGCTCGACCGCGCGGTCGTCGCCCGTGATGTCGAGCGCGCCGACCACCGTCCCGGCGGCGTCGCGGAGCGGGACCGCCGTGCACGAGAAGGACTTCACCGCGTTCGCGTAGTGCTCGTCCGACCGGATCTGCACGCCCTGTCCCAGCCGGAGAGCTGTCCCCGGGGCGCTCGTGCCGGCGCGGTCCTCCGCCCAGTCCGCCCCGGCGACGAAGCCCATCCCCTCGGCGGCACGTCGCGCACTGGTCGCACCGTCCACCCAGACGAGCCGGCCCGAGGCGTCGGTCACGGCCACGACGCACCCGGCGGCACGGACGTCGTCGAGCAGCAGCTTGCGGACGACCGGCAGCGCGGTCCCGAGGGGACCCTGCCGACGCAGGGACTCGAGCTCGTCGGCGTCGAGTGCGAGCTCCGGGACGCCGTCCGGGTCGACGCGGGCGGACCGCTGCCACGACTCGGCGACGAGCGGGCGGAGCGTCCGGGGTGCGCGCATGCGTCCTCCGTCCGGGTCCGCCCGCCGCGTCGTCGCGGCCGGTGCCGTCAGCCTACGTCCGCTGCGCGGCGGGGACCAGGCCGAGGTCCGCCAGTTCGGCGTCGTCGAACATCCGCGATCGGGTGAGGAAGCGTTTGCCCTCCGGGACCTCGAGGGAGAAGCCCGCACCACGACCGTCGACGACGTCGATCGTGAGGTGGGTGTACTTCCAGTACTCGAACTGGGACTTCGACATGGAGACCTCGACCGGGTCCATCCCCGCGATGTCGAGCGCGCCGAGGAGCACGTCACCGGAGCCGGTCGTGAACATGCCGACGGGGTAGCACATCGGGCTGGAGCCGTCGCAGCAGCCGCCCGACTGGTGGAACATGAGCGGACCGTGCCGGGCGGCGAGGGAGCGCAGGAGCTCCGCCGCCGCCGGCGTGACCGCGACGCGGTCGGTGCTCATCAGAAGAACCCCATCGGCCCCTCGGCGTAGGACACGAGCAGGTTCTTCGTCTGCTGGTAGTGCTCGAGCATCATCTTGTGGTTCTCGCGCCCGATGCCGGACTGCTTGTACCCGCCGAACGCCGCTCCGGCCGGGTACTGGTGGTAGGTGTTCTCCCACACGCGCCCGGCCTGGATGTCCCGGCCCGCGCGGTAGAGCGTGGTGGCCTCGCGACTCCAGACGCCGGCGCCGAGTCCGTACAGCGTGTCGTTCGCGATCGAGATCGCCTCGTCGTACCCGCTGAAGGACGTCAGCGCGAGGACCGGGCCGAAGATCTCCTCCTGGAAGATCCGCATCGAGTTGTCGCCCTCGAAGACCGTCGGCGTGACGTAGTACCCGCCGGAGAGCTCCCCGCCGAGGTCGGCCCGTTCGCCGCCGACCAGGAGCTTCGCACCCTCCTGCTTGCCGATGTCGATGTAGCTCAGGATCTTCTCGAGCTGGTCGTTCGAGGCCTGCGCGCCGATCATCGTCGACAGGTCCAGCGGGTGGCCTTGCTTGACCGCCCGGACGCGGTCCAGGCCGTCGGCGACGAAGCCGTCGTAGATCTCCGTCGCGACGAGTGCCCGCGACGGACACGTGCACACCTCGCCCTGGTTGAGGTTGAAGAACGCGAAGCCCTCGAGGGCCTTGTCGTAGAAGGCGTCCTTGTCCTGGGCGACGTCCGCGAAGAACACGTTCGGGCTCTTGCCGCCGAGCTCGAGCGTCACCGGGATGAGGTTCTGGGACGCGTACTGCATGATGAGCCGGCCGGTGGTGGTCTCGCCGGTGAAGGCGACCTTCCGGATGTCCGGGTGCTGCGCGAGCGGTGCGCCGACCTCGATGCCGAAGCCGTTCACGACGTTGAGCACCCCGGCGGGCAGCAGGTCCCCGATGAGGTCGATGAGCACGTGGATCGACGCCGGGGTCTGCTCGGCCGGCTTGAGCACGACGCAGTTGCCCGCGGCGAGGGCCGGTGCGAGCTTCCACACGGCCATGAGGATCGGGAAGTTCCACGGGATGATCTGCCCGACGACGCCGAGCGGCTCGTGGAAGTGGTACGCCACCGTGTCGTGGTCGATCTCCCCCGTCGACCCCTCCTGCGCGCGGACGGCGCCGGCGAAGTAGCGGAAGTGGTCGATGGCCAGCGGGATGTCCGCGCCGATGGTCTCGCGGATCGGCTTGCCGTTCTCCCACGTCTCGGCGACCGCGAGCGCCTCGAGGTTCTGCTCCATCCGGTCGGCGATCCTGTTGAGGATCCCGGCACGCTCGGCGACGCTCGTGCGCCCCCAGGCCGGGAACGCCTTCCACGCCGCCTCGACGGCGCGGTCCACGTCGGTGGAGTCACCACGGGCGATCTCGGTAAAGACCTTGCCGGTGACGGGGGTCGGGTTCTCGAAGTACTGGCCACCGGCCGGCGGGACGTACTCGCCGCCGATGTAGTGGTCGTACCGGGAGCGGTACGAGACGACGGAGCCCTCCTCGCCGGGGGCGGCGTAGGTGGTGGGCGACGGTGCGATGGTCATGGTGGACACCTTTCGACGACTCTGTCGGGGCGCTGGGTCCGCGCCTGTCCGCAGGCTACGACGGCGCACGTTGCATCCGGTTGCACGAACCGGACGCCGCGGCGGCAGGTACCGTCGAGACGAGCCGTTCGACAGGGAGGAGTGCCCGTGGACTCTCGTGCCGTCCGTACGTTCCGCGTGTTCGTCGTCGTCACCGCCGTCGTCGCGATCGCCCTCGGCGTGGTCGCGATCGTGTGGCCGCGCCCGTCACTGGTCGTGGTCGCGCTGCTGTTCGGCGTGTACCTCGTCGTCGCGGGTGCCCTGCGCGTCCTCGCCGCCGTCCGGGGTCACGGTACCCCGCGGGTGTGGCGCTGGACCTCTGGCGTCGTCGGCGCCCTCGTCGGGATCGCCGGCCTGCTGGCCCTGCTCGACCCGACGATCCCCCTGCTCGTCTACGCCGTGCTGGCGGGGGCCGGCTTCATCATCGAGGGCATCGCGTCGCTCGTCGGCGGGTTCGTCGGGCACCCGGGGTCCTCGCGTGTCCCCACCGTCGTGAGCGGCGTGCTGTCCATCGTCGGCGGCGTGGTGGTGCTCGTCGCCCCCGGACTGGCGCTGACGGTCTTCATGGTGTTCTCCGGCATCGCGCTCATCGTCGTCGGTGCCGCCGCCCTGCTGCTGCTGCCGCCGCGCGCAGCCGCCCGCCGCTGAGTCGGCGCGGCGTCGTCCCCTTCGTCGTCCTGACGAGCCCGTCGGCCACGCTGCCCGCTCCTGCTGAACATCCGGTCGAGCTGCGCACGCTGGTGACTGTTCATGAACCGCCGCTCGACCACGATCGCGAATCCGATGCAGACCACCACGGTCACGGGAACGACCAGCGCCAGCATCACGACGAGGTGCAGGGGCGTCGGGAGCCCGAGCGGCAGGAGCAGGAGGTTCCCGAGCGCCAGCAGTGGGCTGTGGAGGAGGTAGACGCTGTACGAGACGAGGCCGAACTCGACGATCCGACGTCCGGACAGCAGGTGACGTGCTCGGGCAGTGCCGCGAACCCCCGTGCGGTACCCGTCGGCCAGGACCGCCAACAGCAGGGTCGTTCCGACACCGACGGCCACGCCGGTGATCGGGGTCGCGAGCCCGGTCGGGAGCACCACCGCTGCGAAGGCCCCGAACAGGATCACGAGCGAGAGCACGAGGGTTGCCCGGTGGTGCCGCAGCAGGACGCGGGCGAGCCACGGGCGTCGCTCGTCGAGGGCTTCATCGGGACCTGAGATCAGGAACGCCCCGTACATCCCGAGGCCGAAGACCACCAGGAAGTGCGGCGCCGACCAGGCACCGACCCCGGTGACGATCATGGCTCCGGCGGCGACGGACAGGATCGCCAGGACCACCATCGGACCGGTCCGCCGCCAGAGCACGAGCAGCACGGGCATCAGCAACGAGAGCTGCAGCTCGACCGGCAGGCTCCAGAGCGGACCGTTGATCGTCGAGATCCACTCGGGAGACAAGTTGTGGACGAGGAAGACGTGCGCCACGATCGCCTGCAGGGTGACCGGGAGCTTGGCATCCCATTCCGTGCCGGCCGGCGCTGCCAGGACCGGCACGAAGGCGATGAGGGCGAGGGAGATCGTCAGGGCGGCCAGGTACGGCGGGACGAGTCGGCGGATGCGGCGGCCGGCGTAGCCGCGGAACGTGCCCCCGAGGCTGAGCCGGTCACGCCGACCGATCGCCAGCATCAACGTGAAGCCCGAGATCGCGATGAAGGCCGGCACACGGACCTCACCAGCGGCCAGCAGGTGGAACACCGCGGGCATCGATGCCTGCAGGTCTCCGGTCATCCCCGTGTAGTGCGCGGTGTGCCCGAGGATAACGAGGATCGCGAGGATGCCGCGCACGCCGTCGATGTACGCGAGGTCCAAGCGTTGCGTACCACCGGTTCGCATCGAGGACGTCATCCCACCATGCTACGTCTGGTGTTCTGGTATTTCAAGTGGTCAGGCCGAACCGGTGCCGAACAGCAGGCCGAGTCCGTAGGTCACCGCGGCGGCGCCGAACCCGATGGCCAGCTGCCGCAGCGCCCGTCGGAGCGGCGACGCCCCGCTGAGCACGCCGACGACGGCCCCGGTCCCGAGCAGGGCGATGCCGACCAGCACCGCGGCGACCGCGATGGCGGCCCAGCCCTGCAACCCGAACAGGTACGGCAACACCGGGATGATCGCCCCGGAGGCGAAGAAGCAGAAGCTCGAGACCGCCGCGCTCATGCCGTTGCCGATGGCCTCGTGGTCGTCGACCGGGGCGGGTGTGGTGATCGCCGTCCCGCCGAGGACCTCGTCCGCGTGCGCCTGCGCCTCCGGCTCGCTCATCCCGCGCGCCCGGTAGACCAGCACCAGTTCGTTCGCGTCGACGTCGAGGTCCGCGACCGCCCGGCCCGCCTCGGGGTGTGGCGCGGAGGCGGTGAGGAGCTCTCGCTGCGAACGGACGGAGACGTACTCCCCCGCGCCCATCGACAGCGCACCGGCCAGGAGCCCGGCGATGCCGCTCAGCAGCACGAAGTGCCGGTCGGCACCGGACGCGCTCACGCCGATGATGAGGGCGAGGTTCGACACCAGGCCGTCGTTGGCGCCGAACACCGCCGCGCGGAACGTGCCGGACAACCGCATCCGGCCGCGGTTGGCGAGTCCCCGGACGACCTCGCCGTGGATGCGTTCGTCGGCGGCCATCGTCGCGGTGGCATCGGCGTCGTCGGCGTAGGGCGAGCGGTCTTCGGCGCGCTGCATGAGCGCGAGCACGAACACCGACCCGAAGCGTTTCGCCAACGCGGCGAGCACCCGGGTCCGCAGGCTCCCCCGCTGCGGTCGGCCGACGTCGCCGCCGAGCAGGTCGAGCCAGTGCTGCTCGTGCCGTCCCTCGGCCTCGGCCAGCGCCGACAGGATCTCGCGCTCCTCACCCGACCGACGGGCGGCGAGGTTCCGGTAGACGGCCGCCTCGGCCCGTTCGTCGGCGAGGTAGCGGCGCCAACGGCGCACGTCGGCGCGTTGCGCCGTGGATCCGGTCGGGAGGCTCACAGCAGCCATCATGCCGTCTCCCGTCGACCCCGGCGCACGCCCACCGCCGTCTGTGGACGGACGCCCTCCGGACGCGACCGGTGCAGGGAGAACGCGACAGGGCGCGGACCGGAGGCCGCCGACGCTGGTGCGCCGTGCCTCCCGGTCCGCGCCCTGTCGGACGTCGGGTGCTGTCGTCAGTCGCGGACGTAGGCCGGAGCGGCCTCGGCGTGCGCGTCACCGACGCGGTGCACGCGGAGGTCGTTCGTCGACCCCTCGATGCCGGGAGGGGACCCGGCCGTCACGATGACGCGGTCGCCGGGAGCGGCCAGGCCGTTCTCCAGCAGGACGTCGTCCACCTGCGAGAAGAGCTCGTCGGTGTGGGTCTTGCGCTCCACCAGGAACGAGCGGACGCCCCAGGTGAGCGCCATCCGGCGACGGGTCGCCTCGTTCGGGGTGAAGGCGATGATCGGCAGACCGTGGCGCAGGCGCGACATGCGACGCGCGGAGTCGCCCGACTCGGTGAACACGCAGAGGTACGAGGCCTCGGTGAACTCCGCGATCTCGACCGCGGCGAGGGTGATCGCACCACCGAGGGTGCGCGGCTTCGTGCCGAGCGGCGCGATGCGCTCGAGACCGTGGTCCTCCGTCGACTCGACGATGCGGGCCATGGTGCGGACCGTCTGCACCGGGTACTCTCCGACGCTGGTCTCGCCGGAGAGCATGACCGCGTCCGCGCCGTCGAGGACCGCGTTCGCGACGTCGGACGTCTCGGCGCGGGTCGGGATCGGCGACGAGATCATCGACTCGAGCATCTGCGTCGCGACGATGACCGGCTTCGCCATGCGGCGGGCGAGCTCGACGGCGCGCTTCTGCACGATCGGGACGGCCTCGAGCGGGAGCTCGACGCCGAGGTCACCGCGGGCGACCATGATGCTGTCGAACGCGTCGATGATCTCCTCGAGCGCGTCGACGGCCTGGGGCTTCTCCACCTTCGCGATGACGGGGAGGCGCTTGCCCTCCTCGTCCATGATCTCGTGGGCGCGGTCGACGTCGGCGGCGTTGCGCACGAACGACAGCGCGATGAGGTCAGCGCCCTGGCGGATCGCCCAGCGGAGGTCCGCCTCGTCCTTCTCGCTCAGCGCGGGGACGTTCACTGCGACGCCGGGCAGGTTGATGCCCTTGTTGTTGGAGACGGTGCCGGCGACGACGACCTCGGTGCGGACGCGGACACCGTCCGTGTCGAGCACGCGCAGGCGCACGCGACCGTCGTCGATGAGCAGCGGGTCGCCGGGCTTGACGTCCTGCGGGAGACCCTTGAACGTCGTGCCGCAGATCTCCTTCGAGCCGGGCACGTCCTCCGTCGTGATGGTGAACACGTCACCGACCGCGAGGTCGTGCGGGCCGTCGGCGAACTTCGCCAGGCGGATCTTCGGGCCCTGCAGGTCGACGAGGATCGCGACCGGCTTGCCGAGCTCCTCGGCGGCGCGACGGACGTTCACGTAGTTGGCCTCGTGGACGCTGTAGTCACCGTGGCTGAGGTTGAGGCGGGCGACGTCGACGCCCGCTTCGATGATCTCCTTGACGGTCTCGTAGTCCGACGTTGCCGGTCCGAGCGTCGAAACGATCTTTGCGCGTCTCAATGGATTCCTTCGTGGTGGTGGATGGTGCTTGGGTTTCCGCGCTGTGGGGCCGCGCGGAACGAAGCGAGGCCACCAGCACCCTATCGAGTGCCGGTGGCCTCCTGCTCACGTGCGGGTGAGCATCAGATGGAGATCGCCCGGTCGGTGGCCTTCACGGGCGCCGGCAGGATCGTCGAGCCCTCGAGGTACTCGTCGACCTTCGCAGCGGCCGCACGACCCTCGGCGATCGCCCACACGATGAGCGACTGCCCACGGCCGGCGTCGCCCGCGACGAAGACCCCGGGCTCGTTCGTCGTGTAGTCGGCCTGCCGCGACACCGCACCGGACACCGTCACCGGCAGCCCGAGCTGCGGCTCGAGCGTCTCCGTCTCGGGTCCGGTGAAGCCCATCGCGATGAGGACGAGGTCCGCGGGGATCTCGCGCTCCGTGCCGGCCTTCGGGACACGACGTCCGTCGAGGTACTCGGTCTCGGCGACGCGCAGGGCCCGGACCTCGCCGGCCTCGTTCGCCAGGAACTCGACGGTGGAGGCCAGGTAGTGGCGCTCACCGCCCTCCTCGTGGGCACTGGTGACCTCGAACACGGTCGGGAACATCGGCCACGGCTGCTCGGACGGTCGCTCCAGCGGCGGCTGCTTGCCGATCGCCAGGTTCGTCACGCTGAGCGCGCCCTGCCGGTGCGCGGTCCCGATGCAGTCCGCACCGGTGTCACCGCCGCCGATCACGATGACGTGCTTGCCCTCGGCCGTGAGCTGGTTGTCGACCTTCGTGCCGGCGTTCGCCTTGTTCTGCTGCACGAGGTAGTCCATCGCGAAGTGCACGCCCTCGAGGTCGCGCCCCGGGATCGGCAGGTCGCGCGGCACCGTGGCGCCGGTCGCGACGACGACGGCGTCGTAGCGGGACTTCAGGTCGTCCCACGTGATGTCCCGGCCGATCTCGACGCCTGCACGGAAGCGGGTGCCCTCGGCCTGCATCTGGGCGAGCCGCGCGTCGACCTGGCGCTTCTCCATCTTGAAGTCCGGGATGCCGTAGCGGAGCAGGCCGCCGATCCGGTCGTCGCGCTCGTACACCGCGACGGTGTGTCCGGCGCGGGTCAGCTGCTGCGCGGCGGCGAGGCCGGCGGGGCCGGAACCGACGACGGCCACCGTCTTGCCGGTCAGGCGCTCCGGCGGGTGCGGGGTGACCCAACCGTTCTGGAACGCCTCGTCGATGATCGAGACCTCGACCTGCTTGATCGTCACGGGCGGCTGGTTGATGCCGAGCACGCACGAGGCCTCGCACGGCGCCGGGCACAGGCGGCCCGTGAACTCCGGGAAGTTGTTCGTGGCGTGCAGGCGCTCGATGGCCTGCCGGCCTTCGCCGCGCCAGGTGAGGTCGTTCCACTCCGGGATGAGGTTGCCGAGGGGGCAGCCCTGGTGGCAGAACGGGACGCCGCAGTCCATGCAGCGACCGGCCTGGCGCTTGAGCGCGCCGGACTCCTGCTGCTCGTAGACCTCTTTCCAGTCCATGAGCCGCACGGGGACGGGTCGTCGGGCCGGGAGCTCGCGCTCCTGGACCTTCAGGAAGCCCTTCGGATCAGCCACCAGTTACCTCCAGGATCCGGTTCCAGACGACGTCGCCGTCGGGGTCGAGCCCCTCGTCGACGGCCTGCTGTCGGGTTTCGAGCACTGCCGCGTAGTCGCGCGGCAGCACCTTCACGAAGTCGCTCAGGTCGCCGGACTCAAGCAGCTCGCTCGCGAGCGACGATCCCGTCTCGGCAGCGTGCCGCGCGAGCAGGTCGTTCACGATCTCGACGTCGGCACTGTCGAGCGGGCTGAGCCGGAGCTCCCCGCTCGCGAGCGAGTCGGTGTTCACGTGCTCCTCGCGCAGGCCGCGGACGTACGCCGTGCCACCGGACATGCCGGCACCGAGGTTCCGGCCGGTCTCGCCGAGGATGAGCGCGAGACCACCCGTCATGTACTCGAGCGCGTGGTCGCCCACGCCCTCGACGACCGCGGTGGCACCGGAGTTGCGGACCAGGAACCGCTCGCCCACGATGCCGCGGATGAACATGCTGCCCTGGGTGGCGCCGTAGCCGATGACGTTGCCGGCGATGACGTTCTGCGCCGGGTCGAAGCCGGAGCCGGCGTCCGGACGCACGACGATCTCGCCGCCGGACAGCCCCTTGCCGACGTAGTCGTTGCTGTCGCCGACGAGCCGCAGCGTGATGCCGGCCGGCAGGAACGCGCCCAGCGACTGCCCGGCCGAGCCACGCAGCGTGACGTCGATCGAGCCGGACGGCAGCCCGTTCTCGCCGTGACGCAAGGTGACCTCGTGCCCGAGCATCGTGCCCACCGCGCGCTCCGTGTTGCGGATCGGCAGGTCGAGGGCGATCGTGCCGCCGTGCTCGAGGACGTCGGCGGTCTGCTGGATGAGCTGCACGTCGAAGTGCTGCTCGAGCTCGTGGTCCTGGTCGCGCTGGTGCCGTCGGGGTTCGTCGGCCGCGAAGTGCGGGCCCTTGAGGACGGGCTCGAGGTCGAGGCCGGACGCCTTCCAGTGCTCGACCGCGCGGTCCACGTCGAGCGCGTCGGCGTGGCCGATCGCCTCTTCCAGGGAGCGGAAGCCGAGCTCGGCGAGGAGCTCGCGGACCTCCTGCGCTATGAACTCGAAGAAGTTCACGACGAACTCGGGCTTGCCGCTGAACCGCTTCCGGAGCTCCGGGTTCTGCGTGGCGACGCCGACCGGACAGGTGTCCAGGTGGCAGACGCGCATCAGGATGCAGCCCTCGACCACGAGCGGTGCGGTCGCGAAGCCGTACTCCTCGGCGCCGAGCAGCGCGGCCACGACGACGTCACGGCCGGTCTTCATCTGTCCGTCGACCTGCACGACCACACGGTCGCGCATGCCGTTGAGCATGAGC
The DNA here is from genome assembly GCF_051903265.1 of Curtobacterium sp. SP.BCo. Lineage (GTDB taxonomy): Bacteria > Actinomycetota > Actinomycetes > Actinomycetales > Microbacteriaceae > Curtobacterium. Next base: position 2,538,144 of record NZ_CP194337.1, read on the forward strand.
GTCTGCTGCGTCTCGGCGAGGCCGATCTCCCACGGGGTGCCCGCGTGCTTCAGCGAGTTCAGGGGCGATGCACCCGTCCCGCCGTCGTGCCCGGACACCAGCACGACGTCGGCGAGGGCCTTCGTGACACCGGCGGCGACGGCCCCGATGCCGGACTGGCTCACGAGCTTCACGTGGACGCGTGCGGACGGGTTGGCCCGCTTCACGTCGAAGATGAGCTGCTTGAGGTCCTCGATCGAGTAGATGTCGTGGTGCGGCGGCGGCGAGATGAGCCCGACACCGGCGGTCGCGTGCCGGGTGCGGGCCACCCACGGGTAGACCTTGGTCGGGGGCAGCTGGCCGCCCTCGCCCGGCTTCGCGCCCTGCGCCATCTTCAACTGGATGTCGGTGGCGTGCGTCAGGTACATGCTCGTGACGCCGAAGCGCCCGGACGCGACCTGCTTGATCGCACTGCGCCGCTCCGGGTCGAGCAGGCGGTCGACGTCCTCGCCGCCCTCGCCCGTGTTCGACCGACCGCCGAGGCGGTTCATCGCGATCGCGAGCGTCTCGTGCGCTTCCTTCGAGATGGAGCCGTACGACATGGCGCCGGTGTTGAAGCGCCGCACGATCGACTCGATCGGCTCGACCTCGTCGAGCGGGATCGGCTTCCGGGCGCCCGAGGCGAAGCGGAACAGTCCACGGAGCGTCATGAGCTCCTCGGACTGGTCGTCGACCGCCTTGGAGTACTCGCGGAAGATGTCGTACCGGCGCGCGCGCGTCGCGTGCTGCAGCCGGAACACGGTGTCCGGGTTGAACAGGTGCGGCGGTCCCTCGCGACGCCACTGGTACTCGCCGCCGGTCTGCAGGCGCTCGTGCGAGAGCACGGCGCCGTCCTGCGGGTACGCCTGGGCGTGCCGCTCGGCGTTCTCCTTCGCGATGACCTCGATGCCGACACCGCCGAGGATCGACGACGTCCCGGTGAAGTACCGGTCGACGAACTCCTGGCTGAGACCGACGGCCTCGAACGCCTGGGCGCCCGCGTAGCTCGACACGGTCGAGATGCCCATCTTCGACATGATCTTCAGCACGCCCTTGCCGAGCGCCTTGATCACGTTCTTGACGGCCTGCTCCGGCGTGACGCCGCTGATCATGCCCTGCCGGACGAGGATCTCGCAGGTCTCCATCGCCAGGTACGGGTTGATCGCCGAGGCGCCGTAGCCGATCAGGGTCGCCACGTGGTGCACCTCGCGCACGTCGCCGGCCTCGACGATCAGGCCGACCTTCATGCGCTGCTCGGTGCGGATCAGGTGGTGGTGCACGGCCGCGAGCAGCAGGAGGCTCGGGACCGGCGCCTGCTCGGCGTTGCCGTCACGGTCGGACAGCACGATGAACTGCTTGCCGGACTCGATCGCCGCGTCGACCTCGTCACAGACCGCCGCGATGCGCTTCTGCATCGCCTTCTTGCCCGCGTCGACCCGGTACAGCCCCTTGATCGTCACGGTGAGGTGCCGGCCGGAGTCCGTCTCGAAGTGCTGGATCTTCGCGAGTTCGTCGTTGTCGATGACCGGGAAGTCGAGGGTGATCTGCTTCGCGTGCTCCGGGCCGGCGGTGAGCAGGTTGCGCTCCGGACCGAGGCCCATCCCCATCGAGGTGATGACCTGCTCGCGGATCGAGTCGAGCGGCGGGTTCGTCACCTGGGCGAACTGCTGCGTGAAGTAGTCGAACAGCAGTCGGGGACGCTGGGACAGCACCGCGATCGGGGTGTCCGAGCCCATCGCGCCGAGCGGCTCCGCACCGGTCTGCGCCATCGGACGCAGCAGGATCCGGACCTCTTCCTCCGTGTACCCGAAGGCGCGCTGGCGACGCGTCACCGACGCCGGGGTGTGCACGATGTGCTCCCGGTCGGGCAGGTCGCCGAGGTTGATCCGCCCCTGCTCGAGCCACTCGCCCCACGGGCCGGAGGTGGCGAGCTCGCGCTTGACCTCGTCGTCCTCGATGATGCGGCCGGCCTCGGTGTCCACCAGGAACATCCGGCCCGGGCGCAGACGCCCCTTCCGCACGACCTTGTCGGCGGGCACGTCGATGACACCGGTCTCCGATCCCATCACGATGAGCCCGTCGTCGGTGACGAGGAACCGTCCGGGACGGAGGCCGTTGCGGTCGAGGGTGGCGCCGACGACCGAACCGTCGGTGAAGGTGATGGCTGCGGGGCCGTCCCACGGCTCCATGAGCATCGAGTGGTACTCGTAGAACGCCCGGAGCTCGGGGTCCATCCCGACCTGGTTCTCCCACGCCTCGGGCACCATCATCGACACGGCGTGCGGCAGGGACCGACCGGTCAGGGTCAGGAGCTCGAGGACCTCGTCGAACGACGCCGAGTCGCTCGCGCCGGGACTGACGATCGGCAGCAGCGGCGCCATGTCACCGAGGAGCTCGCTCTGCAGCTGGGACTGGCGCGCACGCATCCAGTTGCGGTTGCCGCGCACGGTGTTGATCTCGCCGTTGTGCGCGAGCGTGCGGAAGGGCTGGGCGAGCGGCCACGACGGGAAGGTGTTCGTCGAGTAGCGCGAGTGCACGATGGCGAGCTTCGACGCGAAGCGCTCGTCGCTGAGGTCCGGGTAGAACGGCTCGAGCTGCAACGTCGTGACCATGCCCTTGTAGACCATGGTCCGGCTCGACAGCGACATGAAGTAGACGTCGCTGTCGTGCTCGGCGCGCTTGCGGAGCCGGAAGGCCTGGCGGTCGAGCGCGATGCCACTCCAGGACTCGCCGTGCACGTCGTGCCGGATCGAGGCGACGAACAGCTGCTGGAACGCGGGCATCGCGGCACGGGCCAGGGTCCCCAGAACCTCCGGACGGACCGGGACCTCACGCCACCCGAGGACGCGGAGGCCCTCTTCGCGCGCGAGCCGCTCGACGGCGCCCTGCACCGCGTGCCGGTCGTCCTCGTCCACGGGCAGGTACGCGGTGCCGACCGCGTACTCCCCCGCGGCGGGCAGGTCGAACGGGACCTCGTCGCGGAAGAACGCGTCGGGGACCTGGCAGAGGATCCCGGCGCCGTCACCGGTCCCGGCGTCGGAGCCGACGGCACCGCGGTGCTCGAGGTTGCGCAGGGCGCCGAGCGCCGCGTCGACGATGTCGTGGCCGGCCGTGCCGCGGAGCGTCGCGACCATGGCGAGGCCGCACGCGTCCTTCTCGTTCGCCGGGTCGTACATGCCGGCGGCGTCCGGGATCGCGGAGAACCGGCGGTGCGGGGGCAGGAGGCCTGCGGACTGGAGTGGCTGGAGCGCCATGGGGAACCGTCCTCACGAGGAAGTGGAACAGGGACAGCGGTGGCCCGGTGGTGCGTTCCGCCCGAACGGGCGGGACTGGTGCCCGTGCCCGCCGTCAGCGGTGTGCCCTGACGGCGTGCGAGGTGTCGGACCCGCTTGTGGCAGGGTCCAGGGGGTGCGGCTGGCCGTCGTGGTCGACTCGGGATCGGCCACGCGGAGGGGTGCGTCCTAGGCGCGACCAGCCGCGGTGGTGCTGACCGGATCGGAGCCGTCGACCGCCGCCGGAGCGTCGCCGTCGTCCTCCGACCAGGTGTCGTCCGAGTCTACATCCGACTTCGAGCGCGGCTCGCGACCGGGCAGGTACGGGCTCGGCTCGTTGCCGGTGTGCCGCTTCGACTGGACCAGGAAGATGACGATGCCGAGCAGGATCGCCGCGAACGACATCCACACGTTCGTCCGGATGCCGAAGAACGTCTCGCTCGTGTCGACGCGGATGGACTCGAGCACCGAGCGGCCGACGCCGTACCAGATGAGGTAGAGCGACAGGACCTTGCCCCACTGCAGGCGGAACTTCTTGTCGAGCAGCAGGATCACGACGACGCCGACGACGTTCCAGATGATCTCGTAGAGGAACGTCGGGTGGAACAGCGTGCCCTCGGGCAGGCCCTTCGGGAACGCTGCGTTCGACGACTCGATCTGCAGACCCCACGGCAGGCTGGTCGGCATGCCGAACAGCTCGTGGTTGAAGTAGTTGCCGAGACGGCCGAAGGCCTGGGCGAGCAGGACGCCCGGCACGACGGCGTCGATGAAGGCGGTGAAGCGCAGACCGACCTGGCGGCAGCCGATCCAGGCGCCGACGGAACCGAGGATCAGCGCGCCGAAGATGGCGAGCCCGCCCTCCCAGACGTAGAGGAAGGACAGCGGGTCGCGGCCCGGACCGAAGTAGTCGCTGACGTGCGTGAACACGTGGAACAGGCGCCCGCCGATGATGCCGGCCGGCACCGCCCAGATCGCGATGTCGATGATGATCCACCGCTCGACGCCGCGCGCGTTGAGGCGACGGTTGGCGAGCACGACCGCCGCGACGATCCCGAGGAGGATGCAGATCGCGTAGGCGTGGATGCGGAAGTCGAGGGGCAGCGACCAGCCGAACACGTCGCGCAGCCAGGCCGTGAGGTCGAAGTACTGCCAGGCGGTGCTCGGGCTCGGGATGCTCAGGAGGGGCATGGAGGTGCTGTCGCCTTTCGGTACTGGCTGGGCGCGGTGCCGACGTCGCGTCGGCCCCGCTCACTGTAGCGCGGGACGCGCGTCCGTCAGGAACCGTGGGAGCGGTCCTGTGGGAACTGTGACCATGGAGGTCGGACTGGAGGCGCGGTGCGGGTGAGCCGGTCGACTCACCGACACCGTGCCTCCTGTCCGACGGTCAGCGGCGCTGCGCGCCGGAGGTGAGGTCCGCAGCGCGGTCGGCCACGCCCTGCACCCCGAGGTCGGCGAGGGCGCGCACGAAGGCGGAGCCGACGATGGCACCGTCGGCGTACTCGAGGACCTCGCCGACCTGGTCGGCCGTCGAGATGCCGAGGCCGACGCAGGTCCGCGCGACACCGGCGTCACGGAGGCGTGACACCACGGTGCGGGCTGCCGCGTCGACGCCGACGCGCGCGCCCGTGACGCCCATCGTGGAGACCGCGTAGACGAACCCGCGGCTGGAGTCGACCGCCTGCTGCATGCGGACGTCCGACGACGACGGCGCCGCGAGGAACACCCGGTCGAGACCGGTGCGCTCGGACTCACGGATCCACTCGGTGCCCTCGTCCGGGATCAGGTCCGGCGTGATGAGCCCGGCGGCGCCGGCGGCGACGAGGTCGTCGGCGAACCGCTCGACCCCGTACCGGAGCACCGGGTTCCAGTAGGTCATCACGAGCACCGGGACGTCGGCGCGCTCGGTGATCTGGTGCACGGCATCGAACACCTGCGCGACCCGGAAGCCGTTCGCCAGGCTCTCCTCGGCGGCGCGCTGGATGACCGGGCCGTCCATCACGGGGTCGGAGTACGGCAGTCCGAGCTCGATGACGTCGACGCCGTTCTCGGCGAGGGCCACCGCGGCGTCGACGCTCGTCTGCACGTCGGGGTAACCGGCGGGCAGGTAGCCGATGACGGCCCCGGCGCGCTCGGCGTTCGCCGTGTCGATGGTGGTCGCGACGGATCGGCCCGTCGTGCGTTCGTCCGTGTTCACAGCTGCACCGCGTTCTCGTCGAGGACCCCGAAGTAGCGGCTGGCGGACGCCACGTCCTTGTCGCCACGTCCGGAGAGGTTCACCAGGATGACGCCGTCGGGACCGAGCTCCTTGCCGAGCTTGATCGCGCCGGCCAGGGCGTGCGACGACTCGATGGCGGGCAGGATCCCCTCGGTGCGGCTGAGGAGCCGGAAGGCCTCCATCGCCTCGTCGTCGGTGATCGGCTCGTAGGTGGCGCGACCGATCGACGCGAGGTACGCGTGCTCCGGGCCGACGCTCGGGTAGTCGAGGCCCGCCGAGATGCTGTGGCTCTCGATGGTCTGGCCGTCCTCGTCCTGCATCAGGTACGACTTCGTGCCCTGCAGCACGCCGGTGCGCCCGAGCGAGATGCTCGCGGCGTGCCGACCGGTCTCGATGCCGTCGCCGCCTGCCTCGAAGCCGTAGAGCTTCACCGACTCGTCGTCGAGGAACGCCTCGAAGATGCCCATCGCGTTCGAGCCACCGCCGACGCACGCGGCGACGGCGTCGGGCAGGCGACCGACCTTGTCGAGGACCTGCTGGCGGGCTTCCGCCCCGATGACCTTGTGGAACTCGCGGACCATCTCCGGGAACGGGTGGGGACCGGCGACCGTGCCGAGCAGGTAGTGCGTCGAGTCGACGTTCGCGACCCAGTCGCGCAGCGCGTCGTTGATGGCGTCCTTCAGCGTGCGCGAACCGGTCTCGACCGGGATCACCTCGGCGCCCAGCAAACGCATCCGGGCGACGTTGAGGGCCTGGCGCTCGGTGTCGACCGCCCCCATGTAGACGACGCAGTCCATGCCGAACAGCGCCGCGGCGGTCGCGGTGGCGACACCGTGCTGGCCGGCACCGGTCTCGGCGATGAGCCGGGTCTTCCCGAGCCGCTTTGCCACGAGCGCCTGCCCGAGCACGTTGTTGATCTTGTGCGAGCCGGTGTGGTTGAGGTCCTCGCGCTTGAGGATGATCCGGGCGCCGCCGGCGTGCTTGGCGAACCGGGGCACCTCGGTGATGATCGACGGCCGGCCGGTGTAGTCGCGCTGGAGGTCGTCCAGCTCCTGCCGGAACGCCGGGTCGGCCCAGGCCTCGCGGAAGGCCGCTTCGAGTTCGTCGAGCGCGAGGACCAGCGACTCGGGGACGAACCGCCCGCCGAAGTCGCCGAAGTACGGCCCGTGCAGGTCACGGAGTGAGGTCACGATGGGTCTCCCGGAACACGCCCGCCGGAGCGGGCTGGGACGAGCCCGGCGGACCGGGCTGGGATGGGCGCCGTCGTCAGCCGCGGTCGGCGGCTGCGATGAACGACGCGAGAGTGGCGGCGGGGTCGTCGCCCGTCACGAGCGCCTCCCCCACCAGGACGACGTCGGCACCCGCGGAACGGTAGTGCGCGACGTCGGCGGGACCGGCGACGGCGGACTCGGCGACACGGACGACCCCGTCGGGGATGCGGTCCGCGAGCGAGCCGAAGAGGTCACGGTCGAGCGAGAAGTCGGTCAGGTCGCGGGCGTTCACGCCGAGGATGCGCGCGCCGGCGTCGAGGCCACGGGAGACCTCGTCGGCGGAGTGCGCCTCGACCAGGACCCGCATGCCGAGCTCCTCGGCCAGGGTGTGGAGCTCGACCAGCTGCTGCTGCTCGAGCGCCGCGACGATGAGGAGCACGACGTCCGCGCCCGCTGCCCGCGCCTCGACCACCTGGTACGGGTCGGCGATGAAGTCCTTGCGCAGCACCGGCACGCCCACCCGTGCCTTGACGGCCTCGAGGTCGGCGAGGCTGCCGAGGAACTTCCGGCCCTCGGTCAGGACGCTGATGGTCGACGCGCCGCCCCGCTCGTAGTCGGCCGCGAGGGACGCCGGGTCCTCGATCGGGGCCATCGAACCGCGGGACGGACTCGCACGCTTGACCTCGGCGAGGATCTTCACCCGGTCACCGGGCGCCAGGAACTCGAGCGCGTCGAGCGGGGACGCGACACGGTCGAGGTCGCGTTCGACGTCCGAGTACGGACGGTCGACGCGACGCGCCGCGGCGTCCTCGAGCGCGCCCGCGACGAGGGTCTCGAGCACGTTCGGCATGCCGGACCTACTCGGAGTGGTGCTTGGGGACGAACTTGGGGCCGTTCACGCCGTAGCCCGCCTTCGCCATCACGGCGCCGACGATGAGCCCGACGAGCACGACGACCGCGGAGGCCCAGACGCCCGCGGGGATGTCGAACCAGAAGAACAGCGTGCCGGCCGCGAATCCGATCAACATGATCACGACGGCGGTCCAGGCTGCCGGCGAGTGGCCTTCGCCGAGTTCTGCGGGCTCAGTGTTGCTCACGGTGCTCCTTCTGTTCCGGCGCCGTCGTTCGACCGGCGTCCCGTCGATCCTACCGGGTCGTCCCCGGATGCACCGGCACCCGGGCCGGTGTGCGCCACGTCGTGTCCGGCACCCGGGCCGGTGTGCGCGTCGTCCTCGGCGGCGTCGGCCGCGGTCGGGTCGACACCCGCGCTGAGGTCGTCCCAGTCGACGACGGCATCCCGCTCCACGGGGGCGGCGGCGCGCGCTTCCGCAGCTGCGCCGGCGGTCGCCGCGCCGTACTTCCGGCTGGGTCCGGGCCACGCGCGCTGGACGAACAGCACGACCACGCCGAGCAGCACGGCGAGCACGCCGCCCGCGATGCCGACGGCCGGCCAGGCCGAGACGTCGACGTCGGCGACCACCCGACGGACCGCCGACAGGTCGCTCACGCCGGCGACCTCGCCGACGGCGCCCTTCGACGCCGCGACCGGGTCGGTGAGGGCGGAGATGCCGGACACGACCACGCCGAGCCCGAGCAGGATCTCGACACATGCGAGGACGACCCGGACCACCCGGCCCGCGATCGTCATCGCGAGGAACAGCGCGAGGCTCGCGATCGCCAGGGCCGTGTACTGCGGCACCGCGGCCGCGCCGTCGGCGTCGACCTTCGCGGTGACCGCCGCCCCGGCGTGCAGGTGCACCGTGAACCACGTCTGCGTCCACGACAGCATGATGATGCCGGCGACGGCGAGCCCGGCGACGACGACGAGCGGTCGGGATCGGCGCGCGTTCACGACCGGACCTCGCGCATCCGGTTCGCCGTCGCGACGGCGCGCAGCGGGGCTGCCGCCTTGTTCACGGCCTCGACGTGCTCGGTCTCCGGGTCGGAGTCCGCGACGAGGCCGGCGCCGGCCTGCACCCGTGCGACGCCGTCCTTGATGAGCGCCGTGCGGATCGCGATCGCCAGGTCGGCGTCACCGGCGAAGTCGAAGTAGCCGACGACACCGGCGTAGGCGCCGCGCCTCGCGGGTTCGAGCTCGTCGATGATCTCCAGCGCCCGCGGCTTCGGTGCGCCCGAGAGCGTGCCCGCCGGGAACGTCGCGCGGAACACGTCGATCGCCGAGGCGTCCGGGCGGACCGCACCCTCGACACTCGACACCAGGTGCATGATGTGGCTGAACCGCTCGACCGTCATGAACTCGGTCACCGCGACGGTCCCGGGCTCGCAGACCTTCTGGAGGTCGTTGCGCGAGAGGTCGACGAGCATCAGGTGCTCGGCGCGCTCCTTCGGGTCCTCGAGCAGGTCCTCGCCGAGCCGGACGTCCTCTTCCGGCGTGGCGCCGCGCGGACGGGAACCGGCGATCGGGTGCGTGATCGCCCGGCCGGCCTGCACCTTCACGAGGGCCTCCGGCGAGGCGCCGACGATCCAGAACGGCTGGTCCTCGGTGTCCGCGAGCGACAGGAAGTACATGTACGGGCTCGGGTTGAGCGTCCGCAGCACGCGGTAGACGTCGAGCGGGTCGGCCGTGACCTCGTGGTCGAACCGCTGCGAGATGACGACCTGGAAGACGTCGCCGTCGCGGATGAAGTCCTTCGACCGCACGACCGACGCCTGGTACTCGGCCGGGGTCGACCGGTGCGTCGGGGTGGGCTCGGCGATGTCGAACGCCTCGGCCACGGTCGCGATGCTCGGCGCGACGAGGTCGGCCTGCATCCGGTCCAGGCGGGCCTGCGCGTCGGACCAGAGCGTGTCGACGTCGTCGGTGCCGTCGTTCAGCACGCTCGCGACGAGCAGGACGAGACCGGTGCGGTGGTCGAGCGCTGCGAGCTCGGAGACGAACGCCAGCGCCTGACCGGGCACGTCGAAGTCGGCCGGGGGCACGTTGGGCAGGTGCTCGAGCTGCCGCACGGCCTCCCACCCGATGAACCCGACGGTGCCGCCGACGAGCGGCGGGGTGCCCGGGATGCGCGGGGTCGCCCACCGCTCGTGCAGCCGGGCCAGGACCTCGAGCGGTTCGCCGTCGAGCGAGTCGACGGCTCGGGACGCCGGGATGCCGGTGTCGATCCACGCAGCACGGTCGCCGTCCTGCGTGAGCACGCCGAAGCTGCGCACGCCGACGAAGGACCAGCGCGACCACAGGCCGCCCTGGCCGGCGGACTCGAGCAGGAAGGTGCCGGGACGGCCGTCCGCGAGCTTGCGGTAGACACCCACCGGCGTCTCGCTGTCCGCGTAGAGCGCACGCACGACCGGGACGACGCGGTGGTCGCCCAGCAGGGCGTCGAACTCCGGCCGGGAGGTCGTGTGCGGCTGGTCGGAGAGCGTCGCCGTGGTCATCGGGTCGCCTCCACGGCCTCGGTCACCGGAGCGGACGCGGTCGCGTCCGTCGGCGCGGACGCCGTCACCGGCTCGAGGGGGTCGACGTCGAAGCAACGGTGCGCGCCCGTGTGGCACGCGGCGCCGACCTGCTCGACGGTCACGAGGAGCGTGTCGGCATCGCAGTCGAACGCCGCACCGCGCACGTACTGCGCGTGCCCCGAGGTGTCGCCCTTGCGCCAGTACTCGTTGCGGGAGCGGGACCAGAAGGTAACCCGTCCCTCGGTGAGGGTGCGGCGGAGGGCTTCGCGGTCCATGTAGCCGAGCATGAGGACGTCCTTCGACGATTCCTCCTGCACGATGGCCGGGAGCAGCCCGTCCGCACCGAACCGCGCGCGGTCGAGGACCGCGTCCGTGCTGGTGCTGGTGCTGTCGGTCATGAGACTCCTAGCGTACGGCGTGCCCGGACGCGCGCAGCGCGGCCTTGACGTCACCGATGGTCAGTTCGCCACGGTGGAAGACGCTCGCCGCGAGGACCGCGTCCGCACCCGACTCGACGGCCGGGGCGAAGTGCTCGAGACGACCCGCGCCTCCCGACGCGATGACCGGCACCGAGGAGACCGCACGGACCGCGGCGACGAGCTCGAGGTCGAACCCGTTCTTCGTGCCGTCGGCGTCGATGGAGTTGACGAGCAGCTCCCCCGCGCCGCGTTCGACGGCCTCGCGGGCCCAGGCGATCGCGTCGAGGTCGGACTCGGTCCGACCGCCGTGCGTCGTGACGACGAACCCGGACGGCATCCGCTCGGACCGCTTGACGTCGAGGGAGAGCACGACGGCCTGCGCGCCGAACCGGTCCGCGATCTCGCCGACGAGTTCCGGCCGGGCGATCGCCGCACTGTTCACACCGATCTTGTCCGCGCCGCACTGCTGCAGCCGCGACACGTCGTCGACGCTGCGCACGCCACCGCCGACCGTGAGCGGGATGAAGACCTGCTCCGCCGTGCGGGTCACGGTGTCGTACATCGTCGCGCGGTTCTCGACCGTCGCGCCGACGTCGAGGAAGGTCAGCTCGTCCGCACCCTGCTCGTAGTAGCGGGCCGCGAGCTCCACCGGGTCACCGGCGTCCTGCAGGTCGAGGAAGTTCACACCCTTGACGACCCGGCCGCCCTGGACGTCCAGGCAGGGGATGACCCGGACGGAGACCCCGCTCACAGCCGTGCTGCGTGGATCGGGCTGACGAGGATGGCGCGGGCGCCGAGGTCGTACAGCGCGTCCATGATGAGGTTCGCGTCCTCGCGCGGGATCATCACGCGCACCGCCGACCAGTCGCGACCGTGCAGCGGCGAGACGGTCGGCGACTCGATGCCGGACGCCACGGCGGTGGCCTGCTCGAGGAGCGCGGTCGGGATGTCGTAGTCGAGCATCACGTAGCCGCGGGCGACGAGCACGCCCTGCAGCCGACGACGGAGCACGTCGATGCCCGGGATCGTCTCGTCGGTCGAGACCAGGAGCGCGGTCGACTCGAGGATGACCGGGCCGAAGATCTCCAGGCCGGCCTGGCGGAGCGTGCTGCCGGTGGACACCACGTCGGCGACGGCGTCGGCGACACCGAGGCGCACGGCGCTCTCGACCGCGCCGTCGAGCTTCACGAGGGTCGCGGTGACCCCGTGCTTCGCCAGGAAGTCCCCGACGAGGCCCGGGTAGCTCGTCGCCACCCGCACGCCGTCGAGGTCCTGCAGGGTGCTGAACCGTCCGGGGGTCCCGGCGAACCGGAACGTCGAGTCGGCGAACCCGAGCGCGTCGACCTCGTGCGCGGCGGACCCGGAGTCGAGCAGCAGGTCGCGGCCGGTGATGCCGACGTCGAGCGCGCCCGAGCCGACGTAGGTGGCGATGTCACGCGGACGGAGGAAGAAGAACTCCACCCCGTTGCGCTCGTCGAGCAGGTGGAGGGCCTTCGGGTCGCGGCGACCGGCGTACCCGGCCTCCCGCAGCATCTCGGAAGCGGTCTCGGAGAGGGAGCCCTTGTTGGGCACGGCGATGCGGAGCATCAGGTGGTCTGCTTTCTGTGGGAGTGGTCCGGGACGGTCTGGGCCGGCGCAGGACGCGCCTTCCTACAGATGTCGCCAGACGTCCGCCGGGGTGAGGCCCTTCGCGATCATGAGCACCTGCAGGTGGTACACGAGCTGCGAGATCTCCTCCGAGGTGCGCTCGTCGCCCTCGTACTCGGCCGCCATCCAGACCTCGGCTGCCTCTTCCACGATCTTCTTGCCGATCTGGTGCACGCCGGCGTCCAGTTCGGCGACGGTGCCGGAGCCCTCGGGGCGCGTGCGCGCCTTCTCGGTGAGCTCCTGGAACAGGTCGTCGAACGTCTTCACGCCGACCAGGCTACCGTCCTCGGCCGTCGAGTCCGCCGTACCGTCCGGACGGGTGCTCACGAACGCGCCTGCGCTGCCGCGGCACGGAGGTCGGCGATGCGCTCGGCCGGCTCGCCGCCGTACACGGCCGACCCCGCCACGAGCGTGTCGGCACCGCTGCGCACCGCTTCGGGCACGGTGTCGACCGCGATGCCGCCGTCGACCTCGAGCCACACGTCGAGTCCGGAGGCGTCGACGGCCGCCCGCGCGTCGGCGAGCTTGGGCATCACCGACGGCATGAACGACTGGCCGCCGAAGCCCGGCTCCACCGTCATGAGCAGGATCATGTCGTAGGCGTCGAGGTGGTGCAGGACCTGCGTGATCGGGGTGCCGGGCTTCACGGCGACGGCCGCGCGGGCTCCGTTCGACCGGATCGCCGCAGCGGTCGCCACCGGGTCGTCCGCAGCCTCGAAGTGGAACGTCACGCTCGATGCGCCCGTCTCGGCGTACTTCGGCGCCTCGGTGTCCGCGTTCGTGATCATCAGGTGGACGTCGAGCGGCACCGGGGAGACCTCCTGCAGGCGTTGCACGATCGGCAGGCCCAGCGTGAGGTTCGGCACGAAGTGGTTGTCCATCACGTCGACGTGCACCAGGTCGGCGGTCTCGATGCGGTGGAGCTCGCGCTCGAGGTTCGCGAAGTCGGCAGACAGGATGCTCGGCGAGATGCGGATCGTCACCGGGCAAGCCTATCGGCGCGTCCGTGGTGCCCCGAGACCCGGGCCAGGGTGCCCGAGACTCGGGCCAGGGTGCCCGAGACTCGGGCCAGGGTGCCCGAGACTCGGCGCCGGCGACCGTCCTCGGGCCCCTCGGCGCGAGAACTGTCGCTCAGCCCGAGACTCGGCATCAGGGCACGTGACCCGGGCACCGCGTCACGCGGTGCGGCGGAACAGCGCGATGAACATCGCGTCGGTGCCGATCCGGTGCGGCCAGAGCTGCACGGTCTTGCCGTCCGCGACCTGCGGGTCCCGCGCGGCGACGGCGCGCACCACCCCGGCGGTGTCGAGCTGTTCGAGCACTCCCCCGTGCCGTGCCATCAGCGCGTCGACCTGCCCGCGCGTCTCCGCCAGGTGCGGTGAACACGTGACGTACGCCAGGGTCCCACCGGGCGCGAGCACCCGCACCGCGGCGTCGAGCAGTTCGGCCTGCAGCGCGGCGAGCTCCGGGACGTCCGCGGGCTGCTTCCGCCAGCGGGCCTCCGGGCGGCGCCGGAGCGCGCCGAGCCCGGTGCAGGGGGCGTCGAGGAGGATGCGGTCGAACGTGGTGCCCGCGCCGTCGTGGCCGTAGCGCCGGCCGTCGCCCTGCACGACGGTCACGGTGTCGTCGAAGCCCGCGAGGGCCTTCCGCACCAGACCGGCCCGCGCCGGCACCAGCTCGTTCGCCACCAGGGACGCGCCGGTGCGTGCGGCTTCCGCCGCGAGGAGCGCGGCCTTGCCACCGGGTCCGGCGCACATGTCGAGCCAGCGCTCCCCCGGACGCACCTCGGACGACCGGCTGAGCGCCAAGGCGGCGAGCTGCGAGCCCTCGTCCTGCACGCGGAGGCGCCCGGCGGTGACGCCCGGCACGCGGGCCGGGTCGCCGCTGATCCCGCGGATGCCGACCGGCGAGACCGGCAGGTCCGGCTCGTGGTCGCCGTCGGGGCCGGGAGGCGCGGCCTCCGTGTCGACGTCGACCTCCGCCGCCGGGTCGGCCGGCTCGGTGTCCCCGACGGGTGCGTCCTCGTCGTCGGTCACGTCGGCCCGTGCGGCGGCATGGCGTTCCGCGGCCGCCACGTCCGCTCCGGTGGCGAGACCGGGCAACGCGGCGAGTTGCACGCGCGGTGCGACGTTGTCGGCGGCGAGCAGGGCCGCGAGCTCGTCGCGCGAGCGTTCGGCGGCGAGGGCGTCACGGAGCGCGGAGACGACCCACACCGGGTGCGACCACCGGGCGGCGAGCAGGGCGTCGCCCCCGCGGCCCTCGGTGATGAGGGCGTCCCACTCGTCGTCGGTGCGGGCCCCGACCTTGCGCAGCACGGCGTTGACGAAGCCGGTGGCGCGGTGGGCGCCGACCTCGCGGGCGAGCTCGACCGTGGCCGACACGGCGGCGTGCGTCGGGGTGCGCATGCCGAGCAGCTGGTGGGCGCCGAGGCGCATGACGTCGAGCACGTCGGACTCGATGTCGTCGATCCGGCGACCGGAGGCGAGCGCCACGATCGCGTCGTAGCGGCCGAGCATCCGGATGGAGCCGTACGTCAGCTCGGTGGCGAACGCGGCGTCCCGCGCCGAGAGTCCGGCGCGACGGATGCGCGTCGGCAGCAGGAGGTTCGCGTAGGCGTCGTCGACCTGGACGGCACGGAGCACGTCGAAGGCGACCCGACGTGCGCTCGTCTGCCGGGGGCCGTGGTTCCGGCGCTGCCCGGTGCCCGCGCCGCTCACGCCAGGACCTTCCCGTCCAGCTCGCCGAGGCCACGTGCCCACGCGGCGGCGTCCATCGGCTTCTTGCCGGCGGGCTGCACCTCGGTGAGCACGAGCGGTGCGTCGGCGGTCCCGACGAGCAGCCGGCGGCCCTGGACCGTGAGCGCGCCGGGGGCGAGCGACGGGACGGGGTCTGTCGTGCCTCCCGGCAGTCTGGCGCTGCGGAGCAGCTTCACGCGCGTCTCGCCGAGGTGGGCGTACGCGCCGGGCTCGGGGGTGACCCCGCGCAGGTGGGCGTGCACGACGGCGGCCGGCGCGGCGAAGTCGATCCGGCCGTCGTCGATGGTGAGCTTCGGGGCGAGGGTCGGTTCGCCGACCTGCTCGCTGGCGACGGCCGTGCCGGCCGCGAGACCGTCGACGACTCGGGCGACCGTCTCGGCGCCGGTCTCGGCCATCGCGGCGAGGACCTCGCCCGAGGCGGCCTCCGGGTCGATGTCGAACGGGTCGCTCGCGTACACCGGGCCGGCGTCGAGCGCCTCGACGAGCTGGAACACCGTCGCGGCGGTCCGGGTGTCGCCGGCCATCACCGCGCGCTGGACCGGTGCCGCGCCGCGGTACTGCGGCAGGTCCGAGAAGTGCAGGTTGACCCAGCCGAGCCGCGGAGCGTCGAGCGCGGCGCGACGGAGCAACGCGCCGTACGCGACGATGACGCCGAGGTCGACCCGGAGGTCCGCGATGCGGGCGGTGACGTCGTCGTCGACCCGGGACGCCTCGATCACCGGGAGGCCGAGCTCCTCGGCGACCTGGGCGACGGGCGTCGGGGTGAGCACGCGCTTCCGGCCCTGCGGGGTCGCCGGACGGGTGAGCACCGCGGCGATCTCGTGCTCGGACGCCGCGAGGCGGCGGAGGGTGGGGACGGCCGCAGCGGGGCTGCCGGCGACGACGAGACGCATGGGTTCGATCCTCCCATGTACGCAGCAGCCGGACGACCGGGGCGGACATGGGTACCGTCGCCCGCAGCCGAACGAAGGGGTCCCACCATGTCCGACGTCACCACCGCCACCGACCGCTACGCGGGCTCGAGCATCCAGAAGCTCGCGCTCCTCGTCGGGGTCGTGTTCCTGCTCGTCGGCATCGCCGGGTTCGTCCCCGGGCTGACCACGGGTGACCTCGCCGGCGCCGGGCACGGCTCGATGGCGATGCTGCTCGGCCTGTTCCAGGTGTCCGTGCTGCACAACGTCGTGCACCTGCTGTTCGGCGTCGTCGGCCTGGTGGCGGCGCGGTACCCCACCGGGTCCCGGATGTACCTCGTGCTCGGCGGGGTGGTCTACTTCGTGCTCTGGGTGTACGGCCTCTTCACCGCCGGACACTCCTTCGGCGCGAACTTCGTGCCGCTGAACTGGGCGGACAACTGGCTGCACCTGGTGCTGGCGATCGGGATGGTGGCGCTCGGCGTGGTCTTCCCGCGCGAGCGCCCCCGCCCCGTCAGCGCTGCGTGACCGAGGCGTCCCGTGCTTCGGTGAAGGCCGTCACGCACCGCCGGACCTGCTCCTCGGAGTGCGCCGCCGACAGCTGCACGCGGATCCGCGCCCTGCCCTTCGGGACGACCGGGTAGCTGAACGCGGTGACGTAGATCCCGCGCGTCTGCATCTCGTCCGCGATCCGGGCGGTCAGTGCGGCGTCGTGGAACATCACGGGGACGATCGGGTGCTCGCCGGGCAGCAGCTCGAAGCCGGCGTCGGTCATGAGCGACCGGAACAGCGCAGCGTTCGACCGCAACCGGGCACGGGCGTCGTCCGAGCGCTCGATGAGGTCGAGGGCGGCCACGGTGCCCGCGGCGATCACCGGCGCGAGCGAGTTCGAGAACAGGTAGGGACGCGAGCGCTGCCGCAGCAGGTCGACGATCTCCTGCCGCGCCGCCACGTACCCGCCCGACGCCCCGCCGAGCGCCTTGCCGAACGTGCCCGTGTACACGTCGACCCGGTCCGCGACGCCGCACAGCTCCGGGGTGCCCCGACCGTGCTCGCCGATGAACCCGACGGCGTGCGAGTCGTCGACGATGACGAGCGCGTCGTACCGGTCGGCGAGGTCGCAGATCTCGGCGAGCGGCGCGATCGACCCGTCCATCGAGAACACGCCGTCGGTGACCACCGCGCGGAAGCGTGCGCCCTGTGCGGCGATCAGCTGCGCCTCGAGGTCGGCCACGTCGCGGTTCCGGTACCGGTACCGCTGCGCCTTCGACAGGCGGACCCCGTCGATGATCGAGGCGTGGTTCAACTCGTCGGAGATGATCGCGTCCTCGGCGCCGAGGAGGACCTCGAACAGGCCGCCGTTCGCGTCGAAGCAGGACGAGTAGAGGATCGTCGCCTCGGTGCCGAGGAACGCGGAGACCCGGCGCTCCAGGTCGAGGTGGAGGTCCTGCGTGCCGCAGATGAACCGCACGCTCGCCATGCCGTAGCCCCAGCGGTCGAGGGCGTCCTTCGCCGCGTCGACCAGGTCGGTGGAGTCGGCGAGGCCGAGGTAGTTGTTGGCGCAGAAGTTCAGCAGGTCGACGCCGTCGGCCTCGATCGCGGCGCGCTGCGGGCCGGCGATGCCGCGTTCCCGCTTCGTCAGCCCGGCGTCCTCGATGCCGGCGAGCTCCGCCGTGAGGTGGTCCTTGATCGCGCCGTACATCAGATCTCCGTCCAGTCGATGACGACCTTGCCGCCGTCCGCACTCGCCGCCGCGGCGAACGCGTCTTCCCAGTCCCCTGCCGCGAACCGCGCCGAGACGATCGATCCGATGCGGTCCCGCAGAACCGCACTGGTCTGCAGCATCGAGCTCATGGTCTGCCAGGTCTCGAACATCTCGCGTCCGTAGATGCCCTTCACGGTCAGCATGTGCGTGACGACCTTGCCCCAGTCGACCCCGATCTCCCCGGTCGGCAGCCCGAGCATCGCGATCCGGCCGCCGTGGTTCATCGTGTCGACCATCGACGGCAGGGCGCTGGGCGCGCCGGACATCTCGAAGCCGATGTCGAAGCCCTCCCGCATGCCGAGCCGGTCCTGGGCGCTGCGGAGTGCCGCCACCCCGTCGCCGCCGCTGACGTCCACCCCGAGGTCGGCACCCATCGCAGTCGCCATGGTGAGTCGGTTCGGGCTGACGTCGGTGCCGACGACGAACCGGGCGCCCGCGTGCCGGGCGACGGCGATCGCCATCAGCCCGATCGGGCCGCACCCGGTGACGAGCACGTCCTCGCCCACGACGGGGAACGCGAGCGCCGTGTGGACCGCGTTGCCGAGCGGGTCGAACAGTGCACCGACGTCGGGGTCGACGTCGGTGTGGTGCACCCAGACGTTCGCGCCGGGCAACGTGAGGTACTCGGCGAAGGCGCCGTCGCGCTGCACGCCGAGGCCCTTCGTCCGGATGCACATCTGGCGTCGGCCGGCTCGGCAGTTCCGGCAGGTGCCGCACACGATGTGCCCCTCGCCGGAGACCCGGTCCCCCACGGCGACGTCGCGGACGGCGGAACCGACCTCGACGACCTCGCCGAAGAACTCGTGGCCTGGGACGAGCGGGGCCGTCACCGCGGAGGCCGCCCAGTCGTCCCAGCGCCGGATGTGCAGGTCGGTACCGCAGATCCCGGTGCGGTGCACCCGGATGAGGACCTCGTCCTCGGTCGGGACCGGCACCGGTCGTTCGGTCATGATCAGTCCCGGAGCAGCGTCCGGCTTGTACAGCGCCTGCATCGGCGTCATCCGCGTCACCTCGTCGTGCGTGATGTGTGTCCATGGCGGCTCGTGACCGCCGTCGTCCAGCCTGGCACACGTCGTGCGCTGCGGCCGTGCATGTCGTGTGCACGGCGCGGCCTGGAGGCGCGGCGCGGCTCCGGTGCGTCGGCTGCGGTCCCCGTTCGGGCCCGGTCAGACCTCGCTGAACGGCTCCGCGTCGTCGAGGCGCACCCGGAGCGCCGGCGCGGCCCGCCGGCGGTTCCCACCGGGCAGCACCCGACGTGTCGAGGACCGTCGGATCACCTCGGCCTTCAGGGTCGCGGCGACCTCGGCGCCGTGCGCGTACGGGAAGCGCACGATCGCACGCACCGTCCCCGGGAGGGCGTCGTCCTCCACCGGCACCGGTCCGAGCACGGGACCGACCGTGAGGCCGTCGAGCGCCTCCACCGCCGCCGTGACTGCCTCGTCCGTGCCGGTCAACGTCGCCACCCGGACCGCCGGCGGGAAGTGCAGCTCCCGCCGGTCGGTGAGTTCGTCGTGCGCCGGTCCGTCGAGCCGCCAGAGCGCCATCGCGGTCGCGAGCTTCCCACCGATGCCGACGAGGTACGCCTCGGCACCCGGTGCCCCCTTCGCGGCGGCGTTCGTCCAGAACCGCAGGACGTCCTCCTGCACGCGGAGGCCCTCCCGGGCGAGCATGCGTTCGCCGTCGAGCAGGAGCACGCACGCGTAGCCGCCCGGCACCGAGGGCTCCGCGCCGCGCGTCGCGACGACGACCGACGGACGCGCGGGGACCTCGTCGAGCGGTCGTGAGCCGTCGGCGACCACGATCCGGGTGCCGGGGAAGGCGCGTCCGAGTTCGTCGGCGGTCCGTTGCGCTCCCTGCCCGACGGGCTTCACGGTGCCGTTGCCGCACGTCGGGCAGCGGAACCCGACCGCGAGGGCGCCGCAGAACCGGCACTGCGGCGTCGCGCCCCGGTGCGGGCTGCCGAGCGGGCCACCGCAGATCCGGCAGTGCGCCCGCTCGCCGCACTCCGCGCACACCAGGCCGGTACCGAACCCGGGGCTCGCGACCTGCACGAGGACGGCACCGTGCTGGCTGGCCTCGCGTGCGGCACGCCACGCGGAACTCGGGATCCGGGCCTGCGCCGCGTACCCCTCGGCGCCGGTCTGCTGCACGGTCGGGATGACCTTCGGCGTCCGCACCCGGTACGGCGTGACGTCCTGCAGCCAGTGCAGCTCCACCAGCCGCTGCACGTCGGTGCTCCGCGCGTGCGAGACGAAGAGCAATGCGGCTCCGGACTGCGCGGCGCGGACCAGTGCGACGTCACGGGTGTGCACGTAGGGCGCGCGGGGCTCGGTGAACGAGGCGTCGCCGTCGTCCCACATCGCGACGAGGCCGAGCTCGGTCGCCGGCGCGTACACCGCCGTGCGGTTCCCGATCGCGACCACCGCGTGGGTGCGTGCCTGCAGCAGGGCCTTCGCGCGCTGCCCGTTCGTCTGCTTGGCGTCGAACCGGACGACCCGTTCGGCCGGCAGCACCGCGAGGAGGGCCCGCTCGAGGTCGGTGACGTCACGGAAGTCGGGGACGGCGATGACGGCCGACTGCTCGGCGGCGACGGTGTGCGCGGCCGCCTGGGCGAGCGTGGCCGCCCAGCCCGGCACCCAGACGGGCTCGTCCACGTCGCCGAGGGCGACCGGGTGGGGGACGGCGGCGACCGCAGCGCGCCCGTGGTCGGCGAGCAGCGCCTCCAGGACGCCGTCGGCGTAGCCGGTGACGGGCGGCGGCTCGACCGCCGGTGGCGACCACGACGTGTCCCGCGCCAGCCACGCCTTCTCGGCGCGAACCTGGCGGGTCGGGACGGCGAGCCGGAGCACGTCGGACGCAACACCAGCGGCACGGTCGGCGACGGCACGCGCGAGCGTCCAGATCTCCGGTGCGAGGACCGGCACCGGCGACAGGACGGACTCGATCGAGCTCAGCTCGCCGGGGTACTCGCCCTCCGTGACGATCTCGACGACGTACGCGTCGGACATCCGCGCACCGGTCCGGAGCGGCACCTTCACCCGGACCCCCGGCACGCAGTCGTCCTCGAGCCCGTCCGGCACCCGGTAGTCGAACAGACGGTCCAACTGCGGGAGGGGCGAGTCGAGGACGACGCGCGCGACGGTGGTCACGCGGTGGCTCAGACGGTTGCGGCGACGAGTCCTGCGGCGGCGCGGAGTTCCTCGACACGGTCGAGCTGCTCCCAGGTGAAGCCGGGGAGCTCACGGCCGAAGTGACCGTACGTCGCGGTCTGCGCGTAGACCGGGCGGAGCAGGTCGAGGTCGCGGATGATCGCGGCCGGACGGAGGTCGAAGACCTGCAGGATCGCGGCCTCGATCGTCGCGTCGTCCACGTGACCGGTGCCGAACGACTCGACGTACAGCCCGACCGGCTTCGCACGACCGATCGCGTACGCGACCTGGACCTCGAGGCGGTCGGCGAGCCCGGCCGCCACGGCGTTCTTCGCGACCCAGCGCAGTGCGTAGGCGGCCGAACGGTCCACCTTCGACGGGTCCTTGCCGCTGAAGGCGCCACCGCCGTGCCGGGAGGCGCCGCCGTACGTGTCGACGATGACCTTGCGCCCGGTGAGGCCGGCGTCGCCCTGGGGGCCGCCGATCTCGAACCGACCGGTCGGGTTCACGATGACGTCGACGTGCGACGAGTCGAGGTCGACCAGGGCGAGGACGGGGAGGATCACGTGCTCGGTGACGGCAGCGGTCAGCTCGTCGAGCGTGACGGCCGGCGAGTGCTGCGTGGAGAGCACGACCGTCTCCACCGTCCTCGGCACGACACCGTCGTACCCGACCGTGACCTGGGTCTTGCCGTCCGGGCGCAGGAAGTCGAGCACGCCCGTCTTCCGGACCTCGGCGAGACGCTCGGCGAGCCGGTGCGCCAGCCAGATCGCCACCGGCATGTACTCCGGGGTCTCGTTCGTGGCGAAGCCGAACATGATGCCCTGGTCGCCGGCACCCTGGCGGTCGAGCGGGTCGACGCCGGCACCGGAGCGCGTGTCGAGTGACTCGTCGACGCCCTGGGCGATGTCCGGGGACTGCGCACCGATCGACACCTCGACGCCGCAGGTGGCCCCGTCGAACGACACCACGGACGAGTTGTACCCGATGCCGGTGATGACGTCGCGGACCAGCTTCGGGATCTCGACGTACCCGGAGGTCGTGACCTCGCCGGCGACGTGCACGAGCCCGGTCGTGACCATGGTCTCGACGGCGACACGCGCATGCGGGTCGACCGTGAGCAGCGCGTCGAGGATCGTGTCCGAGATCTGGTCGCAGATCTTGTCGGGGTGCCCCTCGGTCACCGACTCGGACGTGAAGAGGCGCAGGTTGCTGCTCGTCACCGCGGTCAGTCGGTGGGCTGCTGCTGCTTGGTGACCGTGAGCTTGTCCTCGTTGATCTCGTGCAACGCGACGGACAGCGGCTTGTCGTCGATCGTCGAGTCGACCAGCGGGCCGACGTTGTCGAAGAGCGAGCCCTCGTGCAGGTCGGCGTAGTAGTCGTTGATCTGGCGCGCACGCTTGGAGGCGAAGATGACGAGCGCGTACTTCGACTCCACCTTGGCGAGCAGGTCGTCGATGGGCGGGTCGATGATGCCCTGGGGGTTGGCCATGGTGTCTCCTGTCGACGGAAAGATCGGTCGCACCCGGCGGGGCGCAGGCGCGCCCGGTTAGGGCGCAGTGAACAAGTCTACGACCTCGCGTGCCGCAGTGCCGACATCGGAGTTCACGATGCGCACGTCGAACTCGTCCTGGGCGGCGAGTTCGACCTTGGCGGTGTCCAGCCGGCGGGCCTGTTCCTCGGCCGATTCGGTGCCGCGACCGATCAGTCGGCGCACCAGTTCCTCCCACGACGGGGGCAGCAGGAACACGAGGACGGCCTCGGGCATGGCGTCGCGGACCTGGCGGGCGCCCTGCAGGTCGATCTCGAGCATGACCTTGTCCCCGGCGTCGAGCGCGCGGTCGATGGGCGGACGCGGGGTGCCGTACCGGTACGAGTTGTGCACGGTGGCCCACTCGAGGAGTTCGCGGTCGCGGATCATCCGGTCGAACTCGGCGTCGTCCACGAAGTAGTAGTGCACGCCGTCGACCTCGCCGGGGCGGGGCTTGCGGGTGGTCGCGGACACGCTGAGGTTGACGTCCGGGTACTGCTCGCGGATGAAGGCGCTGACGGTGCCCTTGCCGACCGCGGTGGGCCCGGCGAGGACGACGAGCTTGGAGGTGCCGCGCTTCCGACCGCGGGCGGCCAGCCAGTCGGCGAGTTCGGAGCGCTGCCGGGTGCCGAGACCGCCGAGGCGCTTCGACGGCGCGATCCGCAGGTCGCCCATGATCGACTCGGCCCGCGCCGGGCCGATGCCGGAGAGGCTCGTCAGGAGGTCACGGACGCGCAGGGACTTCTCGGCCGGGGCCTCGGCGTCGGACCACGCGAGCCGCGAGACCTCGAGTGCGGAGCGCTCCCCCGACGCGACCGCGGCCTTCACGGCTGCCCGGGCGCGTCGTGCGGCGACGGCTGCCTGGGCGGCGGCGACGCGGTCGACCTCCGGCGGGTTGCGGTGCGCGGGCAGGCCGTCACGGTCGGCCGTCATGCGGCGGCCCCCAACGCGGCGCGGATCCGGTCGGCGCGGTCGGCGACGAGTGCCGCGACCCCGTCGGGTCCGTCGGTGAGCAGCCCGCGGGACTCGCTCACGAGCACCTGCTCGGCACGGGTGCCGTACAGCGCGCGGAGGTCCTCGATGCGCGCGCCCTGGGCACCGAAGCCCGGTGCGAGGACGGGCGACGTACCGATGGCCGTCGCGTCGATGCCGAAGTCGTCGAGGTCGAGGGTCGCGCCGAGCACGAGCCCGACGTCGCCGAGGGGCTGGTCGGCGACTCGTGCGCGCTGCCCGGCCGCGGTGCGGTTGTCGTCTGCCACGTCCAAGACGATACCGGCAGCGACGCTCCGGCCCGCGCGCGGCCCCTCGGCCAGCACCGCCGTCTGCAGCACGCGGGCCTCGGGGTTGCTCGTCGCCGCGAGCACGAAGACCCCGGCACCGTTCGCCCGCGCCAGCGCGATCGTGCCGGCGAGGGACCCGTACCCGAGGTACGGCGAGACCGTCATCGCGTCGGCCGCGAACGGCCCGTCACGGTCCAGCCACGCGAGCGCGTAGTCGTCCCCCGTCGACCCGATGTCGCCGCGCTTCACGTCGGCGACGACCAGGAGGCCCGCATCACGCGCCCGACGGATCGTCGCGTCGAGCGCACGGTAGCCCGCGACCCCCGCCGCCTCGAAGAACGCGATCTGCGGCTTCACGATCGCGGCACGGCCGGCAGCCGCGTCCACGAGGGTCGCGCCGAACGCGGTCAGCCCCTGTTCGTCGCGGCCGAGCCCCCACGCCGCCAGGGTGGCGGCGTGGGGGTCGATGCCGACGCAGAGCGCGGACCGCGACCCGATGGCGGACGCGAGCCGGACGCCGAAGGAGGTCGGGCCTCCCGTCGGGGTCGTCGCCACGGTGGCAGCCGTCACCAGGTCGCGCGCTCGAGCGCGTAGTCCTGCAGGCTCCGCACGCTGTGCGGCGACCCGATCGTCTCGATCGCCGCGACGGCGGCACCGAGCTGCGCGATCGTCGTGAACAGCGGCTTGTCCGCCGCGACCGTGGCCGCACGGATCTCGTACCCGTCCGCACGACCAGCTGCACCCGACGGCGTGTTGATGACGATGTCGACCTCGTTGCGGGCGAGCAGGTCGACGACGCTCTCGCCGCCCTCGCTGTACTTGCCGACGAGCGTCACCTCGATGCCGTTGCGCTGCAGCACCTCGGCGGTGCCCTCGGTCGCGGTGATCGTGAAGCCGAGCTGCTGCAGTCGGTGCACCGGGAGCACGACCTGACGCTTGTCGGTGTCCGCGACGCTCACGAAGACCGTGCCGCTCGTCGGCAGCCCGCCGTACGCGGCCTCCTGCGACTTGAGGAACGCGCGCGGGAAGTCACGGTCGATGCCCATGACCTCGCCGGTGGACCGCATCTCCGGGCTGAGCACCGAATCGACGACCTGGCCGTCGTGGGTGCGGAACCGGCGGAAGGGCAGTACGGCCTCCTTCACGGCGATCGGCGACTGCATCGGGACGAACGCGCCGTCCCGGGCGGGCAGGAGGCCCTCGTCGACGAGCGCGTCGATCGTGGTGCCGGTCATCAGGCGGGCGGCGGCCTTGGCGAGCGGGATGCCGAGCGCCTTCGAGACGAACGGGACCGTGCGGCTGGCGCGCGGGTTGGCCTCCAGCACGTAGAGCACGCCGGCACCGATCGCGAACTGCACGTTGAGCAGGCCCTGGACGCCGATGCCGCGGGCGATCTTCTCGGTCGCGTCGACGACGCCCTGGATCTCGGCGCGGCCGAGGCCGACCGGCGGGAGGGTGCAGGCGGAGTCGCCGGAGTGGATGCCGGCCTCTTCGAGGTGCTCCATGATGCCGCCGATGTAGATCCGCTCGCCGTCGTACAGCGCGTCGACGTCGATCTCCACCGCGTCGTCGAGGAACCGGTCGACGAGCAGCGGGAGGTCCGGGCCGATGATCGCCTGGTCGGCCATCCGGTCGAAGTAGTCGACGAGCGTGGCGGTGTCGTAGACGATCTCCATGCCGCGGCCACCGAGCACGAAGGACGGACGGACGAGGACGGGGTACCCGATCTCCTCGGCGACCGCCGTCGCGCTGGCGAGGTCGTGCGCCGTGCCGTTGCGCGGTGCGAGCAGGCCGGCCTCGTCGAGGATCACGGAGAACTGCCCGCGCTCCTCGGCCGAGTCGATCGCCGTCGGGCTGGTGCCGAGGATCGGGATGCCTGCGGCCTCGAGCGGCTTCGCGAGTCCGAGGGCCGTCTGGCCCCCGAGCTGCACGACCACGCCGACCAGGTCGCCGGACGCCGCCTCGGCCTCGATGACCTCGAGGACGTCCTCGGTGGTCAGCGGTTCGAAGTACAGCCGGTCGGAAGTGTCGTAGTCGGTGGAGACCGTCTCCGGGTTGCAGTTGATCATGATGGTCTCGAACCCGGCGTCGCTCAGCGCGAAGGACGCGTGCACGCAGGAGTAGTCGAACTCCACGCCCTGGCCGATGCGGTTCGGGCCGGAGCCGAGGATGACGACCTTCTTGCGGTCGCTCGGGGCGACCTCGGTCTCGGCGTCGTACGACGAGTAGTGGTACGGCGTCAGGGCCGGGAACTCGCCGGCGCAGGTGTCGACGGTCTTGAAGACCGGCCGGATGCCCATCGCGTGCCGGGCGTCGCGGGCGTCCTGCTCGCTGATCCCCCGGAGGCTCGCGATCTGGACGTCGCTGAAGCCGTGCTCCTTCGCCCACCGGAGCGTGTCGGCGTCGAGCGTCTCCGCTGCCCGGACCTCGGCCGCGACCTCGTTGATGAGGACGATCTGGTCGATGAACCACGGGTCGATCTTCGTGGCCTCGAACACCTCGTCCGCGGTGGCACCGGCGACGAGCGCCTGCTGCACGGTGACGATCCGGCCGTCGGTCGGGACGGTCGACTTTGCCAGCAGGGCGTCCTTGTCGAGCTCGGCGGCCGGGACGTCCCAGTGGAAGCTCGAACCGCGCTTCTCGAGCGACCGCAGGGACTTCTGCAACGCCGTCGCGTAGTTGCGGCCGATCGCCATCGCCTCGCCGACGCTCTTCATGGTCGTGGTCAGCGTGGCGTCGGCGGCCGGGAACTTCTCGAACGCGAAGCGAGGGGTCTTCACGACCACGTAGTCCAGCGTCGGCTCGAAGCTCGCCGGGGTGACCCGGGTGATGTCGTTCTCGATCTCGTCGAGGCGGTACCCGATGGCGAGCTTCGCGGCGATCTTGGCGATCGGGAAGCCCGTCGCCTTCGACGCAAGCGCCGACGAACGGGACACGCGGGGGTTCATCTCGATGACGATGAGGCGGCCGTTCGACGGGTCGACGGCGAACTGGATGTTGCAGCCGCCGGTGTCGACCCCGACACGACGGATGATGTCGATGCCGATGTTCCGCATGTTCTGGTACTCGCGGTCGGTCAGCGTCAGCGCCGGGGCGACGGTGATCGAGTCACCCGTGTGCACACCGACCGGGTCGACGTTCTCGATCGAGCAGATGACGACCGTGTTGTCGAAGTTGTCCCGCATCAGCTCGAGCTCGTACTCCTTCCAGCCGAGGATCGACTCCTCGAGCAGTACCTCGGTCGTCGGGCTCGACTGCAACCCGTCGCCGACGAAGCGGACGAGTTCTTCCTCGTTGTACGCGAAGCCGGAGCCGAGGCCGCCCATGGTGAAGGACGGGCGGACGACGAGCGGGTAGCCGAGGTCGGCGGCGAACTCCTTCGCCTCTTCCAGGGTGTGCGCGATGTGGCTCCGGGCGACGTCGGCGCCGGACTCGAGGACGAGCTCCTTGAAGAGCTGCCGGTCCTCACCGCGCTGGATGGCGTCGACCTTCGCGCCGATGAGCTCGACGCCGTACTTGTCGAGGACGCCCTCGGCGTCGAGCTTGATCGCGGCGTTCAGGGCGGTCTGTCCGCCGAGGGTGGGCAGCACGGCGTCCGGCTGCTCGATCTTGATGATCTCCTCGAGCGAGGCGCTCGTGATCGGCTCGATGTAGGTCGCGTCGGCGAAGTCCGGGTCGGTCATGATCGTCGCCGGGTTCGGGTTCACGAGGATCACGCGGACGCCCTCGGCACGGAGGACGCGGCACGCCTGGGTGCCGGAGTAGTCGAACTCGGCGGCCTGCCCGATGACGATCGGGCCGGAACCGATGACGAGGACGGAGTTGATGTCTGCGCGCTTGGGCATCAGTTCGCTTCCTTGGTGATGTCTGCTGCGGGGGTCGTGGCGTCGGCGGTGGCCGCGTCGAGCGGCGTTCCGTCGCGACGCGCGCGCACCAGGTCCGCGAACCGGTCGAAGAGGTACATGGAGTCGTGCGGGCCCGCCGCCGCCTCGGGGTGGTACTGGACGCTGAACGCGGGGACGTCGAGCGCACGGAGCCCCTCGACGACCTGGTCGTTCAGGGAGTAGTGCGAGACCTCGACCCGACCGAAGCCGGCCGGCGACTCGAGGACCTCGCCGAGGGGCGCGTCGACCGCGAAGCCGTGGTTCTGGCTCGTGATCTCCACCTTGCCCGTGGTCGTGTCGAGCACCGGCTGGTTGATGCCGCGGTGGCCGAACGGCAGCTTGTAGGTGCCGAAGCCGAGGGCGCGGCCGAGCAGCTGGTTGCCGAAGCAGATGCCGAAGAACGGACGGCCGGTCTTCAGCGAGTCCTGCAGCAGCGACACCTGCGCGTCGCTCGCGGCCGGGTCGCCGGGGCCGTTCGAGTAGAAGAGCGCGTCGGGGGCGAGCTCCTCGAGCGCCGCGGCGGTGATGTCCTGCGGCACCACGTGCACCTCGAACCCGCGCTGCGCGAGGTAGCGCGTGGTCGACGCCTTCACGCCGAGGTCGAGCACGGCCAGGCGGCCGATCTGCTCGCCCTGCGCCGGCACGACGTAGGTCTCCGGCGTGGAGACGACGGCGGAGAAGCTGGCACCGGCCATCGTCGCCTGCGACCGGACCGCGTCCAGCTGCTCGTCGGCGGCCAGCTGCGCATCGGCGCCGCTGAACACGCCGCCCTTCATCGCACCGGCGTCCCGGATGCGGCGGGTCAGCGCGCGGGTGTCGATGCCGGAGATGCCGACGATGCCGTCGCGCACGAGGTGCTCGTCGAGCGACGCGTTCGCGCGGTGGTTCGACACGACGCGGCTGGGGTCGCGCACGACGTACCCGGCGACCCAGATGCGACGGGACTCGGGGTCCTCGTCGTTCACACCCGTGTTGCCGATGTGCGGCGCGGTCTGCACCACGATCTGCCCGGCGTACGAGGGGTCGGTCAGTGTCTCCTGGTAGCCGGTCATGCCGGTCGCGAAGACCACCTCGCCGAGCGTGCGCCCGCGGGCGCCGTAGGCCCAGCCGTCGTACCGGGTGCCGTCCTCGAGGACCAGTACGGCCCGTTCGCGTGTCATCAGTTCGTCCCTTCGCCCGCGGTGTGCGGGTGTTCGTGCTTCGTCGACAGTCCCTGCAGGGCGGCGAGCACTGCTCCGTCGCCCTCCGGGAACCGGAAGTAGGTGTCGAGGTCCGTCGCACCTGCGGCGCCGGTCGCCGTCCATCGCAGACGGACCAGTCCCCCGGGCTCGACCACACGGTCGATGGCCCACGTGGCACGGTCGGCGCCGCGGACGGCGGCGGCTGCGATCCACCGGTCGGGGGTGCCGGCGTGGTGCAGCACCACGCCGGTGTCGTGGACGGTCACGCCGCCACGGCCCCGGAAGCCGAGACCGCCCGCCGTGATCCGTTCGAGCGGCTGATCGGCGCGGGTCGTCGCGACGGTGAACCCGTCCCACGCACCGGCCGCCGGCGACAGGTCGGCCGGGACACCGACTGGAGGCACGGCTTCCGCCTGCTTCCTGGCCCGCGTCCGCCAGGTGCGCGCCATGGCGACGAACAGCGCGACGACGAGGGCGAGGATGATCCCGCCTTCGAGCCAGCGCAGGGCGTCACCGCTCATGCCGACGCCCCGATCCGCGTCGCGCGGACGTGCGCGGCGACCGTCTCGGCGTCGACGAGCCGGCCGTCGAGCATCGTCGGGTACCCGTGGTGGAAGGTCGCCACGACCCGGCCCGGCAGCTGCATGCCGAGGTAGGGCGAGTTCTGCGACTGCCCGGCGAGGTCGGTGACCGCGAACTCCCGGCGGACCGACGGGTCGTAGAGGGTGATCTCGGCGGGGGCGCCCTCGGCGATCCGCTGCCCGTGGCCCTCGACCTGCCCGATCCGAGCGGGTGCCTCGGACAGCACCCGGGCGACGTCGGCCCAGTCGAGCTGGCCGCTGTCGACCACGGCCGCGTGCACCACGCTCAGCGCCGACTCGAGGCCCACCATGCCGTTCGCCGCGGCCGGCCACTCGCAGCACTTCGCCTCGGCGGTGTGCGGCGCGTGGTCGGTCGCGACGATGTCGATCGTGCCGTCGGCCAGGGCGGCCCGGAGCGCGTCGACGTCCTCGCGGGAGCGCAACGGCGGGTTGACCTTGTACCGCGCGTCGTAGCCCGCGGCGCCGTCCGCCCCGGCGATCAGGTCCTCGGTGAGGACCAGGTGGTGCGGGGTGACCTCGGCGGTGACGTCGATGCCGCGGGACTTCGCCCAGCGGATCACCTCGACGCTGCCGGCGGTCGACACGTGGCAGACGTGCAGGCGCGCCCCGACGTGGTCGGCGAGCAGGACGTCGCGGGCGATGATGGCCTCTTCGGCGACGGACGGCCAGCCGGCGAGCCCGAGCTCGGACGACAGCCGACCCTCGTTCATCTGCGCGCCGATCGTCAGACGCGGCTCCTGCGCGTGCTGCGCGAGCACCCCGCCGAAGCCCTTGATGTACTCGAGCGCCCGGCGCATCAGGAGCGGGTCGGCGACGCACGAACCGTCGTCCGAGAACACCCGGACCTTCGCCCGGCTCGTCGCCATGGCACCGATCTCGGACAGGTGGGTGCCCTGCAGCCCCTGCGAGACCGCGCCGATCGGACGGACCGTGACGTACCCGGCGTCGTCACCGAGGGCCTGCACCTGCTCGACCACGCCCGCGGTGTCGGCGACCGGCGAGGAGTTCGCCATCGCGTTCACGGCGGTGAAGCCGCCGGCGGCCGCGGCACGCGAGCCGGTGAGCACCGTCTCCGACTCCTCGAAGCCGGGCTCCCGCAGGTGGGTGTGGAGGTCCACGAGACCGGGCAGGGCGATCAGCCCGTCCGCGTCGACGACCGTGGCGCCGGCCGCGTCGAGACCGGACCCGACCGCCGTGATGCGCCGTGCCTCCAGGCGGATGTCGGCACGCGTGCCGTCGACCAGCTGCGCGCCGCGGATGAGGTGAGCGGTGGTCATGCGACCGACTCCTTCGCTTCGTTCCCGGTCATGGACCGTTCGTTGCCCGTCAGGGCCAGGTACAGCACGGCCATCCGGACCGACACGCCGTTCTCGACCTGCTCGACGACCGTCGACCGGGGGTCGTCGGCGGCCACACCGGCGATCTCCAGCCCGCGGTTCATCGGACCCGGGTGCATGATCAGCGTGCGCTCGTCGAGCCGGGCGAACCGGCTCGCGGTCAGCCCCCAGTGCCGGGTGTACTCCCGCGGGTTCGGGAAGAACGCGTCGTTCATCCGCTCCTGCTGGATCCGCAGCGTCATCACGACGTCGGGGTCCTCGGCGAGGGCGACGTCGAGGTCGTGGTGCACGGCCGCACCGAAGGGCGTGCTCGTCACCGGCAGGAGGGTGGGCGGGGCGGCGAACGTCACGCTCGCCCCGAGGGTGCGGAGCAGCCAGGCGTTGCTCCGTGCGACGCGGCTGTGCAGGACGTCACCGACGATGAGCACGCGGACGCCGTCGAGGCCCTGGCCACGACTGCCGGCTCCGTGCAGGCGCCGGCGCATCGTGAAGGCATCGAGCAGGGCCTGTGTCGGGTGCTCGTGCGTGCCGTCGCCGGCGTTCACCACCGGGACGTCGATCCAGTCCGCGTCGGCGAGGACCCGCGGTGCACCGGACGCGCCGTGGCGCATCACGATGCCGTCGATGCCCATCGCGCCGAGGGTCTGCACGGTGTCCTTGAGCGACTCGCCCTTCGAGACGCTCGAGCCCTTCGCCGCGAAGTTCAGGACGTCGGCGGACAGGCGCTTCGCTGCGGCCTCGAAGGAGATCCGGGTGCGGGTGGAGTCCTCGAAGAACAGGTTCACGACGGTCTTGCCGCGGAGGGCCGGGAGCTTCCGGACCTCGCGGGTGTTGACCTCGGCCATCTCCTCGGCGACGTCCAGGATGTGGATCGCCTCGGCACGGGAGAGGTCGGCGGTGGAGAGGAGATGGCGCATCAGGCGTCACCGCCCGGCTGCTCGATGACGACCTCGTCGGTGCCGTCGGTCTCGGTCAGGCGGAGCGTGACCCGCTCGTCGGACGCCGTCGGCAGGTTCTTGCCGACGTGGTCCGCGCGGATCGGCAGCTCGCGGTGCCCCCGGTCGACGAGGACCGCGAGGCGGACCGCGCGCGGCCGACCGATCCCCTGGAGCGCGTCGAGCGCGGCCCGGACCGTCCGACCGGAGTACAGGACGTCGTCGACGAGCACGACGACCTTGCCGTCGATGCCGCTCGCCGGGATGGTGGTCCGGTGCGGAGCCCGGCCGATGCCGTGCCCGAGGTCGTCCCGGTGCATCGTGACGTCGAGCGTGCCGACACGGCCGCTCGGGCCGTCGGTCACCCACTCGGGTTCGATGTCGGCCAGGATGCGGTCGAGCCGCTCGGCCAGGACGGCACCCCGTGTCGGGATGCCCAGGAGCACGAGGTCCGAGGCGCCGTGGTTGGCCTCGAGGATCTCGTGCGCGATGCGTGTCAGAGCACGCGTTATGTCGGAGTGCTGCAGGACCGTTCTGGTGCCCACGCCGACCTCCTTCCCCGCCTCACCGGACGGCATTAAAGGATGCTGACGTGGTCAACCCTACCGGGACTCCTGGTCCTCTGCGACCGTCCGACCGGACGGTGCACGACCGCCGGCGACGGCCCCGAGCACACCGTTGACGAAGCCCGCGGACTCCTCCGTGGAGAGCGACTGGGCGAGCTCCACGGCCTCGGCGATCGCGACCGCGTCGGGGACCTCCGGGTTGAACCGGAGCTCCCAGACACCCATGCGCAGGATGCACCGGTCGAGCACCGGCATCCGGGCGATCGACCAGCCCTGGGCGTGCTCGACGATGACCCGGTCGAGCTCTGCCCGGTCGTCGTCGACGCCCGTGACGATCTGCCGCGCGTAGTCCCAGCTGGAGGCGCGCTCCGGCTGGTCCAGGTGCCGCACGGTCTCGGTGGCGAGGATGTCCGCGATCGGCAGCTCGCGGACCTCTGCCACGTACAGCATGTCGAGGGCGCGCTTGCGGGCCTTCGAACGAGCACTCATACGGTCAGCGCCTAGGAGTTGACGCGGCCGAGGAAGCTGCCGTCACGCGTGTCGATCTTCACCAGGGTGCCGCTCTCGAGGTACAGCGGGACCTGGATGCGGTGGCCGGTCGCGATGATCGTCGCGTCCTTGGTGCCACCCGACGAGCGGTCGCCCTGCAGGCCGGGCTCGGTCTCGACCTCGGTCACGATCGAGGTGGGGAGCTCGACGTACAGCGGGTTGCCCTCGTTCATCGCGATGGTGACCATCGCCGACTCGAGCAGGAAGTTCTTCGCATCGCCGACGACCGTCGCGGAGACCGGGATCTGGTCGTAGGTGTCGGTGTCCATGAACACGTACGAGTCGCCGTCCTCGTAGAGGTACTGGTAGTCGCGGCGGTCGACGGTCGCGGTGTCGATCTTCGCGCCGGCGTTGAAGGTGCGGTCGACGAC
Organism: Curtobacterium sp. SP.BCo; assembly: GCF_051903265.1. Taxonomy (GTDB): domain Bacteria; phylum Actinomycetota; class Actinomycetes; order Actinomycetales; family Microbacteriaceae; genus Curtobacterium. Next base: position 2,571,157 of record NZ_CP194337.1, read on the forward strand.
CTTGCCCGACACGACGTTCTTGAGCTTGGTGCGGACGAACGCACCGCCCTTGCCCGGCTTGACGTGCTGGAACTCGACGACCGACCAGAGCTGCCCGTCGATGATGAGAACGGCGCCGTTCTTGATGTCAGTGGTACTGGCCATGAGTGTTCGATGTCCCGTTCGTCGTGTTGTGAAGGTCTGCGAGCGCGGTGGCCCGGTCTGCGGGCGTGAACGCCCCGGACGAGTGTAGCGGACCGCTCATTCACGCTTCCGCGCGCGCACCGAATCGATCGCGGCCCAGCCGAGCAGCACCACCGCCGCTCCCCCGAGCAGCGCGCCGGCGGCCCCGGTGGACAGTACCGCCGTCGGCCGTGCCGGGGACGCCAGGTAGACGATCGCGAGCACCCCGGCCCCGGCGCCGAGCAGCACGAGGAGCACGCGGCGGATGACCCCGTTGAGCGTGCGGCGGTCCCGCCGGTCCGCGAACAGGCGGATGTTGACCGAGAGCTTGCCGGTCTCGATCGCCTCGCCGATGCGGTCCACCCGGCGCGGCAGTCGGCGGGCGGCGGAGACCACGCCGAAGAGCTCCCGCACCGCGACGTCCCGGATCTTCCCCGGGCGGAGCTGGTCGCGGATCTGCTCGCGTGCGAGTCCGCGGGACTCCTCGAGCAGGTCGAACGACGGCGCGAGCGTGCGGAGCGTGCCCTCGAAGATCGCCAGTGCCCGTGCTGCGGCGACGAAGTCCGGCGGCGGCTTCAACCGGTAGCGTCCGAAGACCTCGACGGCGTCGTCCACCGTCTCGACACCGATGCGCGCGCCGGGCCCGAGTTCGTCCGCGACGAAGCGGGCGATGGCGCGCCGGAAGTCGGGTTCGTCCTCGGCGTCGCGCACCGGTGCCATCCGGAGCACCGCGTCCGCGATCGCTTCGGAGTCGTCCTGGATGTACGCGGCGAGGAGCTGCTGCACGGTGTCCCGGAGCCCGGGGTCGAGCCGCCCGACGGAGCCGAAGTCGATGAGGCCGGGTCGGCCGTCCGGCAGCAGCAGGATGTTCCCGGGGTGCATGTCGGCGTGGTAGACCCCGTCGAACACGACCTGGCGGAGGAAGGCCCGAAGGATCGCTCGCATCGGCTCGTCGAGGTCACGGTCGGCCCGCTCGGACCGAACGGCGCTCAGCGTGTCGCCCTCGAGGAACTCCATCACGAGCACCCGGCGTCCGGAGAGCTCCGGGTAGGGGGCGGGGAACCGGACCTCGTCCGGACGCGCGCTCCGGGCCTGCGCGGCCCGGAGCGTGGTGAGGTTCCGGAGCTCCGACGAGAAGTCCACCTGCCGGACGAGGTCGTCGGCGTACTGCGCGGCGACCTCCTGCACGCCGACCTGGCGTGCCTCGGTCGACAGACGCGCCATGAACCGCACCACGCGCAGCGCGATGTCGACGTCCCGCCGCACCGCCTGGTCGATGCCGGGCCGCTGCACCTTCACCGCGACGCTCGTCCCGTCCACCAGCCGTGCGCGGTGCACCTGGGCGATCGACGCCGCGGCCACCGGCACCGGGTCGAACGCCGAGAACACCTGGTCCACCGGGGCGCCGAGCTCCCGCTCGAGGAGCGCCCGGACGGCTTCCGGGTCGGCCGGCGTGACGCTCCGCTGCAGGTGCGCGAGTTCCTCGGTCCACTCCTCGGGCAGGAGGTCGTCGCGGGTGGAGAGCAGCTGGCCCATCTTCACGAAGCCGCCACCGGCCTCCTCGAGCGCGCGGCGCAGGTGGTCGGCCTGCCGGGTCCGGAGCGCCGAGGTCGCGGGGTCGTGCGAGAAGTCGAGACGGCGGAAGGGCAGGAGTTCGTGGCGGCGGGCGATCGCGAGGAGTTCGGCGAACCGTCGGCCGCGGGACCGGAGCGTTCCGGCCGCGACGTCCGGCGAGCCGCCGAGGTCGCTCAGGCGGGGCGGGGTGGGCACGGGTCCAGTCTGCTCCCCCGTCCTGCGTGGTCGTCGGTCCGTCCTCCACAGCCTGGAGGCACGGCTCGCCGTCCACAGATCGGCCGGGGTCCGCCACGGGGGCACCGTCACGGCGTCAGGCTGCGGGCATGGAGACAGCACTCGTCACGGCGCTCATCGCCGCTGCCGCCGCGATCGTGGCGGCGGTGGTCAGTTGGTTCGGCGCGTTCCAGAGCCGGAGGGCGGTGGACCGTGATCACGCCTGGCGGCGGTTCACCTGGTCCGTCGAACGGCGAGGCCATGGAGATGAATACGACATCTCGATTGCTGTGCTGCGCGAACTCGAAAAACTACCGTGGTGGTCGAAGCGGGATCGAGCACTCGCCAGCCGGGCGCTCCGCCGGCGCTCGACGCCAGACCATCCGCTCCCACCGAAGGAGGACCCCTGATGGGCATCTTGCGACCACTGCCCGACGCACCCGGCATCGACGAGGACGACGAGCTCTCGGCATGGGAACTCGGCGCGACGATGCGCGAGTGGCACGAGTGGCAACGGACCGGCGTCCTGACCCTGTCGTTCCGGGTGAAGTGGTGGTGGCGGCGCACCAGACGCGTCCTGCGGTGAGGACCTCCCGGGTCAGGCGCCGTCGCCGTTGTAGCGCGCGGTGACGCCGGACTCGACGAGTTCGCGGAAGCGGTGCAGCGCGTGCTCCGCACCGACGCCGTGCTCCTGGTGGACGTCGATGCCGCGGGCCTCCAGCTGCTCGCGCCAGTCGCTCGGCACGGGGCCCTCGTCGAACCCGGTGATCCGTTCGACCGTCGCGCAGTCCGCGGCGAACTCGACCGCGGAGACCCCCGACCAGAGCAGGGCGCCGAGGCACATCACGCACGGCTGCGCGTTCACCACGAGGGTCCGGCGCTGCCCCACGTCACGGCCGAGGTTCCAGCCGCCGACACGTGCGTGCGCCAGGCCGAGCGTGACGACCTCGGCGTGCATCGACGCGACGTTCGAGTGCAGGACGAGGTTCGTGCCGATCGACAGCACGTCGCCGGACTCCTCGTCGACGACGACGGCGGCGAACGGGCCACCGGTGCCCTCGTCGACGTTGCGGGTGGCGAGCTCGGTGACGAGCGCGAACCGCTCGGCGCGCGTGGGCAGCCGGAGCGGCGCCGCGGCCTGGGCATCCCGGAGCCACCCGGGGACGCCGACACGGAGCTCGGTGGGGAACGGGGCGAGGACTGGTCCGGACATGGCGAGGACGCTAGCGGCGCTCGGTTTCGAGGGTGTTTCCCGGTCGAAACGCGACGGAAACACCTCGGCCCTAGCGTCGTCGTGAACACCGCGCGGACACGGAAGGGGCAGCGATGACGGCACACGACTCGCAGTACGCGCCCCGCCGCTGGCCCCGGGGCGCCATCGCGCACGGGCACTGACGCAGCCCGGCCGGACACCCGGCCGACCCCTGTCAGCCCCGCCGACCCCACCGGCGGCCCCGCCGGCCCCGCCGGCCCCGCCGCGACGCTCCCCCGTCGGCCACGCGCGCCGATCCCCTTCCCGGTGCCGCGCCTCCAGTCCGATCCGACCGAGGCGCCCACCCGTCCACCGTGCCCCGAGAGGACACCACCGTGCCCCAGATCCACCTCGCCCTCTTCGTGTTCCCCGGCTACCACCTCGGCGCCTGGCGTCTGCCGGACGCCGTCCCCGAGCTCGACCTCGGGATCGAGCACTACGTCCGTGCCGCCGAACTCGCCGAGGCCGCGAAGCTCGACGCGCTGTTCTTCGAGGACCAGGCCGCCGTCCGACGCAGCAACGACATCCTCGCGGGCGACGACTACGGCGCCGCGAACCCGCGCTCCATCCACTTCGACCCGACGATGCTGCTGCCCGCCCTGGCGATGCGGACCTCGCGTCTGGGCCTCGCGGCGACGTCGACCACGACCTTCAACGACCCGTTCAACCTGGCTCGTCGGTTCTCGACGCTCGACCACATCAGCAACGGGCGCGCCGGCTGGAACCTCGTCACGTCGTTCAACGAGGACGAGGCGCAGAACTTCGGGCTCGACGCACACGTCCAGCACGCAGCGCGGTACGAGCGCGCGAGCGAGTTCGTGGACGTCGTCACCGGGCTGTGGGACTCGTGGGACGCCGATGCGATCACGCGTGACAAGGAGTCCGGCACGTACTTCGACATCGACAAGATGCGGTTCCTGCAGCACGAGGGCGAGCACTTCCGGGTACGCGGTCCGCTCACCACCGGACGGAGCCCGCAGGGACGACCGGTCGTGTTCCAGGCCGGGGCTTCAGAGCCGGGACGCGAGCTCGCGGCGCGCACCGCCGACGTCGTGTTCACGCTGCAGTCCGACCCGGACGCGAGCCGCGCCTTCCGGGACGACATCCGCGCGCGGGCGGAGCGGTTCGGCCGCGATCCGGAGCACGTCAAGGTGCTCGTCGGCATGACCCCGATCGTCGGCGACACCGACGAGCAGGCGCGTGCATTCGCCGATCGGATGATGGCGCTCATCCCGGACGACCTCGCGCTCAGCAACCTCAAGCCGCTGGCCGGCGGCGTCGACTTCCGACAGTTCGACCCGGACGCCCCCGTCCCCGAGCTCCCCGAGTCGAACGCCGGCAAGTCGCACCGCGAGGCGATCATGGCGGTGTCACGCGACCAGGGACTCTCGACGATCGAGACGGCCCGGTACTTCGCCGAGGGCAGCTACCGGAAGATGATCGGGTCGCCGTCGAGCATCGCGGACACGATGCAGGAGTGGTCCGAAGCCGGTGCCTGCGACGGCTTCCTGGCGGTCCCGACGCACTTCCCGACCGGGGTGGAGGACTTCACCCAGAAGGTCGTGCCGGAGCTCCAGCGCCGCGGCCTGCACCGGACGGAGTACACCGGCCGGCACCTGCGCGACCACCTCGGCGTGCGGCAGTACGCCTAGACGCCGACCTCCTGGTACGCGGTGAAGAGCAGGTGGTCCTCGGGGCCCTCGAGCGTGACGGGCTTGCCGACACCGTCCAGGATGATGAACCGGAGCATGCCGGCGCGGGCCTTCTTGTCACGACGCATCGTGGCGAGGAGGCCCTCCCAGCGTCCGAGCCCGTACGTGGTCGGCAGTTCGAGCGACTCGAGGATCGCCCGGTGCCGGTCCACCGTCGCGTCGTCCAGGTGGCCGGTGAGCCGTGCCAGTTCGGCCGCGAACACCATGCCGACCGACACTGCGGCACCGTGCCGCCACTGGTACCGCTCGGCGTGCTCGATCGCGTGCCCGAGCGTGTGCCCGTAGTTGAGGATCTCGCGGCGACCCTGCTCGGTGAAGTCGTCCGAGACGACCTGCGCCTTCAGCTCGATCGCGAGCTCGACGACCCGGCGGAACTCCGGCGTCGACGGGTCGGTCACCCGCGCGACGTCGGCCTCGATGGTCTCGAGGATCTCCGGCACGGCGATGAACCCGGCCTTCACGATCTCGGCGAACCCGGTGAGGATCTCGTTGCGCGGCAGCGTCCGGACGAGGTCGATGTCCGCCACGACCGCACGGGGCGGGAAGAACGCACCGACGAGGTTCTTGCCCTCGTTCGTGTTGATGCCGGTCTTGCCGCCGACGCTCGCGTCGACCATGCCGAGCACACTCGTCGGGATCGCGACGTACGGCACGCCGCGCAGCCACGTGGCGGCGACGAACCCGGCGAGGTCGGTGACCGCGCCACCACCGAGACCGATCACGGCGTCGGTGCGCGTGAAGTCGGACTGGCCCATGATCTGCCAGCAGAACGCCGCGACCTCGACCCGCTTCGCTCCCTCGGCGTCGGGCACCTCGGCGATGAGCGCCTCGAGCCCGGCGTCGGCGAGCAGGTCGCGCAGGTCGTTCGCCCGTGCACCGAGCGTCGGCGCGTGCACGATGAGGACCTTCGCCACACGCGGTCCGAGCAGCGCGGGCACCGAACCGAGCAGGCCGTTGCCGACCGCCACGACGTACCCGTCGTCGCCGCCGACACGGATCTCGGTGGTGCCCTCGGGCAGGATCGCACGGGTCGAGTCGGTCACGGTGCTCCTTCGTTCGTGGTGCCGGACGGTCCGGCGGGTGCCTCGGCGAGCCGCAGCCACGCCACCACGTCGTCCACGACGTGCGACATCGGCCGACGCGAGGTGTCGAACACCGCGTGCGCGAGTTCGGCGTAGGTCGCCGCCCGCTCGTCCATGATGGTCTGCCAGGCGTCGATGCCGCCCGACGCGAGCAGCGGTCGGTCGCTGCCGGCGATCCGGTCGGCCACCGCCTCGGGCGAGACGGTCAGCAGCACCACGGACGCACCGGTCAGGGCCGCGCGCGTGGCGGCGTGCGTGACGGCACCGCCGCCGACGGCGATCACGCCGCCGGTCGCCATCGCGCTGCGCACGGCCTCGGCCTCGAGCTCGCGGAACGCCGGTTCGCCGCGGTCCGCGAAGATGCCCGGGATCGGACCGTGCTGTCGGACGATCACCCGGTCGGTGTCCGTGAAGGGCACCCCGAGCGCCTTCGCGACGCGCTTGCCGACGCTGGACTTGCCGGCGCCCATCGGTCCGATGATCACGACCGGAGCCGGGGCACCGGCCGACGGCGACGGCGGCGTCGGCTCGGGGGTGTCCGTCACCGGGCCGGGGTGTGTTCGGCGGCCTCGGTCCGACGGGAGCGCAGCGTCTCCGGGATCGAGGCGAGGTAGGCCTCGAGGTTCCGCTTGGTCTCGACGACGTTGTCGCCGCCGAACTTCTCGAGCACGGCGTCGGCGAGCACGAGCGCGACCATGGCCTCCGCCACGACGCCGGCGGCCGGGACGGCGCAGACGTCGGAGCGCTGGTGGTGCGCGGAGGCGTCCTCGCCCGTGGTCACGTCGATGGTGTGCAGCGCGTGCGGGACCGTCGCGATCGGCTTCATGCCGGCGCGGACGCGCAGGACGGTGCCGGTCGACATGCCGCCCTCGGTGCCGCCGGCCCGGTCGGTGGTGCGGACGATCTCGCCGTCCTCGCGGAAGAGCTCGTCGTGCGCCTCGGAACCGCGCCGTGCGGCGGTCGCGAAGCCGTCGCCGACCTCGACGCCCTTGATCGCCTGGATCCCCATGATCGCCGCGGCGAGCCGGGCGTCGAGCCGGCGGTCCCACTGCACGTGCGATCCGAGCCCGGGCGGGACACCGTAGAAGAGCACCTCGACGACGCCGCCGAGGGTGTCGCCGTCCTTCTTGGCGGCCTCGACCTCGGTCACCATCCGCGCGGAGGTCTCCGCGTCGAAGCAGCGCAGCTGGTCGTCGTCGAGCCGGTCGACGTCCTCCGGGAGCGGCAGCTCGGTGCCGTCCGGCACACGGACGGTGCCGACCTGCAGGGTGTGCGCGACCGAGCGGATGCCGAGCTCGGCGAGGAAGGACTTGGCGACGGCGCCGAGCGCGACACGGGCCGCGGTCTCGCGGGCGGAGGCGCGTTCGAGGATCGGCCGGGCCTCGTCGAACCCGTACTTCTGCATGCCGACCAGGTCGGCGTGGCCCGGACGCGGCCGGGTCAGGGGCGCACTGCGGCCGCGGGACATCTCCGTCGCCTCGACCGGTTCGGGGTTCATCACCTCGACCCACTTGGGCCACTCGGTGTTGCCGATGCGGATCGCGATCGGGCTGCCGAGCGAGTACCCGTGCCGGACGCCACCCGAGACGTGCAGTTCGTCCTGCTCGAACTTCATGCGGGAGCCGCGACCGTAGCCGAGCTTGCGACGCGCGAGGTCGGTACGGATGGACTCGAACGAGACCGGGACACCCGCGGGCAGGCCCTCGAGCATCGCGATCAGTTCGGGTCCGTGGGACTCACCAGCAGTCAACCAACGAAGCATGGTGTCCATCTTCCCACAGCGCCGACCCGTGCGACGCGCGCCGACTACTGGTAGTCGGGGTGCGCGCGCAGCCAGGCCTGGAACTGCTTCACGGCCACCTGGTGCTGGGCGTAGGTGTCCGAGAACACGGTCTCGCCGGTCTCGAGGTTCACCGTCACGAAGTACTCCCAGTTGCCCGTCGCCATCTTCGTCACCGCGTTGATCGCGATGTCGCCGGGGTTCGAGATCGGTGCCGGCGGGAGGCCCTCGTGCACGTAGGTGTTGTACTTGTTCGACGCGTCGGCGCGCTCGGCGTCGGTCGTCGTCACCGTGTGGGTGTTGCCGGTGCCGTACGCCACCGTGGCGTCGGACTGCAGCAGCATCCCCTTGTCGAGCCGGTTCTGGAACACCCGCGCGACCTTCGGGTAGTCGGCTGCGAGACCGGCTTCCTTCTGCACGAGCGACGCGAAGACGATCACGTGCTCCTGGTCCGCCTCGGCGACGCCCGCCGCTGCGAGGTGCTCCTTCATGGTGTCGACCATGGACTTGAAGTACTGCGTGGCCGTCCACCCCGGGTTGATCGGGTAGGTGGCGGGGAACAGCCATCCCTCGAGCGTGGTGACGCCGGCCGGCAGGCCGTACGCCGACAGGTCCTTCGCCGCCGCGTCCACCTGGGCCGCGGAGAGTCCTGCCTTCGAGACCATGCCGGCCTCGATGTCCTTCAGGGCGGTGCCCTCGGGGATGACGATCGACGCCTGCACGCGGTTGTCCTTGTCCTGCAACGCCGCGAGGGCAGACTTCGAGCTCATCTCCTTCTTGAGCGAGTACGACCCGGGCTGGAACTGGACGTCCGGCGAGGCGAGCAGCAGCTTGTAGAAGACCGCCGACGACTTCACGACACCGCTGCGCTGCAGCGTCTTCGCGACGTCCTCGCCGATGTCGCCCTGCTTGATGGTGATGGTGACCTTGCTGGTGCCGCTGCCCGTGTAGTCGTCGGGCTCCTTGCTCCCGCTGATCGCTGCCAGCACCTGCTGCACCTTCGGTGCGGCGAACGTGTACGCCGACACCCCGGCTGCCAGCACCACCGCGACGATCAGGATGCCCGCGATGAGCGGGCCGCGGCGTCGCTTCGGGCGTGGCTCACGCGGTTCGCGTGGCGGCCTGGAGGCTCCCCCGCGCCCACCGCGACCGCCGCGTCCACCGCCTCCCGCGCCTCCAGGGCCGTCGTCGCCCTGGTCCGTAGCGGGCACGGACCGCGCGCCGGCGGCTGCCGGCACGCCGGCAGCGGCGCGGTGGTCGTCGTCCACGTGCAGCTCGCCGGTGAGGAGCGCGTGCACCTCGGGGTGCAGGTCGTCCGGCGTGGAGACCACCGGCGCGTCGGACTCGTGGTCCTGGGTGGTCGCACGAGCACGGGCCGCCTCGGCCGCGCGGGCCGCGCGTCGGGACAGTGGCGGTTCGGAGCCGCTGTCGGAGCCGGTGCTGCTGTCGTTCCGGTCGACCGCGTCACCGCGCTCATCGGGGGTGGCCGCACGGTCGGAAGGGTGCTTCCGCCGCTCGGCGTCGTTGCCGGGCGCGATGATCGCGTTCCAGTCCAGGTCGTCTGCCAACGGTCCTCGGGTCTCTCGGTCGGGAACTCCGCCAGGGCTACGGTGCTGGGCGACGGTGTGGCAGCCGCGGTGTGCGAGCACGTCAGGGGAGCGTGGCCCCCGGTGGGGCGCCGGACGCACGCTCGTGGTCGAGCGCGTGTTGCAGAATGATAACAGCGGCCGCTTGGTCGATCACGGCACGGGACTTCTTCGTGTTCTTCCCGGCCTGGTGCAGCCCGCGCTGGGCCGTCACCGTCGAGAGCCGCTCGTCCACCAGCCGCACGGGCCGGTGCTCGGCGAGCCGGACCGCGAAGGCGCGGGCGTCCTCGGTCGACGGGGTGTCCCCACCCGACATCGACAGCGGCAGCCCGACGACGATCTCGAGGACGTCGTACTCGTCCGCGATCTCGGCGATGCGGCGCACGTCGGAGTCGTCGTTGCGGGCGACGGTCTCGACGGGGGTCGCGAGGAGCCCGTCGCGGTCGCACACCGCGACCCCGATCCGGGCGCGGCCGACGTCGACGCCGAGCCGGCGCCCGGAACGGACCGTCACGGTCAGGCCGCGAGCCGGTCGGTCACCGCACGCAGCGCCGCCGGCAGCGCCGACGGGTCCGTGCCGCCGCCCTGTGCGAGGTCGGGCTTGCCGCCGCCACCACCGCCGAGGACGCCGGCGGCCTCCTTCGCGAGCGGTCCCGCCTGGACGCCGGCGGCGCGGGCCGCGTCGTTCGTCGCGACGATGACCACGGGCTTGTCGTTGATGACGGCACCGAGCACGACCACGGCAGCGCCGTCACCGAGCTGGCTGCGGACGCCGGTCGCGAGCGAGCGGAGGTCGTCGCCTGACTGCAGCCCCTGGACGGACTCGGCGACCACGGTCGTCGCGCCGACGGTCGTCGCCTGGCGGGCGATCGCGGGCACGCGCTGCTGCAGGTTCGCGGACTCGAACTCCGCGATGCGCTTCTGGGCGGTCCGGAGGTCCTCCATGAGGGACTGCACGCGGGACGGCAGGTCCGCACGCGGTGCCTTGAGGGCGCTCGACAGCTGCGAGACGATCGTGCGCTCGACGGCGAGGTCCCGGAAGCCCTCGAGCCCGACGAGGGCCTCGACGCGTCGGTTCGTCGAACCGACGCTGGACTCCCCCACCAGGTTGACGAGGCCGACCTGGGCGCTCGACGCCACGTGCGTTCCACCGCAGAGCTCGCGCGACCACGGGCCGCCGATGTCCACCATGCGGACCTCGGCGCCGTACTTCTCGCCGAACAGCGCCTGCGCGCCGAGCGACTTCGCCTCGTCGAGCGGGAGCACCCGGGTGGCGACCTCGAGGTCGGAGCGGATCGCGGTGTTCACGACCTCCTCGATCTCGGAGCGGGTCTCGGTTGAGACCGGCTGCGACCACGAGAAGTCGAGCCGCATGTAGCCGGACTTGTTGTACGAGCCCGCCTGCAGCGCCTCCGGCCCGAGGATGTCGCGCAGGGCGGCGTTCACCAGGTGCGTCGCGGAGTGTGCCTGGGTCGCCCCGCGGCGGTACTCGGCGTCGACCACCGTGGTCGCGGGGGCGCCGACGCCCACCTCGCCGGAGCGGACCTGGACGGTGTGGCTCCACAGTCCCGCGACGGGGCGCTGCACGTCGAGGACCTCGAGGTCGAAGCCGTTGCCGACGATCGAGCCCTGGTCGGCGTCCTGGCCGCCGGACTCGGCGTACAGCGACGTCTCGCCGAGGATGACCTCGGCGATGTCCCCCGCCACCGCGCGGTCCACGCTGACGCCGCCGACGATGATGCCGAGCACCGACGTCTCCGCCTCGAGCGCGTCGTAGCCGAGGAAGACGGTCTCGCCCTTGGCTCGGAACGCGCTGTACACGCTCAGGTCGGCGAGGGCCGTCTTCTTGCTCTTGGCGTCCGCCTTGGCGCGCGCACGCTGCTCGGACATCAGGGTCTCGAACGCGGTGCGGTCGACCTGCACGCCGGCTTCCTCGGCCATCTCCATCGTGAGGTCGATCGGGAAGCCGAAGGTGTCGTGCAGCAGGAACGCGGTGTCGCCACCGATCGACGGGGCACCGTCCTGCTTGGCACGCTCGACCGCGACGTCGAGGATCGTGGTCCCCTGCGCCAGCGTGCGGAGGAAGGTCTCCTCCTCCGCGTAGGCGATCCGGGCGATGCGGTCGTAGTCGGACGCGACCTCGGGGTACGCGTCGCGCATCGCGTCGCGGGACTCCGGGAAGAGCTGCGGGAACGTCGCGCCCTCGACGCCGAGCAGGCGCATCGCCCGCACGGTGCGGCGGAGCAGGCGGCGGAGGATGTAGCCGCGGCCCTCGTTCGACGGGCTGACGCCGTCGGCGATGAGCATGAGCGCGGAGCGGACGTGGTCGGCGATGACGCGCATGCGGACGTCGTCGTCGTGCACCGCGCCGTACTGACGACCGGAGATCTCCGCCGCCTTGTCGAGGACCGGGCGGACCTGGTCGATCTCGTACATGTTGTCGACGCCCTGCTTGATGAACGCGACGCGCTCCAGGCCCATGCCGGTGTCGATGTTCTTGTTCGGCAGCTCGCCGGTGATCTCGAAGTCGTACTTCGAGCGGACGTCGGCGATCTGGTACTGCATGAACACGAGGTTCCAGATCTCGACGTAGCGGTCGTCGTCCGTCGCCGGACCGCCGTCGATGCCGTACTCGGGGCCACGGTCGAAGAAGATCTCCGAGCAGGGACCGGCCGGTCCGGGCTGCCCGGTCGACCAGTAGTTCGTGTCCTTGCCGAGCCGCTGGATGCGGTCCTCGGGCAGGGACGAGTGCTGCTTCCAGAACGCGATCGCCTCGTCGTCGTCCTCGTACACCGTGACCCAGAGGTCGTCGGGCGAGAACCCGAGCCCGCCGTCCGGCTCCGGCGTCGTCAGGAACTGCCAGGCGTACTGGATCGCCTGCTCCTTGAAGTAGTCGCCGAACGAGAAGTTCCCGTTCATCTGGAAGAACGTGCCGTGCCGCGGCGTCTTGCCGACCTCTTCGATGTCGTTCGTCCGGATGCACTTCTGGACGCTCGTGGCGCGCGGGTACGGCGCGGGGACGAGTCCGGTCAGGTACGGGATGAACGGCACCATGCCGGCGACCGTGAAGAGGAGCGACGGGTCGTCCGAGACGAGGGACGCGGACGGGACGACGGTGTGGCCGCGGTCACCGAAGAACTGGAGCCAACGGCGGCGGATCTCTGCGGTCTGCATGGTGCTTCCTGGTTTCAGGTCGTTTGCTGGGGAGAGGGCGTCGGTCAGACGTCGGTGCGGAGCTCGGCCTCACGAGAGCGGTAGCCCTCGGCGACGGCACCCCGGAAGGCTTCCGCGCGAGCGTTCACGTCGGCGAAGAACCGCGCACCACCGGGCGTGTTCGCGACCTTGTGCGCGACGGCGAACCCGATGACGACGCCGACGGCGACGAAGAACAGCTGCTTCACGGTGCCTCTCCCTCTGCGCACGCGAGCGGTGCGTGCCCAGACGATCTTACCGACGGCACCGTCCCGGAACGCCGAACGGCGGGTCGCCCTCGTGAGAGGACGACCCGCCGTTCGGGTGTGATCAGGAGATCAGCGAGCTGCGTAGTACTCGACGACGAGCTGCACTTCACAGGTCACGGGGACCTCGGCGCGCTTCGGACGCCGGGCCAGGCGGGCCTGGAGCTTGTCGATCTCGACCTCGAGGTAGCCCGGGACCTTCGGCAGGACTTCCTGGTGCCCACCGGCGGCGGCGACCTGGAACGGCTCGAGCGACTCGGAGCGCTGCTTCACGTGGATGAGCTGGCCCTCCTTGACGCGGAAGGACGGACGGTCGACGAGCTTGCCGTCGACGAGGATGTGGCGGTGCACGATCAGCTGACGAGCCTGCGCGGTGGTGCGGGCGAAACCGGCACGGAGCACGAGGGCGTCGAGGCGCTGCTCGAGGAGCTCGACCAGGTTCTCACCGGTCAGGCCCTTCGTCTTACGGGCCTCTTCGAAGACGATGCGGAGCTGCTTCTCGCGGATGCCGTACTGGGCGCGCAGACGCTGCTTCTCACGGAGACGGACGGCGTAGTCGCTGTCCGCACGACGGCGGGTGCGGCCGTGCTCACCGGGGCCGTAGGGGCGCTTCTCGAGGTAACGGGCCGCCTTCGGCGTCAGCGGGATGCCGAGCGCGCGCGAGAGGCGGGTCTTGCTGCGGGTACGTGACTTGGTAGACACAGGGTCCTTTTCTCTGTCTGAACTGAATGACTCGGCAGGATCCGACCGACCGTGGGCACGAGGCACACGGCGAGACCGGTCCCGACGACGGGATCCAGAGGGATGAGCCTGTGGGATCGGACGGCTACAGTCCGAACCTCTGCCCCCGTACCACCGGAGTGGCACTCTGTCCTCGACGCAGCCGTGCTCGAGGACCAGGACGTAGGCCCGGCAATGCTAGCAGGAACTCGGCGCGCGTACTACTCGCCGCGGGTGATCTTCCGGAGCCGCTCGAGCCGCGGACCGACCTCGCGCTCGAAGCCGTTCGTGGTCGGCGTGTAGTACTCGGTGCCGTCGAGTGCGTCCGGCAGGTACTGCTGCTCCGCGACCCCGTGCTCGGCGTCGTGCGAGTAGACGTAGCCCTTCCCGTGGCCGAGCCGCTTCGCCCCGGGGTAGTGGGCGTCCCGCAGGTGCATCGGAACCACGCCGAGCCGACCGGCCTTGACGTCGGCGATCGCGGCGTTCACCCCGTTGTAGGCGGCGTTCGACTTCGGCGCGGTCGCGAGGTACACGACCGCCTCGGCCAACGGGATCCGCCCCTCGGGCATGCCGATGAGCTGGACCGCCTGCGCCGCGGCGACCGCGATCGGCAACGCCTGCGGGTCGGCCATGCCGATGTCCTCGGACGCGGAGATGATGATCCGCCTGGCGATGAACCGCGGGTCCTCCCCCGCTTCGATCATGCGCGCCAGGTAGTGCAGCGCGGCGTCGACGTCGCTCCCCCGCACCGACTTGATGAACGCGCTGATGACGTCGTAGTGCTCGTCGCCCTGCCGGTCGTAGCGCAGCAGCGCGCGGTCCACGGCCGCCGCGACGGTGTCGGCGTCGACGACCGGGACGGTGTCCACCCCGTCGAGGGCGCCGTCATCGTCGTCGTCGTCCTGCGCGGCGACCGCGGAGGAGGCAGCCGCCTCGAGCGCGGTGAGTGCCCGGCGGGCGTCACCGGACGACAGCCGCACGATCGCGCTGCGGGCCTCGTCGCCGAGGACGACCGAGCCGCCGAGGCCGCGCGGGTCCTCCACCGCGCGGTCGACGAGCATGCCGAGGTCCTCGTCGGTGAGTGGCTTGAGCGTGAGCAGCAACGAGCGCGAGAGCAGCGGGGAGATCACCGAGAACGACGGATTCTCGGTCGTCGCCGCGATCAGGATGACCCAGCCGTTCTCGACGCCGGGCAGGAGGGCGTCCTGCTGCGCCTTGCTGAAGCGGTGGATCTCGTCGAGGAACAGGACGGTGGTGGAGCCGTAGAGGTCACGGTGCGTGAGCGCCTTCTCCATGACCTCGCGCACGTCCTTCACGCCGGCCGTGACCGCGGACAGCTCGACGAACTCCCGGCCGGACTGCCGGGCGATCGCCTGCGCGAGGGTGGTCTTGCCCGTGCCCGGCGGCCCCCAGAGGATGACCGAGACGCCGCCCGGGTTCTCGCGCGTGCCCGTCGCGAGCTGCACGAGCGGGCTGCCACGACCGAGCAGGTGTTGCTGACCGGCGACCTCGTCCAGGCTGGTCGGGCGCATCCGGACCGCCAGCGGGACGGAACCCTGGGCGAGCCCGGCGCGACCACCCGTGGTGGGCGCGCGCATGCCCGAACGGTCCGCTGCCATGCGACCAATCGTAGGCCGACCCACTGACAGGGGCGTGCCTCCAGGCCGTCCACCGCGGCGGTTCTAGTACGCTCGTCGCACACTCGACGAGAGGTACGACCAGCACCGTGGCACCGAAGAACCAGGCGCGTGACAACCGGGAGGCGCGCGAGCGCCTCCGCCTCTACCAGGCCCGTCAGGGGCTGCACGACCGGCAACGACGCCGTCGGCTGCGTGACAACCTCGTCGGTGCCGGTGTGCTCGTCCTCGTCGCCGCCCTCGCCACCGGCTCGCAGCTCGCGTTCGCGGGTTCGCAGGGCACCGACACGAAGGCCGACGCCAGTGCGAGCGCCACGACCACGCCCACCCCGTCGGCCAGCGCGACGGCGGGGAACACCGGCGACGTCCCGAGCAAGTCGATCGCGAAGGACGCGACCTGGACCGGATCGCTCACGCTCAACAAGGACGTGGAGCTCGGCATCGAGCTCGACGGCGAGAAGGCCCCGCAGGCCGCGAGCGTCGAGATCAAGCTCATCCAGGACCAGTTCTACAACGGCACGACCTGCCACCGACTGGCGGACAGCAGCGGGTTCGAGTTCCTGCAGTGCGGATCGGCGAACGGCGACGGCACGGGTGATGCCGGGTTCCAGTACGGCCCGCTCGAGAACGTGCCGAGCGACGGCGAGTACGCGAAGGGCACCATCGCGATCGCCCGCGGCTCGTCGCCGTACTCGCAGAGCACGCAGTTCTTCATCGTCTACGGCGACACCACGCTCGACGGCTCCACCGGCGGCTACACCGTCGTCGGCAAGGTCACGAGCGGCCTCGACGAGCTCGAGTCGAAGATCACCTCGAAGGGCATCTCCTCCGCCGGCGACGACGGCACCGGCGAGCCCAAGGTGGCGACGAAGATCACCGGCGCGACGATCGAGCGGGCGAAGTAGTCCACAGGCGCGCCGTCCGGCGGTTCGCGGAGGCCGTCCGTGCAATAGGCTGACGACCTGACCGTGCCGACGGTGACGTCGGTGATGCACGACCACGATCGAGGCGAGACCTGTGGGACCTGACGAAGCAACGACCTGGGGGCGGGTCGACGAGAACGGGACGGTGTACGTCCGGTACGAAGAGACCGAGAAAGCCGTCGGTGAGTACCCGGACGCCACCCCTGAAGAAGCCCTCGCCTACTTCGCGCGGAAGTACGCCGACCTGGAAGGGCAGGTGAAGATCGCCGAGCAGCGCGTCCAGCGTGGTGCGTCGGCGAACGACGTCGCCCGGACCGTCGAGCACCTGCAGACGCTCGTGGCCGAGGCCCGCGTGGTCGGCGACCTCAAGTCGCTGGAGACCCGGGTCGGCGCCCTGACCGAGCAGCTCGGCTCGCTCACCAAGGAGCAGGCCGAGCAGGCACAGCAGGCACTCGCCGACGCGCTCGCCCACCGCACCGCGCTGGTCGAGGAGGCCGAGACCCTGGCCGCGGTCGACCCGGCACGCGCGCAGTGGAAGCAGATCACCGCGCAGCTCGACGACGTGTTCGCCCGGTGGCAGCAGCACCAGCACGACGGCCCGCGCATCCCGAAGAACGAGGCGAACGAGCTGTGGAAGCGCTTCCGCGCTGCCCGCTCCACCGTCGACCAGCACCGCCGGGCGTTCTACTCGGAACTCGACGCACAGCACCGCGAAGCCCGCAACCGCAAGCAGGAGCTCGTCCAGCAGGCCGAGGCGCTGGCCCCCCGCGGTTCGGACGCCATCCCGACGTACCGCGAACTCCTGGACGACTGGAAGGCAGCGGGTCGCGCGGGCAAGCGCCACGACGACGCGCTGTGGGCCCGGTTCAAGGCCGCCGGTGACGTGCTCTTCGAACAGCGTCACGCCGAGAGCGCCGCCGAGAACGAGGAGTTCTCCGGCAACCTCGAGGCGAAGCAGGCACTCCTGACCGAGGCCGAGCCGCTGCTGCAGGCGACCGACCGTGTTGCTGCCCGCCGGACCCTCACGGGCATCCAGCGTCGGTGGGACGAGATCGGCAAGGTCCCCCGCGGCGACGTCCGACGCATCGAGGACCGCCTGCGCGCCGTTGAGGACCACGTCCGCAGCCTGGAGGACCAGCACTGGAAGGCGTCCGACCCGGAGCGCAAGGCCCGGCAGACCGGTCTCGCGAGCCAGCTCGAGGACGCCATCGGCAAGCTCGAGGCCGAGCTCGCCGATGCACAGGCCTCCGGCGACGCGCGCAAGATCAAGGACGCGCAGGAAGCCCTGGACGCCCGCAAGATCTGGCTCGACGCGCTCGGCGGCTGATCCGCCCCGAACGCCGTCCGCACGACGAAGCCCCAGCGACCGATCGGTCGCGGGGGCTTCGTCGTGCGTGCACGCGGCTCCTCGCACGGTGCGGGGCGTGTGCGAGCCCGCCGACGCAGTGTGCGAGGTCCCGCGCATCGTGCGACCTCGACGCCCCCACACCATGCGCGGAACCTCGCACGCTGGAGATGCCGCCTCGCACGGTGCGCGGCACGCGGCACGTGCGAGCCCGCCGAGGCAGTGTGCGAGATCCCGCGCATCGTGCGACCTCGACGCCCCCGCACCATGTGCGGAACCTCGCACGCTGGAGATGCCGCCTCGCACGGTGCGCGGCACGCGGCACGCGGCACGCGGCACGCCGCATGCGCGGTCAGACGACCGCGGGCAGGCCCAGCAGTGTCCGGATGTCGCGGTCGTCCTGACGCATCTGCGCGGCGAGCTCGTCCATCGAGTCGAACTTCACCATGCCCCGCACGTAGGAGACGAACAGCACGGAGATCGTCTCGCCGTACAGGTCGATGTCGACGTCGAGCAGGTGCGCCTCGATCTGCTTCGCCGGCACGCCCTCGAACGTCGGGTTGTTGCCGACCGACACGGCTGCCGGGTAGACGGTGCCGGCGTGCAGGACCCGCGCGGCGTAGACGCCGTCGGCCGGGACGAAGCCCTCGCTCGCCGGGTCGAGGTTGGCCGTCGGGTACCCCATCGCACGGCCCCGCTCGTTGCCGTGCACGACCACGCTGCGCACCGCGTGTTCACGACCGAGCAGTCGGGCTGCCTCGGCCACGCGGCCGTCACCGAGGAGCTCGCGGATCCACGTCGACGAGACCCGTCGCTCGCCGTCGGGACGGACGTCGTCCACCAGGTCGACGTCGTCGATGAGTTCGACCGTGAATCCGTGCTGCTCCCCCAGCGCACGCAGCAGGGTCACGTCGCCGGCGCCCTTCCTGCCGAAGCGGAAGTCGCTGCCGACGAACACCAGGCGGGCGTGCAGGGTGTCGACCAAGATGTCGGAGACGAAGGCCTCCGGCGCCTGCGACTGCAGTTCGTGGTCGAACCGCAGGAGCAGCGTGGCGTCCACCCCGACGTCGTCGAGGAGTTCGCGGCGCTGCGCGAGGCTGGTCAGCGCCGGCGGGACCTTGGCCGGGTCGATGACGTTCAGCGGGTGCCGGTCGAACGTCACGACCGTCGAGACGAGGCCGTGTTCGTGGGCGGCGCGTTCGAGGTGCGCGATGACCGCGCGGTGCCCGACGTGCACGCCGTCGAACTTGCCGATGGTCACCGCGCTCGGACCGAACCCCTGCGCCACGTCGGCGATGTCGTCGTAGTACTGCACGTCCTGCTCCTACTCGCCGGCCGTCACGGAGGACGGTGCCGGGTCGGCGGCCGCTGCGGTGCGGTGGTGCTTGCGGAGCCACCACAGCCCGGCCGCGGGCAGCACGAGCGGCGCGAAGGCGTACCCCAGGCCGTAGTAGGACCAGATCGTGTCGTCGGGGAAGAGCGCACGGTCGAAGAGCGACAGCGTGCCGATCACGAGCACACCCGTCATCTCGAAGACGATCGTCACGCAGGCGACGCGGTACCAGAACCGGCCGGGCACGATGAGCGCGATCATGGCGACGATGTACACGACGGCGGCGACGGCGCTGAGCGTGTAGGCGAAGGGCGCGAAGGAGAACTTCTCGATGATCTGGACGACGCTCCGGCCGGTCGCCGCCAGCGCGAGGATGCCGTAGACGGCGATGAGGACGCGGCCGATGCCGGTCGCGAGGGAGGATCTGGTCGCCATTGCACCGATTCTACCGACGCCGGGCGACACCGATGACGCACCGCGACGATCGGATCGACCCGACACCGGATCAGTTCAGCGCGAACCAGATCTGGTACATCCGGTAGACCATCACCGCGACGGTGAAGGCCCCCGCACCGAGGACGACGGTGCTCCACTTCGTGCGGTCGATGAGTGCCCACACGATGGTGGCCGGCGGGACCAGGAGCACCGACACCGCGTAGACGCCGAACTCGAGCGCGTTGCCCTTCGGCGGGCTGCCGACGGCCGGGAGCACGAGCGAGATGACGCCCTGCGCGACGAGCAGGAGCTCGACGAGGACCAGCGATCCGACGGTGTAGTCGTTCGGCTTCCAGCCGATGAACCCGACGACGACCGCGAAGAGCCCGACCAGGACGGCGATGACCAGCTGCACCCACATGAACCACTCGATCACGCGCGCACCCCCGTCGGCGCCGGGAAGTTCGTGATGACCCGGAGCAGGCCACGCCGGACGGACACGAGCCCGACCAGGCGGTCGTCGTCGGCCGAGACCGCTGCGACCGGGCCGTCGGAGTCCGGGTGGTCGGCGACGACGCGCTTGCCGTCGGTCAGGTCCTTCGCCGACGCCGCGTCGAGCACGACCGACGAGAACAGGCGTCGGGCGACGTCGGCAGGGCGGGCGAGGGCGGCGCGGGGGTCGACGGCCTCGTCCTCGAGGTCGATCGCGTCCTCGACGTCGAACGGCCCGACCTCGGTCCGTCGCAGCGCGGTCAGGTGGGCACCGGTGCCGAGCGCGGCGCCGACGTCACGGGCGAGCGCCCGGACGTAGGTGCCGGACGAGCAGGTGACGACGACGTCGAGGTCGACCACGGCCACGTCGACCCCGTCCACCGAGACGATCCGGTCGTTCCGGCCGGTGACGTCGAACCGGGAAACCGTCACCGTGCGGGACTTCAGGACCACTTCCTCGCCCTTGCGGGCCAGGTCGTAGGCGCGTCGGCCGTCCACCTTGATCGCGCTGACCGTCGACGGCACCTGTTCGATCTCGCCGCGCTGCGCAGCCACCGCGGCCTCCACCGCGGCGTCCGAGACATCGGCGGAGGCGGTGCCGGCGGCCGCGGTCGGGGCGCCGTCGGCGTCGTCCGAGTCGGTGGAGACGCCGAGGCGGATCGTCGCCGTGTACGTCTTGCCGAGGCCGACGAGGTGCGTCAGCAGCCGCGTGGACGGCCCGATCCCGAGGAGCAGCAGACCGGTCGCCATCGGGTCGAGCGTGCCGGCGTGGCCGACCTTCTTGAGCCCCAGCCGGCGTCGGGCGATCGAGACCACCCGGTGGCTGGAGATCCCCTGCGGCTTGTCGACGAGGAGGATGCCGTCGGGAGCGGATTCGAGCACCGTAGGAGATTACCAGCGCCGACGAGGGTCAGCAGGCGTCGTTCCACTCCCGACGGGGGTGCTCCGGGTCGGTCACGTCGAGGACGGCGGAGGCCGCGATCTTGACGTCAGCGCGCCGCTCGAGCCGACCGGACTCCTGCTCCACCCACATCGACCAGCGCCACAGCGTGCGGGTGCCGTGCGCCAGCACGCCGTGTCCGTGCACGACGAGCACGCCGGGCCCCTCGCCCGTCGACCGGAACGGTGCGACGAGTCCGGACCGGAGCTCGTCGACGTCACCCGACGGTGCGGCAGCGGCCATCGCGGAGACCCCGTGCTGCTGGAATCCGTCGACGAGTCCGGAGGCGACGCGCTCGAGGTCGACGCCGTCCTGTCCGTCGATGCCGATGACGGTCCGGTTCGTGCCGACCTGCGCGATCACCTCGGCCGCGATCGCGGCCATCGTGTCGGTCTCCTGGGGTGCCCAACGTGCCATGCACCCACCGTAGGCTGTCCGGGTGAACGCGAGTCGTGCCTCCCGTCCGGATGTGGACAACCCGACCCGTCCACAGGACACCTCCCCGGCAGCGGACATCGCGACCCCGCTCATCACCTGGTTCCGCGCCGAGGCGCGGGACCTGCCGTGGCGCCGCCCCGGCTTCCCCGCGTGGGGCACGCTGGTCAGCGAGATCATGCTGCAGCAGACGCAGGTGGCGCGCGTCGTCCCCCGACTGGAGGCATGGCTCACCCGGTGGCCGACCCCTGCGGACCTCGCGGCCGCACCCCCGGCGGACGCGGTGCGCGCCTGGGACCGGCTCGGCTACCCGAGACGGGCGCTCGCGCTGCACGCGGCCGCCACGGCGATCGCCGAGCGGCACGACAACGTCGTCCCGCGGGACGTCGACGCACTGCTGGCGCTGCCCGGCATCGGGGACTACACCGCGCGGGCGGTCGCGGTCTTCGCGTACGGCGACCGGCACCCGGTCGTGGACGTGAACGTCCGCCGTGTCCTCGCCCGGGCGCTCCTCGGCCAGGGCGAACCGGGGCCGGCGAAGGCGAAGCAGGACCTGCCGCTGATGGAGTCGGTGCTGCCACAGGACCGGGACGACGCCGCCGCGACGAACGCAGCCGTCATGGAGCTCGGCGCGCTCGTCTGCGTGGCCCGCTCCCCCGCGTGCGACGCGTGCCCGATCGCCGACCGCTGCGCGTGGCGAGCCGCCGGCTACCCGGAGCACGAGGGACCGCGCGCACCGAAGCAGGCGAAGTTCGCCGGCAGCGACCGGCAGGTCCGCGGGCTGATCATGGCGGAGCTCCGCGCGAGCGACGTCCCCGTCACCCGGTACGAGATCGAGCCGGTCTGGCCCGATGCCGAGCAGCGGGACCGGGCGCTCGCGTCGCTCCTGCGCGACGGACTCGCCGTCGGGGACGACGCGAGCGGCTACCGGCTGCCGGAGGGCTGAGCGCGGGCTACGCCCGGGCTGCGTCCTCGTCGTCGGCGTCCTCGTCGTCCTCGTCCCGCTTGTACGGGTCAGCATCGCCGGCGTAGGTCGCGCCAGCGGCGGCCGCGCGGACCTGCTCGTCACGCATCTGCGCCTGCACGAGGAGGTCCTCCATGTGCGCCGAGGTCTCCGGCAGCGCATCGGCGATGAACTCGAGCGACGGGGTCAACCGTGCCGTGATGTTCTTGCCGACCTCGGAACGGAGCATGCCCGTCGCCGCCTTGAGCGCGGCGGCCGAGTCGGCGCGCTCCTCGTCGGTGCCGTACACGGTGTAGAAGATCGAGGCGTGCTGCAGGTCACCGGTCACACGGACGTCGGTGATGGTCACGAACCCGAGTCGCGGGTCGCGCAGGCCCTTGTCGAGTCGACGCGCGACGACTTCCTTGATGCGGTCCGCCATCTTGCGTGCGCGCTGCGGATCGGCCATGGGTGCCTCCTGTGGAGATGTCTTGCTCTGGAACGGGGCTGGGCCCCGGCCTCCCGTTGGGGAAGCCGGGGCCCAGAGTAGTCACGCGACTAGTCGCGCGGCTTCTCGATGAGCTCGGTGGTCTCGATCTCGTCGCCGATCTGGATGTCGTTGAACTTGCCCAGACCGATACCGGCTTCGAAGTCCGTGCGGACCTCGGTGACGTCGTCCTTGAAGCGACGCAGCGACTCGATGGCCAGACCATCGGCGAGCACCACGCCTTCGCGGATGACGCGCGCCTTGGCGTTGCGCGTGATCGTGCCGGAGCGGACGATGACACCCGCGATGTTGCCGAACTTGGAGGAACGGAACACCTCGCGGATCTCGGCGACACCCGACTGGACCTCTTCGTACTCGGGCTTGAGCATGCCCTTGAGGGACTGCTCGATGTCCTCGAGTGCGTTGTAGATGACCGAGTAGAAGCGCACGTCGATGCCTTCGCGCGCAGCACGCTCGCGGGCCTTGACGTCCGGGCGGACGTTGAAGCCGACGACGATCGCGTTGTCGATCGTGGCCAGGTCGATGTCCGACTCCGTGATCGCACCGACGCCGCGGTGCAGGATCCGGAGCTGGACGCTGTCGTCGACCTCGATGTCCAGGAGCGACTGCTCGAGTGCCTCGACGGCACCGGAGACGTCACCCTTGATGATGAGGTTGAGCGAGTCGACCTTGCCCTCTTCGAGTGCGCGGGTGAAGTCCTCGAGCGAGATGCGCTTGCGGGCCTTGGCCAGCTGGGCGTTGCGCTCGGCGGCTTCACGCTTCTCGGCGATCTGACGTGCCGTGCGGTCCTCTTCGGTGACGAGGAACGTGTCACCGGCGCGGGGCACCGAGGACAGACCCTGCACCTGGACCGGGCGGCTCGGCGTCGCGGCCTTGACCGCGGTGCCGTTCTCGTCGGTCATCGCACGGACGCGGCCGTAGGCCGTGCCCGCGACGATGGCGTCGCCGACGTGCAGCGTGCCGGACTGGATGAGCACCGTCGCGACCGCACCGCGGCCCTTGTCGAGGCGCGCCTCGATCGCGACACCACGGGCGTCCTTGTCGGGGTTCGCACGCAGGTCGAGACCGGCGTCGGCGGTGAGCAGCACGGCGTCCAGGAGGTCCTGGATGCCGATGTTCTGCCGAGCCGACACGTCGACGAACATGACGTCGCCGCCGTACTCCTCGGCCACCAGGTTGTACTCGGTGAGCTGCTGCCGGACCTTCGCCGGGTTCGCGCCCTCCTTGTCGATCTTGTTCACCGCGACCACGATCGGCACACCGGCCGACTGCGCGTGGTTCAGTGCCTCGATCGTCTGGGGCATGATGCCGTCGTCCGCCGCGACCACGAGGATCGCGATGTCCGTCACCTGGGCACCACGGGCACGCATGGCCGTGAAGGCCTCGTGACCCGGGGTGTCGATGAAGGTGATCGGGCGCTCGATGCCCTCGTGCTCGGTGACGATCTGGTACGCACCGATGTGCTGCGTGATGCCGCCGGCCTCGCCCTCGACCACCTTCGAGTTGCGGATGGCGTCGAGGAGGCGGGTCTTGCCGTGGTCGACGTGACCCATGACGGTGACCACCGGGGGCCGCTGCTGCAGCACCGAGTCGTCCTCGTCCTCGAGCTCGGCTTCGAGGTCGATGTCGAAGCCCTCGAGGAGCTCCTTGTCCTCGTCCTCGGGCGAGACGATCTGGATCTTGTAGCCCAGCTCCTCGCCGAGGACCTCGAACGTGGCCTCGTCCAGCGACTCGGTCGCGGTCGCCATCTCACCGAGGTGGAACAGCACCGTCACCAGGTTGCCGGGGCTCGCGTCGATCTTGTCCGCGAAGTCCGAGATGCTCGCACCGCGACGCAGACGGACGACCGTGTTGCCGTCGCCACGAGGGACCTGCACGCCGCCGAGCGACGGCGCCTGCCGCATCTCGTACTCGGCGCGCTTCGTCCGCTTCGACTTGCGGGCACGGCTCTTGCCGCCACCGCGACCGAACGCACCAGCGGTACCGCCACCGGGACCACGGCCACGGCCGCCGCCACCGGCGGGACGCGGGCCGCTGAAGGCCGGACGCGGGAAGCCGCCACCGGCACCACCGGCACCACCCGGACGACCACCGGGGCCGCCACGACCGCCGCCACCCTGGCCCGGGCGCTGCCCGAAGCCGTTCGGACGGTTGCCCTGACCGGGACCACCGGGACGCGGCGCACCCGGACGGGGAACGCCCGGACGCGGCGGTGCCGGACGCGGGATGCCGTTGCCACCACCGGCACCGCCGGCGGGACGCTGACCCATGCCCTGGTTCGACGAGTAGGGGTTGTTGCCCGGACGGGGCGGGCGCGAGCCCATGCCCTGGCTGGACGCGTAGGGGTTGTTGCCGGGGCGTGCGCCCGGCTTGGGGCCACCCGGCTTGGGGCCGGCGGCCACGCCGGGCTTCGGAGCACCACCGGGCTTGACGGCGTCGCTCTTCGGCTCGGCCGAGGGTCCGTCGCCCTTGTCAGCGGCGGCCTTCTCGGCCGCTGCCGCCTTGCGGGCGGCCTCTGCCTCGGCCTGGCGCTGGGCCACGGACTTCGGGGCTGCCGGCGTCGGGGCGTCGGCAGCGGGGGCCTGCACCTCGGGCTCGGGCGTCGGCGCGGGTGCCGGACGGACCGGACCCGGACGGGGGCCGCCCGGCTTGGGCGCGCTCGACTTCGGCGCAGCCGCGGTGGCGGGTGCGCTGGGGGTCTGTGCCGCAGCGGGCTTCGACGCCGAGGCGCCGTCGGCCTGCAACGCAGCGCGGAGCTTGCGTGCGACGGGGGGTTCGACGGAGGAGCTCGGACCCTTGACGAACTCGCCGAGTTCCTTGAGCTTCTCCATTGCGGTCTTGCTGTCGACACCGAGTTCGGATGCGATCTCGTGTACGCGTGGTTTTGCCACTGTTCTCCTTCACGGGTCCCACCCCGTGAAGGGGCAGGACTCAATGGATGACGGGTCTCATTTCGAGCCGCTCATCAGTTGTCCATAAGCCGTTCAGCCTGTTCTGTCGTGTCCTGGTGACGCGCCTGCTCGTCGTGCTCGAGTGCCGTGCGCTCGAGTGCTTCGAGGTAGTCGCGAACCGCGGACGTGTCCGGTTCACGATCGAGCCGGAGCGCCCGGCGGAAAGCCCGACGCTTGGTGGCCTGATCGTGTGCCTCGACGGTCGGTGTGAGCCACGCACCCCGCCCCGGCATGACTGCCTTCGGGTCCGCCACGACGCGACCGTCGCTCAGGGCGACGACACGGAGGAGGGAGGACCGGGGTGCACGACGGCGACTGCCGATGCATGTTCTGACGGGAACCACCTTACTCCTCCCCTCCGACGACCGCGATCCGGCACGCCAGGACCGGACGTGCCACGAGCGAAACCGGCCGGTGCGGCAGGGTCCGCGACACCGGACCGGTCAGTCCTCGCCGTCCAGGATCGAGTCCGGCTGGATGTCGATCCGGGCACCGGTGAGCTTGGCGGCCAGGCGGGCGTTCTGCCCCTCCTTGCCGATCGCGAGCGACAGCTGGTAGTCCGGCACGAGCGCACGGACGGCCTTCGTCGAGGCGTCGAGCACGAACGCGCTCGTCACCTTCGCGGGCGACAGGGCGCTCGCCACGAAGGACGCCAGGTCGGACGAGTAGTCGACGATGTCGATCTTCTCCGCGCCGAGCTCGGTCGTCACGGCGCGCACACGGGCACCGAGCTCGCCGATGCAGGCACCCTTCGCGTTCACGCCGGGCTCGTTCGCCTTGACCGCGATCTTCGTGCGGTGACCGGCCTCGCGCGCGAGCGAGGTGATCTCCACCACGCCGGACGCGATCTCCGGGACCTCGAGCGCGAACAGCTTCCGGACCAGGCCCGGGTGCGTGCGGGACACCGTGATCTGCGGGCCCTTCGCGCCGCGGCCGACGCTCGTCACGTAGACGCGGATGCGCGAGCCGTGCTTGTAGTCCTCGCCGGGCACCTGCTCCTCGGGCGGCAGGATCGCCTCGACCGTGCCGAGGTCGACGTGCACCATCTTCGGGTTGGGGCCCTGCTGGACCACACCCGCGACGATGTCGCCCTCCTTGCCGCGGAACTCACCGAGGATCTTGTCGTCGCCGATGTCGCGCAGGCGCTGGTTGATGACCTGCTTCGCGGCGAACGCGGCGATGCGGCCGAAGTCACTGGGCTGGTCGACGGCCTCGCCGATGACCGTGCCCTCGTCGTCGCGCTCCGGCACGTAGACGGAGACCTCGCCGGTCTTCCGGTCGAGCTCGACGCGGGACTGCGCGTCCGCCGGCTCGCCGTTCTCGTCGGTGTGCTTGTGGTACGCGGTCAGGATGGCAGATTCGATGATCTGGACGAGTTCGTCGAACGGGATCTCCCGCTCGCGCTCCATGAGTCGCAGGACTGCGAGATCGATCTTCACCGAGGTGCCTCCGTATTCAGCTGAGTCGCTCCCGCGGATGGAACTGCGCGGAAGTCGGCGACCAGACTACCGCACTGCGGGTCGCGGACCCGGCCCGCGACGGACAGGAGGCGCGGTGCGGGCCCGCACCGCGCCTCCTGTCCGGAAGGGTCTGCGACTAGATCGCGCGGACCGCGTCGAGCAGTTCGGCGACCGGCACGTCGCGACGCTCCCCGCTCGCGCGGTCCCACAGCTCGACGACGCCGTCGGCCGCGCCGCGGCCGGCGACGACCACGATCGGCATGCCGAGCAGCTCCGCGTCGCGGAGCTTCACACCCGGGGAGACCTTCGGCCGGTCGTCGTAGACGACCTCGAAGCGCTCCCCCTCGAGCTGCGCGACGAGGTCCGTCGCCAGGTCGTAGGCGACCTCGTCCTTCCCGGTCGCGACCACGTGGACGTCGAACGGTGCGACGTTCTTCGGCCAGACCAGGCCCTTCTCGTCGTTGTGCGCCTCGGCCAGGATCGCCAGGATGCGCGTCACGCCGATGCCGTACGAGCCCATCGTGACCGTGCCGAGCTTGCCGTTCTCGTCCTGCACCTTGAGGCCGAGGGCCTCGGCGTACTTGCGACCGAGCTGGAAGACGTGCCCGATCTCCATGCCACGGGCGGTCTCGAGCGGGCCGGAGCCGTCCGGTGCCGGG
Organism: Curtobacterium sp. SP.BCo; assembly: GCF_051903265.1. Classification (GTDB taxonomy): domain Bacteria; phylum Actinomycetota; class Actinomycetes; order Actinomycetales; family Microbacteriaceae; genus Curtobacterium. The sequence goes on from NZ_CP194337.1 coordinate 2,598,758, forward strand.
TCGCCGGCGCGCACGTCGGAGACCTCGGCCACGCCGTCGGCGACGAAGTCACGGCCGGCGACGAGGCCGGACACGTGCACGCCGCGCTCGTTCGCGCCGGTGATCCAGCTCGTGCCGTCGACGACGCGGGGGTCGACGAAGTAGCGGATGCCGGTGGCGCTGTCGGCGTCGAGGACCTGCGGCCCGATGTAGCCCTTCACCAGGCCCTTGTGCTTGCGGAAGTCGTCATCGCCCGCGGCCTCGACCTCGGCCGGGGCGAAGGCGACCTCGGCCCGCTTCAGGTCCACGTCGCGGTCGCCGGGCAGGCCGACGACGACGACCTCGCGCGTGCCGTCGAGGTGCGTCAGGGCGAGCACGACGTTCTTCAGGGTGTCCGCCGCGGTCCACGGGGCGCCGTCACGCGGGGCGACCTCGTTCGCGTGGGCCACGAGGGTGTCGATCGTGGGGGTGTCCGACGCGGGCAGGAGCACGGCGTCCGGCTGCCCCTCGATCGGCAGTGCGTCGGGGACCGGGGTGACGTACGCCTCGACGTTCGCCGCGTAGCCGTTCGCGCTCCGGACGAAGGTGTCCTCGCCGACGCCGATCGGGTGCAGGAACTCCTCGGACTTCGAGCCGCCCATGGCTCCGGCGTCCGCCTTGACGATCACGTACTCCAGGCCGAGCCGGGCGAAGATCTTCTCGTAGGCGTCGCGCATGACCTGGTAGCTGCGCTCGAGTCCCTCGTCGGTGAGGTCGAACGAGTACGCGTCCTTCATGGTGAACTCGCGACCGCGCAGGAGTCCGGCGCGGGGACGGGCCTCGTCGCGGTACTTGTCCTGGATCTGGAACAGCGTGACCGGCAGGTCCTTGTAGGACGAGTACAGGTCCTTCACGAGGAGGGCGAACATCTCCTCGTGCGTGGGCGCGAGCAGGTAGTCGGCGCCCTTGCGGTCCTGCAGGCGGAACATGCCGTCGCCGTACTCGGTCCAGCGGTCCGTCGCCTCGTAGGGCTCGCGCGGCAGGAGCGCCGGCAGCAGGACCTCCTGCGCACCGGCGGCCACCATCTCCTCGCGGATGATGCCCTCGATGCGCGCGCGGACGCGGAGGCCGAGCGGCAGCCAGGCGAAGATGCCCGGGGCCTGGCGACGAACGTAGCCGGCGCGGACGAGCAACTTGGCGCTCGTCACCTCGGCGTCGGAGGGGTCGTCGCGGAGCGTACGGAGGAAGAGATGCGAAAGCCGTGTGACCACGGGGCAAGCCTAGCGGCGGTGGGAGCGGGGAGCGTCCCGGTGTCGGGGAGGCGCCGGGCGGCTACGACGTGGTGACGAGCGGCTTGCCGGTGCCGGCCGCGGGGCCCATCTCGTCGGCGAGACGGTTCGCCTCGGTGATGAGCGTCTCCACGATCTCGCCCTCCGGCACGGTCTTGATGACCTTGCCCTTGACGAAGATCTGGCCCTTGCCGTTGCCCGACGCGACGCCGAGGTCGGCCTCACGAGCCTCGCCCGGGCCGTTCACGACGCAGCCCATCACGGCGACGCGGAGCGGGACGGTCATGCCCTCGAGCCCCTTCGTGACGTCGTTCGCGAGCTGGTAGACGTCGACCTGGGCACGGCCGCAGCTCGGGCAGGAGACGATCTCGAGCTTGCGTTCGCGGAGGTTGAGCGACTGCAGGATCTGCAGGCCGACCTTCACCTCCTGCGCGGGCGGGGCGGAGAGGGACACGCGGATGGTGTCGCCGATGCCCTCGGCGAGCAGGATGCCGAACGCCGTGGCGCTCTTGATCGTGCCCTGGAACTCCGGGCCTGCCTCGGTCACGCCGAGGTGCAGCGGCCAGTCACCGCGCTCGGCGAGCTGCCGGTAGGCCTTCACCATGACGATCGGGTCGTTGTGCTTGACCGAGATCTTGAAGTCGTGGAAGTCGTGCTCCTCGAACAGCGAGGCCTCCCACACGGCGGACTCGACCAGCGCCTCGGGCGTGGCCTTGCCGTACTTCTGCAGCAGGCTCGGCTCGAGCGAGCCGGCGTTCACACCGATGCGGAGACTGACGTTCGCGGCCTTCGCGGCGGCGGCGATCGCGCCGACCTGGTCGTCGAACTTGCGGATGTTGCCCGGGTTCACGCGGACTGCGGCACAGCCGGCGTCGATCGCCTGGAAGACGTACTTCGGCTGGAAGTGGATGTCGGCGATCACGGGGATCTGCGACTTCTTCGCGATGATCGGCAGCGCGTCGGCGTCTTCCTGGGTCGGGACCGCCACGCGGACGATGTCGCACCCGGAGGCCGTGAGCTCGGCGATCTGCTGCAGCGTCGCGTTGATGTTCGTCGTCGGCGTCGTGGTCATCGACTGGACGGACACCGGCGCGTCGCCGCCCACGAGGACCTTGCCGACCCGGATCTGCCGGGACTTGCGGCGCGGGGCGAGGGTTTCGGGGACTTTCGGCAGACCGAGGTTCACTGCAGGCACGAGGTGCACTCTACGCGCGTTGGTCGGACGTTCGGATCAGACGACCCGGATGAGCGGCGCGTACAGCCGCATCGCCGCGAGCGCACGGTCGTGGTCCTCGTCGCTCGCACCGGCGCACGCGTCCGCCACGACGGTCACGGTGGCACCGGCGTCCGCCGCCGCGAGGGCGGTGGACAGGACGCAGCAGTCGGTCGACACCCCGGCGAGCACCAGGTGCGGGTGGTCACCGGTGACGGCCTGGAGGCGCGTCCCCCACTTGCCGAAGGTCGTCTCGGTCACGACGGGGTCGCCCGAGTCGGCGGCGAGGCTCCGGAACGGTCGGGTCAGGTCCCAGACCGGGTCGGTGTCCGCCACGAGCGCGAACGGCCAGTCGCGGTAGTACGGGACCCAGGCGCCCTGCGGGCGCTCGGGAGCGACGAAGCGGGTGAAGACCGTGCGCCCGGCGAACCGCGGGAGCAGCAGCTCGACCCCGGCGGCGGCACGGTCGTACCGCGGTGTGGCCCAGGGGCTGTCGCCCGTGAAGACCTCCTGCATGTCGATGACGACGAGCCAGGCGTCCGCCGGGACGTCGGGGACGTCGGGGACGTCGAGGCTGCTCATGCCCGCTCCTGTCCTCGGACGGCGCCGCGGGCGGTCAGCAGCGTGCCGACGAACCCGACGACGAGGGCGACGAGGACGCCCAGGTTCGCGAACGCCCACGCCCCGTCACGACCACCGAGGCCGAACGGTCCGAGCAGGTACCCCTGCCAGTTGAGCCAGGCGGGCACGCCGTACGTGTTCGTGACGAGGCCCCAGCCGAGCGCCGTCCCGAGGACCACCAGTGCGATCGCACCCCAGCGGACGTCGCCGTACCGGCCGCGGCGGTCGTCGAGCTCCCGTTCGGCGTAGGGCCCCTTGCGCAGCAGGACGTCGGCGACGAAGACCCCGCACCACGCGGCGATCGGCACGCCGAGCGTCACCAGGAAGGCCTGGAACGGCGAGATGAAGTCCTTCGCGAAGAAGACCACGTAGATCGCGCCGGCGACCATGAAGACGCCGTCCACGCCCGCCGCGACCGGCCGCGGGATCCGGATGCCGGCGCTCAGCAGCGCGAGCCCGGACGAGTAGATGTCGAGCACCGCGCCACCGACGAGGCCGAGCACGGCGACCAGGGCGAACGGGATCAGGAACCAGACCGGGAGCACCGTCGTGAGTGCCCCGACCGGGTCGGCGCCGATGGCGTCGCTCAGGTCCTTCGACGAACCCGCGAGCAGGATCCCGATCACCACGAGGATCGCGGGTGCGAGCGCCCCACCGACGGTGGTCCACCAGACGACTCCCCCGGTGGACGACGAGCGCGGCAGGTACCGGGAGTAGTCCGCGGCCGCGTTCACCCAGCCGAGCCCGAACCCCGTCATCACCAGCGCCAGCGCGCCGACCACGTTCTGCGCGCTCCCCGCCGGCAGGGCGGCGATCGCACCGAGGTCGATCGAGGGCACCGCGAGCACGACGTACACGACCGTCAGCACGCCGGTGACCACGGTGATCACGGTCTGCACGCGCATGATGACGTCGAACCCGGCGATGCCCGCCCCGATCACGAGCGCGGCGACCACCACGAGCGCCACGAGCTTCGTCACGACGCCGTCGTCCCACCCGAGCTCGCGGAACACCGTCGACGTGGCGAGCACGGCGAGGGCCGCCAGCGACGTCTCCCACCCGACCGTCAGGATCCAGCTGAGGAACGACGGCAGCCGGTTCCCCCGCACCCCGAAGGCCGCCCGGCTCAGCACCATCGTCGGAGCGGACCCCCGCTTGCCGGCGATGGCGACGATCCCGCACAGCAGGAACGAGAAGGCGACGCCGAGCACCGACACGACGGTCGCCTGCCAGAAGGAGATGCCGAACCCGAGGACGAACGACCCGTAGCTCAGGCCCAGCACCGAGATGTTCGCCGCGAACCACGGCCAGAACAGCCCGCGGGGCCGACCCTTGCGGTCGGACTCGGCGATGACGTCGATGCCCTGCCGCTCGACCGTGCGGACTTCCGGAGCTGTGCTCATGGAGCGAGCGTAGTGCTCGCGCGCATCAGCCGAACAGGTTCACCGGCCGCACGATGTCGGCGTAGATCAGCAGGGCACTCATGCCCCCGAGCAGCACCACGACGACCATCGTGAGCGGCATCGTCTTCGCCAGGTCGATGGGGCCCGGGTCCGCCTTGCCGACGATCCGGAACGCACGCCGCTTGACCGCCTCCCAGAGCGCCCCCGCGATGTGCCCGCCGTCGAGCGGCAGCAGCGGCACCATGTTCAGGACGAACAGGCCGATGTTCAGCGATGCGAGCAGCCCGAGGATCGTGTACGCCTTGTCCACCACCGGGACGCCGCTCATCGACGAGACCTCGCCGATCGCGCGTCCGACGCCGACGACCGACACCGGGCTGTCCTGCGAACGCTCCTGGGCGCCGAACGCCGCGTTCCACACCGCGACGAGCCGCTGCGGCAGGTCGATGATGAGGTGTGCCGAGGCCGAGATCTGCGCACCCGTGGCCGGGAGCACGGCCGCCGGGGACTGTCGGACGAGCGACTGCCCGATGCTCACACCGACGACGCCCACCTGCTGGGTCTTCGTGCTGCCGTCGTCGTTCTTCGCGACCGAACCGTCGGCGGTGTAGACGTCGCGGGTCGCCGTCGTCGGGGTGATGTGCAGCGTCTTCTCGGCGCCGTCGCGCTCGACGACGACGGTGACGTCCTCGCCGGCCGACCGCTGGAAGACCGTCGAGACCTCGGCGATCGTCGGGTCCTGCCTGCCGTTCACCGACAGCACGACGTCGCCGCCACGGATGCCGGCCTCCTTCGCCGGGGAGACCGCGTCGCCCGCACTGCACGACGTCGCCTGGCTGGTCGGCAGCACGCAGGGGACGCTCGACGTGAAGGTCGTGGTCGGGGCGCCGAAGCCGCACAGCAGCACCCCGAAGAGGAAGATGCCGATCACCAGGTTCATCGCGGGACCGGCGACCATCACGATGATCCGCTTCCACGGCGTCAGGCGGTAGAACGCCCGCGAGTCGTCACCGCCCGAGTCCGCGATCTGCTCCGCGCTCGCCTGCCGGGCGTCCTGCACGAACGCGCCGTACATGCCGGTGTTCGTGATCGCACTCGGCCGACCGGATGCGCGCGGCTTCAGCATGCCGACCATCGAGATGTACCCGCCGAGCAGGATCGGCCGGATGCCGTACTCCGTCTCACCGCGGCGGAACGACCAGATCGCCTTGCCGAAGCCCAGCGAGTACTGCGTCACCTTGACGTTGAACAGCTTCGCGAAGGACAGGTGCCCGAGCTCGTGGAGTCCGATCGAGACCAGCAGGCCGACGATGAAGACGACCACGCCGAGGACGAAGAGCAGGACGGATTCGACGGTCACCGGGAAAGGGTACGGGACGGATCCCATGACGGAGCCGAGCGCCGTCTGGGAGGCGAGCCGCGCCTCCAGGCCGTCAGCGGGACAGCGTGCGGTCCGCGGCGGTGCGCGCCCAGCGCTCCGCTGCCAGCACGCCCTCCAGGGAGGGCTCCCCCGCGGTGTGCTCGTCGACGACGCGCTCGACGGTCTCGACGATGTCGAGGAAGCCGATCGCACCGGCGTGGAACGCGGCGACGGCCTGCTCGTTCGCCGCGTTGAAGACCGCGGGGAACGTGCCGCCGAGCTCGCCCACGCGCTTCGCGAGTGCGACCGCACCGAAGGCCTGCGTGTCGAGGGGCTCGAAGGTCCACGTGCTGGCCGTCGTCCAGTCGAGTGGAACGCCGACGTGCGGGACGCGGTCCGGCCAGGCCAGGCCGAGCGCGATCGGCAGGCGCATGTCGGGCGGCGACGCCTGGGCGATCGTCGAACCGTCGACGAACTCGACCATCGAGTGCACGATCGACTGCGCGTGCACCGTCACGTCGATGCGGTCGTAGGGGACGTCGAAGAGCAGGTGCGCCTCGATGACCTCGAGGCCCTTGTTCACGAGCGTCGCGGAGTTCGTCGTCACCACGAGCCCCATGTCCCACGTCGGGTGCGCCAGCGCCTGGGCGGGCGTGACGTCGCGGAGCTCGGCTCGGGAGCGGCCGCGGAACGGGCCGCCGCTCGCGGTGAGCACCAGGCGACGGACCTCGTCAGCGGTGCCGGACCGCAGCGCCTGCGCGATCGCGGAGTGCTCGCTGTCGACCGGGACGATCTGCCCGGGCGCCGCCGCGGCCTGCACGAGCGGGCCGCCGACGATGAGGCTCTCCTTGTTCGCCAGGGCGAGCGTCGCACCGGACTCCAGCGCCGCGAGGGTCGGACCGAGCCCCACCGAACCGGTGATGCCGTTCAGGACGACGTCCGCCTCGACGGTGCGGACCAGGCGTTCCGAGTCCTCGGCGCCGAACGCCGTCTCCCGGACGGCGAACCGCGCAGCCTGCTCGGCGACGAGGTCGCGGTTGCTGCCGGCGGTGAGGCCGACGACCTCGAACCGGTCCGGGTTGCGAGCGACGACGTCGAGGGCCTGGGTGCCGATCGACCCGGTGCTGCCGAGGACGACGATGCGGCGGCGGTCGGCGGTGCGGCGGCGGTCGGCGGTGCGTCCGTCGTCAGCGGTCGCGGGCACGGGTCAGCTCTTCGCGAGGATGTCGACGACGAACACGAGCGGCGCGTTCTTCGGGATGTCCGAACCCTCCGGCGGGTTCGCGCCGTAGGCGTCCTCCGCCGTGGCGACGATGAGCACCTGCGACCCGATCTTCTGGCCGACCAGACCCGTCACGAAGCCCTTGATGAGCGACCCCTCGGAGATGGTGAAGGTCGTCGGGGCGCCCTTCGACCACGAGGAGTCGAACTCCTTGCCGCCGTCGTACACGACGCCCTTGTACTGCACCAGTGCGGTGTCACCCTCGGCGATCGCGGCACCGCTGCCCTGCTTCAGGACCTCGACCGCGGTCTTCGACGGAGCCGGCACGCCGCTCGGGATGGTGATCTCCGGCTCGCCGTCCGCCTTGTCCTTGACCGTCGGGAGCTTCGGGTCCTGGGGCTGCGGGGTGCCGTTCGCCTTCGTGGGGGTCTGCGCGATGACGTCCGCGACCACCACGATCTCGCCGCCGGTGTTGAAGCCGAGCGCCGAGGACTGGCCCACGGCGACGACCCGGTCACCGATGTTCGCGCACGCGAGCAGCGCACCGAACCCGGCCCCGCCGACGGAGAGCACCTGCGGGTTGCCGGTGTCGAACCCGACGGTCCCGAGCTTCTTCGCGTCGGACGCCTGGTAGACGCTGTACGACACCTGCGCGAACTCGCCGTCCTTGAGCGCCGTGCCCTTGCCCTGCACGACCGTGCTCGCCTGCGGCTTCGACGCGGACAGTCCGGCGTCGAACTTCACCGTCGGCGCGGTCGTGCCGCCGAACGCGCCCGAGACGTCGACCGCCTCCGACGACTTGCCGGGCTTCGGGCAGGACCGGATCGCAGCGGCCGACGCGCTCGACGACGCACTCGGCGTGGCGGACGAACCGGACGAACCGGAACCGGAGCACGCGGCGAGTCCCAGCACGACGGCGGGGACGAGGGCGATCGGGAGGAGACGCAGACGCTTCACGAGGCCCTAGTCTGCCGCACGCACCTTGGTGTGCGGGACGTGGTGCACAGGAAACGCGACCGACCGCGCGATGAAGCAGAGGCTCGACGCTGCGGCGTGCGCGGCCTCGGCGTCGGCGACGCGGTCGGCCTCGAGGATCGTGACGACGGGGTGCAGCGTGGCCTCGGTCAGCTCGCCGGACCCGTCGCGGTTGAGGTTCAGGCTCGCCGTCGCCCGGTCCTCGTAGTCCACCACCGTGAAGCCCTGCGTGACGGCGACGTGCAGGTAGCTGAGCATGTGGCACTGCGCGAGCGCCGCGACCACGAGCTCCTCGGGGTTCCAGCGGTCCCGGTCGCCGCGGAACGTCGGGTCCGCGGAGCCGGCGATGTCGGCCTTGCCCGCCGCCGTGACGTCGTGGTCACGGCCGTAGTCGCGGTAGCCGCTCGTGCCGGAGCCGCGGTCGCCGGTCCAGCGGACGGAGACCTCGTAGGAGTGGTCGGTCACGATGGGGGGCCCTTCGGCTCGGTACGATTGCGGCATGACGGTGCGCTCCGACGTCCACACTGACCGCCATCCTCTCACCGCCGACGGCTCGGTCGAACTCGCGGTCCTCGACCGCAACGGGTTCGACGAGAGCCGGCACGTCGGCGCCGGCGTGGTGGTGTCCGCCGACGGCACGGTCGTCGACGCTGTCGGCGACGTGCACGCGAGCATCTACCCGCGCTCGACGATGAAGCCGTTCCAGGCACTCGCGATCCGCCGCGCCGGGGCGGTGTTCTCCGACGAGGAGCTCGTCATGACGACCGCGAGCCACGCCGGCACCGCGGCCCACCAGGCGATCGCACTGCACATGCTCGAGTCGTTCGACCACGTCGAAGCGGACCTCGGCTGTCCGCCGGACCTGCCCTTCGACCGCGCCACCGCACGCACGATGACGGAACCGCGACGTCTCGCGATGAACTGCTCCGGCAAGCACGCCGGCATGCTCGCCGCCTGCCGGGTGAACGGTTGGGACGAGGCGACGTACCTCGACATCGCACACCCGCTGCAGCAGCGCGTCCGGACGACCGTCGAGGAGTTCACGCACGAGACCGTGGACGTCGTCGGCACCGACGGCTGCGGCGCTCCGGTCTTCCCACTCAGCCTCGCCGGGCTCGCGCGGGGCTTCGCCGGCGTCGTCGCCCGCGCCGACGCCGACACCGCCGCGCTCACCGACGCGGTGCTCGACCATCCCTGGGCGATCGACGGCATCGGCCGGGCCAACACCGTGACGATCGAACGGTTGCGGGTGCTCGCGAAGCTCGGCGCCGAGGGCGTCATGGTGATGGGGCTGCCCGGTGGCGCGGCCGTCGCCGTCAAGACCCTCGACGGGTCGCAGCGCGCCGGTACGCTCGCGGCGCTGACGCTGCTCGAGCGGAACGGGATCGTCGATGCCGCCGGTGTCTCGGACGTCATGGCGGCCACCGGCGAGCGGGTCCTCGGCGGCGGCGTGCCGGTGGGCTCCGTGCGGGCGGGCGCTGGGCTGCGCTGAGGGGCTGACGGGCCCGGGTCGATGCGTGCGTCGGCTCGAAGCTCGTGCCGCGCGGCGTGCTTGCGCGTCGTTCGTCAGGTGTCGAGCCGCGGCAGCGGTGGTGACACCGGCGTCCCCCTGTCCTCGTCCCGGTGGCGGACGCGGCAACCGTGGCGCCCGACCTCGACGGCGACGTCCCAGCGGCGCGGCATCTGCGTCGCGCCGGTGACGAGCACGACCGTCGTCCCGGAGGCCGCCCGACGATCGCGCGCGGGCGGGCCGACAGCCAGCACCGCCGTCCCGGGCGGCAGGTCCGGACACCGTTCCTCACCGACGGCCACGACCGGCCGGAGCTCGGGCGCGCTCCCCACCCGGACGTCCGCTCCGACGGCGGCAGCCCCGGCACGGACCTGCTCGGCCACGGCACGGAACACGGCGACCGCGAGGACACCCGCACCGACCACGACGAGGTGCGGGTGCTCGTGGGGGCCGATCTCGATCGGACGGCCGCGGGCGCCAGAACCGATGGCGATGGCGGTGCTGGTGCCGGTGGCAGTGCTGGTGGCAGGAGCAGTGCCGGTTCCGGTGCCGATCGCGGTGCCGAGCACGATCGTCCTGCGGCCTCGCCGGTCGGGATCAACCGCACACACCCCAGCGGCCCCGGGTGTCCCTCCCGCGGCGCTCCCTGGCGTCGCCCGGCCCGCGTCCCGCCCGACCCGGAGTTCCGCCCGGACGGTCCGGACCAGCATCACGTCGAGGACAGCGCAGCACGTTCCGGCGGCCAGCAGCACGACGCGTGCGAACCCGTCCAGCGGGGCGACCACGCCCACCCCGACCACCACGACCGCCGTCCCGACGAGCAACGATCGGGCGGTGAGCGGTGTCATCCCGCCATCGCACCACGGATGCGTGACCGTTCGGCGCCCAGTCGTCGCGCCTGTGCAGAAGTCGCACGGGAGTGTCGTCCGTGGAGGAACGGGCCGTTACTGCACCAGGAAGAACTGCTCCCCGATGTCCACCCGGGCGCCACGCTCGACCCGGTAGCGCCGGCCGGGCTCGCACCGGCGGATCGAGCCGTCGATGTGCCGGACGACCGTGCCGTTGCCGGAGAACCGGTCCGACACCCACAGGTCGTCGCCGTCGCGCCCGAGCTCGAGGTGGGTCTTCGACACCGACTTGCCCGGGTCGTGGACGGTCAACAGGTCGTCGTACCGCTCACCCGGCTGCGGACGAGGCAGTCGTCCGACGAGTCCCGTGCCGTGCACCCCGAAGCGTTCGCCCGTGCTGAAGTGCAGCACGAAGGGCGCCTGCGTCGGCATCTTCGAGACGATGCGCGTCTCGTCGACGTCCTCGTCGTCATCGTCGTCGGCGCTGGTCGGGGCGTCGTCGACGGTCGGCAGCGGCAGCACCGGTCCGGTCATGCCGGGCACCGGCGGGAGTGGTGCGGCGGCGGGGACGCGGACGTCGGACGCCTCCGGGGCGGTGGGAGCCGACGACGGGTGCGTCGCCGAGCCGGGTGCCCTGGGCACGTCGACGAGATCCACCTCGGCAGGGTGTTCACCCGCGTCGGGGTCGTCCTCGGGGGCAGCGTGGGCTCCGCGCTGTCGGATCGGGACGCGCGGGGTGTCCTCGGCAGCGACATCGAGGTCGTCCGGAACCCGCGGGGCGCGGTGGGACACGGAATCATCCGGGACCGAGTCACCCGGCACGAAGTCATCCGGCACGGAGTCATCCGGCACGGAATCATCCGGCACGGAGTCATCCGGCACGGAGTCTTCCGGCACAGCGTCATCGGGCACCGAGTCGTCGGCCGCCCAGTCCGGTCGGTCCATCGGCAGCGGCACGATCGGCCCGGTGAAGGCGGCGGTCACCGCGGGGCGGACCGCACCGCACTCCGCACAGAAGATGTCGTCGGGTTCGAGGCGGTGGCCGCACACGTGGCACGTCGTCGCCTGCGAGCTCGGGGGCACGAGCGGTGCCGGGCGCAGCGGACGGCGGTCGACGAGCGGTTCGACCACGGCGGTGTCGTTCGCCTGCGGCGGTTCGAACCCGGCCGGGGCTCCCGAGGCGGCGTCGGAACCGGCCCGCGGGACGGCTCCGGGAGCCGGAGCGTCGGTTGTCGAGGTGGCGGACGCGTCCGAGGCGGACGACGAAGGAGTCGACGTGTCCGACGCGTCCGGAGCGGTCGACGCGTCCGAGGCCGCCGTCGTGCTGGACCGACCGACCCACCACGACGGTCCGGCGGGCGCTGCCTGCGGTGCCGGCTCCTCCGGTCGGTTCCACACCGGCGGTACCGGCTGCTCGGGCGCGCCGGACGCCGGCTCCGCACCGGATGCGGAGCGTTCAGCGATGCGGGTCACCTCGGGGTCCTCGGGCTCCGACGGGTACGCGTTCGGGTCCAGGGGAGGTTCGGCGGGATCCGGAGCGAACGACTGCTGCGGGGCACCGGTCGCGCCGGCGGGGGCGGCCGCGTCTCGAGGGTCCTGTGCGGACCAGTCGCCGAGACCGGAGCCGGAGCCGTGCACGTGCGTCGGAGCGGTCCGCGGGGCGTACTGGTCCGGTCGTTGCACGGGGACGGCGGGCGGCGCCTGCTCGGCCCGGTCGTTCCCGGTGAGCCAGGCACGCGTCGCGGGGTCGAGGGTCGCCTCGGGCAGCCAGGCGTCGGTCGCCGGGTCCTGGCGGCGTCCGTGCACGTCGGGCTGCTGCAGGGGCGGCGGCGCGGTCTGTTCGACCTGCGGCTGAGCGGCAGGACGCCGGTTCGCCGCAGCGGTCACCGCACGTCCGCACTCACCACAGAAGATCGCTCCGTCCGGGAGCATCGATCCGCAGTGTTCGCATCTGATCACGGGGTGCCTCTGTCCTCACTCGGCCGTCCACGACGCTCGCCGGCCTGCAGGCCATCGTAGTCACGCGGTCGATCGGGACCCTGGCCGCCACCGGAGCGCCGGGTCCGGGCAGCCACGACCGCGGTCACGGACGCGCCGGCCGAGCGGGAAGCGTCCGCGATCCGCAGGGACCGCAGCGACACCGCCGCGCGGATCCGTTCCCGCCGGGTCCGACCGGTCCGGAGGCTCGCGATCGCGTCGTCGGCGGCCGACCACATCCGGTCGGCGGTGGTGACGTCCGCGTCGTTCGGACCGAACACGGAGCGGTCCGCGAGCGCGGCCAGTCCGCTCCCGCCCTCGCCCGGTGCACCGACCACGGCCTCGCGCCGGGTGGCGGCCGGCCGGACGTCGTGCCCACGGTCGACCAGGGCGTCGCGGTACTCGTCCCAGGCCCCGACGATGCGCGCCCGCGGGGTCGGGCCACGGCGACGACGCCGTCGACGGAGCCGCTTCACGAGCACGATGACCCCGAACGGCAGGAGCACCAACGCCACGAAGCCGAGGGTCGCCAGCACCCACGGGAGCGCCGCGAGGAGGATCTGCAGCCAGAGCGGTTGCACCGGCGGGGTGTTGCGGTCACTCTGCGGCGGAGCCTGCTGCGCCTGGTCCTGCTGCTCGGCAGGGGGCGGCGGGACGACCGTCTCGGGGCGGGTCACCGGCTGCGGGGTCTGCTGCTGTTCGTCCGGGATCTCACGGACGGTCGGGTTCGGGTCGATCATGACCCACCCCCACTGCGCGGTGTCGACCTCGATGCGGGCGGTCACGTCCGACCCGCGGAACGTCGTGGTACCGCCCGACGTGGTGTCGGCCGTCTTCCCACCGGCGTCGCCGCCCGCGGAGAACCCCATCACGACGCGCGCGGGGAAGCCGAGCTGGTCCGCCATGAGTGCCGCGGCCGCCGCGTACTGCTCCTGGTCCCCGATCATGAGCGGGGACGTCAGGAGCTCCTGGATCCGATCCGCGCCGTGCCCGCTGCGGCTCGCCCGGTCGTCGCCGACGCCGTGACTGACGTAGCCGTTCCGCTTGAGCTCCTGGACCATCGCGACGAGCTTCGCGCCGTCCGTCCCGGCGTCGGCGGTGTAGGCGTCGACGGTGTCACGGACCGCGTCCGGCACCGAACGCGGGTCGGGCACCGAGGCGTTCCCCGGTCGCGCGGACGCCAGTTGCTCGTCGGTCGGCTGGTCGGGGAGCACCGCCGTCAGGTCGTACCGCGTGCCGTCGCCCACGCCACCGACGACCGCGCCGGTGCCCGTCGAGCCGTTGTAGAAGAACGCCCCGCGCTCCTGCTCGGCGTCCGAGCCGATGAAGTCGACGCGCTCGAGATCGCCGACCGTCGGCAACCACACGCCGCTGTACCCGTCGACCGTCACACCGACACGCACCGCGGTGCCCCGCACCCCACGGACGTCCACGGACGTCGGGACGCGTTCGAACGTCCCCGACGACGTCGAGCCGTCCGCGCCACCGACGCGGTAGACCACCCCGTCGTAGGTGTCGAGCGTGGCGATCCGCACGAAACCGTTCGCCGGCAGGCCGGTCACCCGCAGCTGCACGGTGTCGGCCTCGGTCTGCTCCTCGTAGGCGCGGAACCCGCTGAGCGGGCTGACGTAGTCACGGGGGTCGAACGGCTTCACGACGTCGGTGCGCGCGACGGTGCGACCCACCGACGGCGGTGCGACCAGGCCGAGTCCGGTCGCGACGACGGCTGCGGCGACGATCGTGCCGGTCCCGACGAGCGCCGGTCGCAGCACCGACCGCGCGACCGGCACACGGGCGCCGATCGTGGTCGCCACCGCGACCGCGCGACGTGCGTGCCGCACGGTGAGTGCCCACACGAGGGCGATGCCGGTGAGCACGACGGCCGTCGCGACGGACGTGTCCAGTCGGCTCGGCCCGATCACGACACCGGCTGCGAAGAGCACGAGCGCCGGGATGCTCGCCAGCTCCTGCCGGGAGGCGCGGGTCGCCACGCTCACGCCCGCCACCGTGGCGACGAGGAGCGTCACGAAGAACGGCACGAGCAACGCCTCGTAGGACCCGACCGGCAGGCTGATGGTCACCAGGCGCTTCCAGCCGAGGGCGACCCCCGCGAAGAGGTCCACCAGGCCCGGCCCCGTCGGCAGGATGCCGTTCGCCTCCCCCGGCACCGCAGCAGGCACCCCGGTGAGGACGAAGGCCGCGACCGTCGCGATCGCGACGACCGCCGTCGGCAGCCGGAAGACCGTGCCGATCAGGGCGACGAGGGTGCCGAACACGACGGCGGTCACCGCGGCGACGATCATCGCGTCGTCGCGGTACACCGGCCACCAGGCCACGCTCGCGACCGCCAGCAACAGCCAGACCGCCAGCGTGCCGCCGACGAGTCGGGCCGGCGCGAGCCGACGGGCATCACGGCGGACCGTCTTCCGTGCGCGGGTCTCCTGAGGTGCTGCGACGCTCATGCCGCCGCCGATCGGTGCAGTGCGTGCCGCAGGTCGTCGAGGTAGCCGATCGTCATGACCGTGAGGCCCGCGACGCGGAGGAACCGCGGCTGGGCCTCGGGCTCGCAGATCACCGCGACGACCTCGACGCCGACGGGGAACCGCGTCGCCGCGAGGCGCAGGGCAGGCAGCTCGACGGTCGACCCGACCACGAGGAACGCGACCGAGATGCCAGCCGTGTCGCTCCCGACGAGCCGCGAGACCTCCGCGATCGGCAGGCACGCGTCCGCCAGGCCCACCGACGCGAACTCGTCGAGGAGGCGCGTGGGCGTGACCGTCGGTAGCGGGTGCACCGCGTACACCGCACGCTTCGCGAACTCCGGCGTCCGCTCGGAGACCACGACCGTGACCTCGCGACCGTCGCGGATCGCGCGTGTGCCGAGCGACGCCGCGGCGCTGACCGCGAGCTCGAACTCCTCGTCGTCCCCGAACTCGGACCGGGACACCCCGAGGGCGACCACGAGGTGCGAGCGGCGGGTGTCCTCGAACTGCCGGACCATCAGCGCGCCCGACTTCGCCGTCGACTTCCAGTGGATGGTGCGCGGATCGTCTCCGGGCATGTACTCCCGGATGGCGTGGAAGGCGATGTCCGCCGGGGAGAGGTCCGTCGTCGCCTGCCCCTCGAGGTCACGCACGAGCCCCGTGCTCGTCGACGGGATCGCGATCGTCCGCGGGTGCACGATCACCTGCTCACGGGCCGTCCACACGATCTCGCGGCGCACCAGGCCGACCGGGTCGGCCCGGACCCCTGTCACCGGGCCGACGTCGAGCACACCGCGCCGGACGGTCGGCACCGGGACCTCCTGGTCGAACGTGCCTCGCGCGCCGATCGACGGGATCGCGACGTCGACGAGTCCGGAGCCGACCGGGACCTCCACGGTGATCGGCACCGACGGCAGCCGGGCCGGGTTCTCCGCCGTGACCACGACACCCGCCGGGTCCCCCACCGCCACCCGGTGCTGCGGCAACCGCATCCGGATGACCAAGCGCGAGCGCCCGATCAGCGCGACCGCGGCGACGACCACCAGCAGGGCGCCCGCGAAGCCGACGACGACGATCTCCCGCAGGCCGAACCGGTACCCGACGACGAACGCGACGAGCGTGAGCGCCGCGACCGTCCATCCCAGGCCGGTGACCACGGACGAGACCTCCGCCCACCCGCGCTTGACGAGCCCCCAGGCCGTCGACCAGGCGCGCGCGAGACCGACGACCGCGTCCGCCGCCACGCCGTCCCGGTCGCCGACCAGGCGGGTGCGGACGTTCGTCAGGCCGGCGACCGTCCCCGTGCGCTCGTACGCCGGCGTCCCGCGACGCGACCGCGTCGAGGACGGGCGCCGCGACCGCGTGGAGACGGGCCGGCGGTCGGTCACGACGCGGCCCGGTCCGCCGGCGGCGGGGTCTCGACGAGCAGCTGGGCGATGACGCTCGTCGCACTGACGCCGTCGAACTCCGCTTCGGCGTCGAGGACGAGACGGTGCGCCAGGATCGGCACCGCCAACGCCTTGACGTCGTCGGGCGTGACGTAGTGGCGGGCGTTCAGCGCGGCGAACACCCGAGCCGCGCGCATCAGCACCATCGCGCCACGGACGCTGACGCCCAGGCGCACCTCGCTGGCAGCACGCGTCGCGTCGACGAGCCGGGCCACGTAGTCAGCGATCACCGGGTCGACGTGCACGGTGCGGGCGAGCGTCGCCATCTCGGTGATCGTCGCGGCGGGCACGACGCTCGCCAGCGGCACGGAGGTCGACGGCGCCGATGCCGTCTCGAGGATCTTCACGGTGGCGGCGTGGTCCGGGTACCCGATCGACGCCTTCATCAGGAAGCGGTCGAGCTGCGCCTCGGGCAGACGGTACGTCCCGGCCTGCTCGACCGGGTTCTGCGTCGCGATCACCATGAACGGCGCCGCGAGCCGGTGGTTGACGCCGTCGACCGTGACGGCGGACTCCTCCATCGCCTCGAGCAGCGCCGACTGGGTCTTCGGGCTCGCGCGGTTGATCTCGTCGGCCAGCACGATGTTCGAGAAGACCGGACCGCGGTGGAAGTCGAACTCCTGCGTCTTCTGGTCGTAGACGCTGATGCCCGTGATGTCGCCGGGGAGCAGGTCAGGCGTGAACTGGATGCGGTTCGTCGACCCCTGCACGCTCTGCGCCATCGCCCGCGCCAGGCTGGTCTTGCCGGTGCCGGGGACGTCCTCGAGCAGGAGGTGGCCCTCGCTGAGCATCGCCGTGACCGCCAGGCGGATCACGAACGTCTTCCCGAGGAGCACCTGCTCGACGTTGGTCACGATGCGGCCTGCGACGTCGGCGAACCAGGTGGCCTGCTCCGGGGTCATGCTCATGCGGTGTCGTTCCTCGTTCTCGGGGATGGTCAGTTGCCGGACTGGCTGATCTGCACCGTATCGGGGTTCGGGTCTTCCTTGCCGTTCACCGTCGCCGTGACCCGGATCGAGTCGTAGCCGGACGGGACGTTGTCGCTCAGGGAGTACGTCCCGCCGTTGTCCGGCTTCTGGTCCGTGCACCCGACGTTGCCGAACAGGCAGTACTCAACCTTGTACGACGGCGTCAGGGCACCGTTCCCACTGTTGTCCGGAGCACGCACCACCGGCTGCTGACCTTCGACGGCGCTGGTGATCGTCGCGTGGGTCGTGAACGCGGTGCCCGTGGACGCGCCACTCGACGCGCAGTAGTCGCCGTCGATGGCGCAGGCCGTGAACACCACGCTGCTCTCGACGCCGAAACCGGCCCCCGCTCCGATCGAAGTGGCGCCGTTGAACCGCACCGGCGCACCGCCGTTCACGGAGTAGTACAGGAACCGCGTCGAAGTGCTCGCGCTGAGGTTCACCACGAAGTTCGATCCGTTGCCCGGATCGCGATCGACGCTGACGGTTCCGGTCGGGGCATCCGGCGTCTGGTAGCCCTCCACGCTGGCCGGCTGGGACGCCGTGCAGAAGTAGCCGTTGTCAGCGAGGGCCACGTACCGGTACTGGCTGGTGATCGTGTCCGATGCCGAGGCGCTCGTCCAGACGAACTCAGCGCCCGAGGTCGAGCAACCGGTCGGGATCGGGGTGCTGGCCGCGTACTTCGCGATCCGCCAGTTCGCGCTCCCGCCACCCCAGTCCGACTCACTCGCGCTCAGCGCGACGGCGGTCTGCGATCCCTGTCGGTTCCCGCTCGCGCTCAGGCGCGGCGTCGCCGGGCTGCCGATGGCCGTGCCGGTACCGGACGCGGAGTTCCACTGCACCACCGTGCCGTTGCGGTCCGCGCCGTTGCGAGCTGAAACCGTGACGGTGTACGCGCCACCACTCTGCGCGCCGGTGAACGACGTGCTCGTCGCCGTGCCGGTGCTCCGGCTCGACGACAGCCCGGGACCGCTGATGGTCACGACGTAGTTGTCCACCGCGGTGCCGTTGTTCGGCGCGTCGACCGTGTTCCAGGAGACGTCGAGCTGGTTCGGCGTGGACTTGCTCGGCGACACGGTGATGCCGGTCGGCGGCGCGGGCACGGAGTCGGCGCTGATCGATGCCGAGTTCGGCGACGCCGCGGAGTCCCCGATGGCGTTCGTCGCGACCACGGAGAACTGGTACGACGCCTTCGGGTTGAGCCCGGTGATGGTGCAGACCGTCGCGGTGCCGCAGTCCTTCGCGACGCCGTTCGTGCCCTGGAGCCGGTACCCGGTGATCGGCGAGTTGTTGGCCTGCGGCGTCGACCACGTCAGCGTCGCCTGTCCGCCCTCGTAGGACCCGGTGCGGGCCGGCGCGCCGGGGGCGTCGGGGACGTCCTGCACGGAGATCGTCACGTCGCCCCAGACGTACCGGTCCGGGTCGTCGGTGGCATCGGCCACCTGGTACTGCAGGTGCGTGTCCACCGGCTTGGCGTCGGCGGCGACGCTCACCTGCAACCGTGACTTGTCGGCGCTCGGTGTGACCGTCACCCCGCTCGGCAGCCCGCCGCCCAGGCCGCGGATGTTGACGACGCGCAGGCGTTGCTCGGGGAACGGGTTGGTCGGCTGGTCGTTGGCGAGGACGTCGATGGTCGTCGTCGCACCACGCTTCGTGACCGACTTGTCCGCGCCCGGTTGGACGAGCGGCCGTGTGGACGCGACGACGTTGACGTCGATGACGCCCGCGCGACCGGCGTTCGCGGCGTCGGCGACACCGATGCCGATGGCCGCGGTGGTGTTCTTCTCGGCGGTGTCCCCGACCTTGATCGTCAGCTGCTGGCCGGAGATGCTCGCGGTGGTCCCGCCGCTCGGCCTGCTGACGACGGAGTACCGCAGCTCGGGCAGGTCGTTCGGGTACGGGTAGTCCGTCAGCTTGGAGAGGTCGATCGTCCGCGACTCCCCCGGCTGCATGTCCAGCGCGGAGCCGGTGAACGCGGGTGGCTGGTTCGACCGTGGCGTCACCTTGATCGGCAGGACGAGGGTCGCCACACGTCCCTTGCCGCCGTTCGCGTTGGAGCCGTCGGTGACCTCGAAGGAGATGGACGCGTTGCCGTAGTAGAGCTTGGACGACGTGAACTGCAGCGTCGAGGAGTCGACCACCAGGTCCTGGCCGTTGGCGTGCGTGGCCTTCACGGTGCCGTCGTCGGTGATCTTCGCCGTCTGCCCGTTGGCGGTGACGACGTACTTCGACAGCGGGATGCGGACGGTCGCCTCGCTCTTCACGGTGATGGCGCCGGCGGTGCGGTTCACCTGGGGCAGGGCGTCGTCGAAGCCGGGCACGTGGATGAAGCCGTAGGAGACGATGTCCGGGTGGTCGGTGCGGGCGACCGAGAACGGGATGACCTGCGACTCGTCGGTCAGGCGCACCGAGATCCGCTGGTCGTCGGTGGTGCGCGCGGTGTCGCCGTAGCCGTCCACCACACCGACCCGCAGATGAGCGGTCGAGCCCTCGGCGAAGAAGACGTTCTTCAGGACGTCCACGGTGACGCTCTGCCGGTGCAGGATGTCCTGCAGGTCGAGGGTGGTGTCGTCGACCTCGGGGCGGAGCGGCTGCGCGTCGGGATCGACCGTGACGGTGAGGAACGCGGTGCTCGCGCCGCCGTTCTCGTTCGCGACGGTGTACAGGACGGCGTAGTCGCCGCTCTTCGCGGACTTCGGCGGCGTCACGCGGATCTGCTGCCGCTGCAGGACCTTCGCGGTGACGTCGGCAGCGGTGGGCTCGGCCTTCGTGACGGTGAGCTGCCCGCCCTCGGGGTCGGAGTCGTTCTGCAGGACGCGCACCGTGACCGAACCGCCCGGACGGATCGTGACGTGGTCGGCCTCCGCGACGGGGTTCGTCGCCTGCTCGGCGCGCGGTGCGATGCCGACGCGCACCGTGCCGGTGGCGCGGGCTCCGAGGGCGTCGACGACCGTGTACGTGAACTCGTCGGTCCCCGCCGAGTAGTCGCCGGCCTCGTAGGTCAACGAATCGGACCCGACGTCGCTGACCGATCCCTTGTCGGGGTTCGACGCGACGCCGACCAACTGCACGGAGTCCCCGTCGGGGTCGATGCCGTTCAGCGGGATCGACACACGGACGGACTGTCCGGCGACGACGCGGGCGGTGACGGTCTGCGGCACGGGCGGGTTGTTCGTGGCGGCGTCCCGCTCGCGCACCGAGATCGACACCGTGGCGTCGGCGTACTGGCCGTCCGGTCCCGCGACGCGGTAGACGGCGGTGTAGCTGCCGGGTGTGGTGGGTGCGAGGTACCGCAGGTGGTCGCCGGAGACGAACAGCAGTCCGCCATCGCCGGGGACGTTCTGCACGAGGTCGGGCTGGAGCGTCAGCGGTTCGCCCTCGGGCTGGGTGTCGTTCGCGAGGACGTCGATGTTCGCCACGTCCCCGACGCGGACCGTCGCGGTGTCCGGCTGGGCGACGGGCGGCTGGATGCGGTCGGGCTTCGGGATCTCGACGACCGTGACGGTGCCGGTCGACGACGCGAGCCCGTTCGTCTCCGTGTACCCGAACGACACCGGACCGTCGAGGGGCGCGGTGAGGGTCACCCGGACGGTGTGCTGGTCCAGGATGCTGGCCTGCACCCCGGACCCGCGCTCCGGGCCGTCGAGCGCCGTCACCAGCAGGACTCCGCCGGCAGGGTCGATGTCCGTCGCCGTGACGTCGGTGTCCTTCGTCGAGAGCGTGTTGACGAACACGGTCTTCGGCGTCGTGATGGGTGCGGTCGACGCGTCCGGTGGAGACAGGACCGTGATGCGGACGATGCCGCTGGTGGTCTTCGTGCCGTCGGTCACGGTGTACTCGAGCTGGTGGTCGCCCGCGCCGGCACCGAGCACGCGGAAGGTGCCGGCGTCGTAGCTCGGTGTGACCGTCAGCCCGCTGGCCGACGAGACACTGGTGAGCGTCACGGTGCCGTTGCCGCCGCGGACGTGGTCCAGCGGGTCGACGGTGAACGCCTTGCCGGCGTACCCCTGGGCGGGGAAGGGATCGGCGTAGAGGGGCACGCTCCCCTGCTTCGCGACCTTCACCGTCACCGAACCGCGGCCGTCCGCGCGACCGTCGCTCACGACGAGCTGGACCGCACGTTCGCCGGTCTTGCCGCTCGCGTTGCGGAAGTCGAGCAGCCCGTCCGGCGTGGTCGACACCCGGTCGCCGTCCGCGGCGGACGCCGACTTCAGGTAGACCGGGTCGCCGTCGGGGTCCACCCAGTCGCCGAGCACGTTCGTCACCACGTGCCCGTTCTGCACGACGTCCGCCGAGGTGTCGCGCACCTGTCGCGGTGGGTCGTTGAGCGAGTCGGGTCGGACGGTCACCTTCACCGTCGCGGTGTCGGACCCGCCGTTGCCGTCGGTGATCGTGTACGGGAACGAGACGGTGCCGCTCGCGCGAGCGGTCAGCGTGATCTGCAGGCGCTGGCCGTCACCGACGACGGCGACGTCCCCGACGGCGTCGTCGATGCGCCCGACCTCGCTGATCACGATCGGGTCGCCGTTCGGGTCGTAGTCGTTGAGGAGGACCGGGAGGCTCGTGGTGCGTCCCGGACGAGCGCCCAGGTCGTCGTCGACGGCCACCGGCGGCTTCTGGTCCTTGTCGACCTCCGGGTCGTCGTCGGACACCTGCTCCTGCTGCTGGTCGTCGTCCTTCTTGATGAGGTCGGCCCAGTTGTCGATGAGCTGGCCGCTGCGGTCGATCGCCCACGAGCGTCCGCTCTGCGGGTCGTTCGCGACCACGGTCGCGCCGTTGTGCAGGATCTGGAGGTCGCCGGTGCCGGCGGTGCTCGGAAGGCGCTGCAGCGCGCTCCCCTGGCACGTGTCCATCGCCTGTCCGCCCGCCCACGCCGCGTAGGTGCAGGACCCGACGGCCATCGGACGGGCTGCGCGCCCGGAGACCTGGAGCGCGGTGGTCCGGACGTCACCGGACGCGGACACGCGTGCGAGGCCGGCCGTGCCGGCGACGACGATCTCGGAGCCGTCCGCCGTGGATCGCTGCAGCGCGGGTGACGTGCCGACGCGGTCGCCCAGGTCGACGGTCTCCCCGTCGATCGAGATCTCGCCCGATGTCCGGTCGAGGACCGCGACGTGTTCACCGAACGACGCCACCTGGAAGTCGTCGGCGCGGTCCATCTTGACGGTCCAGCGTCGGTCGACGGTCGGGGTGGCGCCGATGTCCACGAGCGACGCGGTCCCGGTCTTGGGTGAGTACACCGCGACGTGGTCGTCGGACGCGTCGAACACGGCGTCCGCACCGAGCGTCAGGTCGGCCTTCGTCGAGGCGTCGAACTCGCCGAGGTCCTTCGCCGGGGTCGCCCAGAGTTCGCCCGTGTCGCCGTTGCCGATCACGGCGGTCGACCCGGCGAAGAAGACCTGCGGCGAACCGGCCGGCAGGGTCACGGGGTCGGCGACCGTGGCATCGGCCACGTCGACCTTCGCCACGGTGCCCTTGGTCTGGTCGACGCTGTAGACGGTCGAGCCGCGCTGCAGCACGGAGAGGCTGTCGCTCGCGGTCTCGACGGCCGTGTTCAGTTGGAGGACGCCGGTGTTCGCCCGGCCGACCGCGCCGTACTCGGCGGACGGGACCCACACCGTGCCGTCCCCCAGGTCGACGCGCTGCGTGTGGTACCCCGTCGACGCGACGGCGGCGGTGGCGACCACCGCCCCGACGACGACCGACGCACCGATCGTGACGGCTGCGGAACGGTGCTTCGCGAGGAACGCCCGGATCACCCGGCGCTCCCGATCGTGGCGCACTTCTGGGCGCTCGCCACGCCGGTCTTGCCGTCACGGTTGACCGCGACGGCGACGCACTCCTCGTCGCCCTTCGTGCCCGAGACGACGAAGCTCGTACCGGTCTGCTGACTGGCCGACCCGTTGGAGGACACGACGTACGTGTCGCCGTTCCGGACGCCCGGATCGGCCCAGGTGAAGGTGACGGACTCCGCGGTGGTCTCGGCGCGGACGTCCGACACGACGGGGATTGCTCCGGTGCCGAGGCGTCCGACGACGACCACGGTGGCGATCGCCAACGCGGCGACGACGACCACGGTCAGCGACGTCGCCCACACCAGGGTGGACCGCGACCGCCGTCGTGCCCGGGTCACGGAGCCGGTGCGGTGCACGGTGCCGACGCTCTGCGACGCGGCGGCCGAGGAGCCGCCCTGCACCGCACGACGGGTCCGGCGTCGGGCTCCGACGCGGGTCGGTGGCTGGAGCTCACGGATCACGGTGCGGTCACCGTCGGGCGTCGGGGTCGCGACGGCCCAGGACTCGACAGCGACGTCCGCGGCGGTCTGCGGGATGCCGAGCTCGGCCTCGACCTGCTGGAACCCGCGGACGAGCTCCATCACCGTGGCGGGACGGCCGGCGACCTTGCGCGACATCGCCGCCGCGAGGAGTCGTTCGAGCGACGGCGGGACGTCGGTCCGACCGGTCGGCTTCACGCCGCCCTTGTCGATCCGGCCCATCAGGTCGGCCGCTCCGTTCTTGCCGCCACGGATCTCGAAGGGGCTGCGGCCGGCCAGCAGGGAGAAGACCGTCGCCGCCAGGGAGTAGACCTCGGACTGGATGGTGCCGCGTGACTCGTCGATGAGCACCTCGGGCGCCGACCACGGGATCGACATGCCGATGGGTTCGTCCGGGTCGGTCCCGCCGATCGTCGCGGCGATGCCGAAGTCGGAGAGCACGGGGTTGCCGTAGGCGGTGCGCAGGATGTTCGACGGCTTGATGTCGCGGTGCAGGACGCCTTCGCGGTGGGCGGTCTCGAGCGCGGACCCGATGCGGATCCCGATCGACAGCACCTCGGACACCGGGATCGGCTCGCGTCGGTACCGCTCGCTCAGGGACGACGAGCAGAGCTCCATGACGAGGTACGGCCGCCCGTCCGACGCCACACTGGCCTGGAACACCGTCAGGATCGACGGGTGGGTGCTGAGGCGCGCCATCAGGTTCGCCTCGGCCTGGAACATCTGGCGGACGCGATCGTCGACGACCTCGTCGAGCAGGACCTTCACGGCGACCTGCCGACGCGGCATGTCCTGTTCGTAGAGGAAGACGTCGGCGAAGCCACCGGAACCGAGGACGTGCACCGGGCTGAAGCCCGCGATCACGGGCGGGGTGGACGGCAGGCGTCGCGCCATCGTCCCCTCCTCCCCGGCCGAGCGGCCAGCTCTCTCGTCACGGCCCTGCCATTCTACGAAGCGTGTGTGACCGACATTCCGCACACCGCTGCGAGCAGGGGGTCATCCATCCCCCAGTTCGGGGGACAGTCAGTGGCGCGGCAGCGTGTCCTCGACGTCGCCGTCGTCCGGGGCGTCGTCCACCTGCAGCACGACCACGGTGACGTTGTCGCGGCCGCCGGCCACGACCGCGTCGCCGACCAGGCGTTCGGCCAGGTCCTGCGCCCCGGGCACTCGTGCTGCGATCCGCCCGATCCCGACGTCGCCGAGCTCCTTGGTCAGCCCGTCCGAGCACACGATGTAGCGGTCGCCGGCGCGCAGCGGCAGCGTCCACCAGTCCGGCTCCGGCGGCTCGCCGAAGCCGACGGCGCGGGTGATCACGTTGCTGTCCGGGTGGCGCTCGGCGTCCTCGGCCCGGAGCAGCCCGGCGTCGACCATCTCCTGCACGACCGAGTGGTCCACCGTCACCCGGCGGAGGACGCCGTCCTCGATCCGGTAGGTCCGCGAGTCGCCCACGTTGAACACGAGCGCCGCCGGCTGGCCGTTCGCCGCGACGAGCGCGATGCCCGTCACGGTCGTGCCCGCTCCGATCGCGTTGCCGCCCGCGGCGCGTTCGATGTCCGCGGTGGCGAGCAGGAGCGCCCGCTGGATCGCCTGGCGCGACGAGAAATCGCTCTCGGTCGCCTGCGACAGGCGACGCACGACGGCGTCGCTCGCGCGGTCACCGGCGAGGTGTCCGCCCATGCCGTCGGCCACGACGAAGAACGGCGCTCCGACGATGTAGCTGTCCTCGTTGTGGTCACGGCGACGGCCGACGTCGGTCGCCGCCCCCCACGACAGCGTCAGGGTGGCGCCGTCGGCACCGGGGACGTCGATGGCGTGCGCAGTCGCTGCTCGGCCGAGTTCGGTCACGTTTCAGGATCGCTCTCTGGGGGTTCGGGGCGTGCCGGCGGTGGTGGATCGGGGGGGGTCACGCGGGGAATGGTGGGAAGTCCCCCGACGGCGGTGCGACGCGCAGGTGCGGCGAGAGGACCTCGATCACGTTGCCGTCACCGATCTCGACAACCGTACCCGTCAGCACGACGTTCGAGGCACCCGCGGGCATCCGGAACGGTGCCGCGCCCGCCGGGCGGACGACGGTCCCGTTGGTCGACCGGAGGTCGTCGACGACCGCGGCCTCGCCCTCGGCGTGCACGAGGACGTGCGACGAGGACACCTGGCCGGAACGTGACGGAACGGTCACGAGCTCCGGCGTCGGTCCGCGCAGGACGCGCGGCAGCGCCGGACGCCGTCCGACGATCACCGGGCGGTCGAGTCGGAGCACCCGGTCACCGATCCGGATCGACGGCACCCTGGTCGTCGGCTCCGGTGGGGCGGCCGGGAGGCGCGGCTCTGCCCCGGTGGGTCCACCCACCAGCAGGTCGGTGTCGGCCGGGCGCGTCGACGGCCGCACGACGGTGTCGTCGAGCGGGTCGCCGTCCGGGAATGGCGGAGCGACAGGCCGGATGACGGTGTCCTCCGTCGCGGAGCCGTCGTGCGCGCCGGGCACCGTCTGCGCGGCCCGGATCACCGTGTCGTCGAGGGCGTCGCCGACACGGTCGCCGGAGAACTGCGCGCGCGGTCGACGGACGACGGTGTCGTCGTTGTCATCGTCGCGCACTCGAGCCCTCCAAGCGTGTCCCCACCACCGTAGACGATCCTGTCCGCCGACCGTCATCGACGCCCCCAACGCGGTCCGCTGCCGGCGCGCACCGACCGGAGCACCAGCGCAGCGAGGGGGTCGTCCGCACGGGTCTCGAGCGCGTACTGCGCGCGGGTCTGGGCACGCGCG
Organism: Curtobacterium sp. SP.BCo; assembly: GCF_051903265.1. Lineage (GTDB taxonomy): Bacteria > Actinomycetota > Actinomycetes > Actinomycetales > Microbacteriaceae > Curtobacterium. Next base: position 2,625,071 of record NZ_CP194337.1, read on the forward strand.
ACCGAACCCAGCGCCCACGAGCACCAGGACGCCGTCGCGAGTGCTCCAGCCGCCCCCGTCGCTGTGTCCGCCGTCAGATCGTCGGCGCGCCACCGCTGCCACGCTTCGGCACACCGGTCCCCCGCCACCCGGAGTCGAGCACGGTCAGGCGAGGGACCCAGCCCGCGCAACGCGGGCGGGGTCGGATCACTGAACGGGTCGAACCCGGTGACGTTCCGCGGGTCCGGCCGGTCACGGGCGGCGAGGAACGCGATGATCGCGACCCGGGGCGCGAGCGCGCCGCAGGCGGTCAGCACCGCGATCGCAGCAGCACGCGGCAACCGGTCCGCGCCGGGCGCGACGAGCGCGGCGCACGCTGCAGGGAGGGTGATCGCAGCCGCGATCTCACGGGGGAAGTGCGCGGCGGTGTCGCCGGGTGGTCGTGTCGTGCGGGGGATCATGCACGTCATCGAAACGCACCACGCGCCTCCAGGCAGGGTCCGACCGAGCATCTGGGGACAGCACACGGCCCGCTCGTCCTGTGGAGGAAGAGCGGGCCGTGGCGACGGTCACGCGGTGACGGGCTCGAGACTCTCGGCGACCAGGTCCCAGCCGCCGTCGGACCGCTCGAAGCGGACGCCGTGGGCGGACGCCCACGCCAGCAGGTCGTCCTCGGAGACGACCTGCGCGTCCGTCCTCGCGAGCAGCGCCACCAGACGCCCCTTGGCGGTCTTGTTCCAGTGGTTCAGGGCCTTGCGTCGACCGTCACCGTCGACGCTCACCACCCGGGGCACGACCGCACTGCTGACCGGGCCGAGCTGCCGGTAGCCCTCGGACCGCAGGTCGAGCACCAGCCCGTCGGCCGCGCGCGCGGCGAGGACCCGCTCCGACGGCCCCGCCCAGTGCGCTCCGAGACGGACCGTCCCCAGGCGCGAATCGTGCGAGAGCCGGTACGCGGGAACGGGGTCACCGCCGCCGATCGGTCCGAACATCGCGGACTGCACCACCACGTGGTCGAACCACCACCGGCGCGCGGCGGCATCCGCGTCGAGGGTACCGAGCGGGTCGTACAGCACCCCGGTGTAGCGGTCGATCGCCGGCATCGTGCCGGACGTCTCGAGCGCGAGGTTGCGGAACCGTTCCTCGATGGACTTCGGCCCCAGCTTCAACGCCGTCCGAGCGGAGGCCTCCTCGGAACTGACGGAGCGGGCCGCGGTGATCACCGCGGCCCGCTCAGCAGCCAGTTCCGGGAACGACAGCGCACGCAGGTCGAGCGTGCGCTCCGGGTCCCCGCCCTCCCGCTTCGTCTCCGAAGGCGGGAGGAGGACGGTCAGTCCGGTCAGGACGCCAGCGCGGCCTGCCGCGCAACGATCGTGACCGTGTCGTGCTCGACCGACAGGAAGCCGTCCTCGGCGTCCGCCGCCACCGTCGAGCCGTCGGCTCGGGTGATGCGGACCTGACCCTGCGCGAGGGTCGCGAGCAGCGGCTCGTGTCCCGCGAGGATACCGATCTGACCCTCTGTCGTCCGTGCGACGACCATGGTGGCGTCGCCCGACCAGACCTCGCGGTCAGCCGAGACGACGCTCACGGTGAGTGCCGCCATGTCAGCGGTTCTCCTTCTGGATCTGCGCCCACTTCTCTTCGACGTCGTTGATGCCACCGACGTTGAAGAAGGCCTGCACGGCCACGTGGTCGAACTCGCCGTCCGCGATCGCGCGGAAGGACTCGATCGTGTCCTTCAGCGGAACGGTCGAACCCTCGACGCCCGTGAACTTCTTGGCCATGTAGGTGTTCTGCGAGAGGAACTGCTGGATACGACGAGCGCGCTCGACCGTGATCTTGTCCTCTTCGGAGAGCTCGTCGACACCGAGGATGGCGATGATCTCCTGCAGTTCCTTGTTCTTCTGGAGGATCTGCTTGACGCGCGTGGCCGTCTCGTAGTGGTCGGCGCCCAGGTACCGGGGGTCCATGATCCGCGACGTGGACGTCAGCGGGTCGATGGCCGGGTACAGACCCTGCGACGCGATCTCACGCGACAGCTCGGTCGTGGCGTCGAGGTGCGCGAACGTGGTCGCCGGAGCCGGGTCGGTGTAGTCGTCGGCCGGCACGTAGATCGCCTGCAGCGAGGTGATCGAGTGACCACGCGTCGAGGTGATGCGCTCCTGGAGCACACCCATCTCGTCGGCGAGGTTCGGCTGGTAGCCCACCGCGGACGGCATGCGACCGAGCAGCGTGGAGACCTCGGAACCGGCCTGCGTGAAGCGGAAGATGTTGTCGATGAAGAGGAGCACGTCCTGCTTCTGGACATCGCGGAAGTACTCCGCCATCGTCAGCGCCGACAGGGCCACGCGCAGACGCGTTCCCGGCGGCTCGTCCATCTGGCCGAACACGAGGGCGGTCTTGTCGAAGACGCCCGCCTCTTCCATCTCGCCGATGAGGTCGTTGCCCTCACGGGTGCGCTCGCCGACACCGGCGAACACCGACACACCACCGTGGTCCTGCGCGACGCGCTGGATCATCTCCTGGATGAGGACCGTCTTGCCGACGCCCGCACCACCGAAGAGGCCGATCTTGCCACCCTGCACGTACGGCGTCAGGAGGTCGATCGACTTGATGCCGGTCTCGAACATGGAGGTCTTCGACTCGAGCTGGTCGAAGGCCGGGGCCTTGCGGTGGATCGGCCAGCGCTCGGTGATCTCGAGCTTCTCGTCAGTGTTGAGCACGTTGCCCAGCACGTCGAAGACCTTGCCCTTGGTGACGTCGCCGACGGGGACCGAGATCGGAGCGCCCGAGTCACGGACCTCCTGGCCACGGACCAGACCGTCGGTCGGCTTCAGGGAGATGGCGCGGACGAGGTCGTCGCCGAGGTGCTGCGCGACCTCGAGGCCGATCTCCTGCGACGAGTCACCGATGGTGATGGTCGTGAACAGGAGGTTGTACATCTCGGGGATGGCGTCGTGCGGGAACTCGATGTCGACGACGGGGCCCGTGACACGGGCGATCCGGCCGACACCGGGCGCCGACGACGTCTCGACCGCGGTGGTTGCGGTGTCGGTCATGGCTGGTGCCTTCCTGAGGGTGGGTAACTGTCCGCGAACGACGCGGACTACTTCTTCTTCGACGAGAGGGCGTCGGCGCCGCCGACGATCTCGGAGATCTGCTGGGTGATCTCGGCCTGTCGGGCGTTGTTCGCGAGACGCGTGAAGTCGCGGATCAGCGAGTCGGCGTTGTCGCTCGCCGCCTTCATGGCCTTCTGCCGGGCGGCGTGCTCGGAAGCGGCCGACTGCAGCATGGCGTTGAAGATGCGGCTCTCGATGTAGACCGGGAGCAGTGCGTCGAGCACCGCGTCCGCGTCCGGCTCGAACTCGTACAGCGGCAGCGGCTCGTTGTCCGACGGGGCCTCGACCCCCTCGACGACCTCGAGCGGGAGCAGCCGGACGACCTGCGGCTCCTGCGTGGCGAGGCTCAGGAAGCGGTTGAAGACGATGTGGATCTCGTCCACGCCGCCCTCGGCCGTGTCCTGCAGGAACTTCGCCACGACGGCGTCACCGATCGACTTCGCGGTCGAGAACTCCGGCTGGTCGGTGTTGCCGACCCACTGCTGCTCGGACGCACGCTCACGGAACGCGAAGTACCCGACGGACTTGCGGCCGACCAGGTAGAACACGACGTCCTTGCCCTCGCTGCGGAGCAGGGAGGCGAGCTCCTCGCCCTGCTTGAGGACGTTCGTGCTGAACGCGCCGTTCAGACCGCGGTCCGACGTGAACAGCACCACGGCTGCACGCGTCGACGACTCCGGCTCGGTGGTCAGCACGTGGTCGACGTTCGAGAACGTCGCCACGGCCGACACCGCACGCGTCACGGCCCGCGAGTACGGACCCGACGCGGCCATGCGGGCCTGCGCCTTCTGGATCCGCGACGCCGAGATCAACTCCATCGCGCGAGTGACCTTCTTCGTGGTCTTCGCGGACTTGATTCGCTGTCGGTAGACCCGGACCTGCGCTGCCATCTAGCGACGACCCTTGACGATCTGCTCCTGGTCGACGTCGTCGGCCGAAGCGGCCTCGAACTGCTCGGACCCGAGCGTCTTGCCGTCGCTCGTCTGGAAGCTCTTCGAGAACTCGTCGATCTGCTTGGTCATCTCGGCCACGGTGTCGTCGCTGAGCTGGTTCGTCTCACGCAGGGTGGTGAGGACGTCCGAGTTGCGGCGGAGGTGGTCGAGCAGCTCCGACTCGAAGCGCAGGACGTCGTTCACCGGGACCTCGTCGAGCTTGCCGTTCGTGCCGGCCCAGATCGAGACGACCTGCTCCTCGACCGGGTACGGCGAGTACTGCGGCTGCTTGAGGAGCTCGGTCAGACGGGCACCACGCTCGAGCTGACGGCGCGACGCCTGGTCGAGGTCGGACGCGAACATCGCGAACGCCTCGAGCGAGCGGTACTGCGCGAGCTCGAGCTTCAGCGTGCCGGAGACCTTCTTGATCGACTTGACCTGCGCGTCACCACCGACTCGGGACACCGAGATGCCCACGTCGACGGCCGGACGCTGGTTCGCGTTGAACAGGTCCGACTGCAGGAAGATCTGGCCGTCGGTGATGGAGATCACGTTGGTCGGGATGTACGCCGAGACGTCGTTCGCCTTGGTCTCGATGATCGGGAGGCCCGTCATCGAGCCGGCGCCGAGCTCGTCGGACAGCTTCGCGCAACGCTCCAGCAGGCGGGAGTGCAGGTAGAAGACGTCACCCGGGTAGGCCTCGCGGCCCGGCGGACGACGCAGGAGGAGCGACACCGCACGGTAGGCCTCGGCCTGCTTCGACAGGTCGTCGAAGATGATGAGGACGTGCTTGCCCTGGTACATCCAGTGCTGGCCGATGGCCGAACCGGTGTACGGAGCGAGGTACTTGAAGCCGGCCGGGTCGGAGGCCGGGGCGGCGACGATGGTGGTGTACTCCATCGCACCGGCGTCCTCGAGCGCACCCTTGACGGAGGCGATCGTGGAGCCCTTCTGGCCGATCGCGACGTAGATGCAGCGGACCTGCTTGTCCTCGTCGCCCGACTCCCAGTTGGCCTTCTGGTTGATGATCGTGTCGATCGCGATGGCCGTCTTGCCGGTCTGGCGGTCGCCGATGATCAGCTGACGCTGACCGCGGCCGACGGGGATCATCGCGTCGATGGCCTTGATGCCGGTCTGGAGCGGCTCGTGCACCGACTTGCGGGACATGACGCCCGGAGCCTGGAGCTCGAGGGCACGACGGCCCTCTGCAGCGATCTCGCCGAGACCGTCGATCGGGGCGCCCAGCGGGTCGACGACGCGACCGAGGAAGCCGTCGCCGACGGGGGCCGAGAGGACCTCGCCGGTGCGGGTGACTTCCTGGCCCTCTTCGACACCGGCGAACTCGCCGAGCACGATGGCGCCGATCTCGTCCTCGTCGAGGTTCTGCGCGAGGCCGAGCGTGCCGTCCTCGAAGCGGATGAGCTCGTTCGCCATGACGCCGGGGAGGCCCTCGACGTGCGCGATGCCGTCGCCGGCGTCGATGACGTGCCCGACCTCGGCCGTGGAGGCCTTCGTCGGCTCGTAGTTCGAGACGAAGTCCTTCAGGGCATCACGGATCTCATCGGGGCTGATGGTGATGTCTGCCATGGGATTTTCCTTGTTGGTTTCCGGGGCCCTTCGGCTCCGAGAGGGTGACGCTGCCTGACTGGGCAGTTCCCGTTGTGGACTTGGGAGGAGCGGCTTCGACCGTACGCCTAGCCGGCGAGCTGGAGCCGGAGCTCCGAGAGTCGCGTGGACACGGTGCCGTCGATGACGTCGCCGCCGAGCTGCACCCGGACCCCGCCGACGACCGAGGGGTCGACCACGTGGTTGATGCTGATGTCCTTGCCGTACTTCTCGGCGAGGCCGCGGGCGACACGAGCCGCCTGGCCGTCCGAGAGCGGTGCCGCGGTGGTGACCGTCGCGACGAGCTTGCCCGCCTGCTCGGCCACGATGCGGGACGCGTCGCGGACGAGCTCACCGATGCGGCGGCCGCGGGGCTGCTGCACGAGGTGGGACAGGATCGCGATCGTCTGCGCCGAGGCCTTGCCACCGAGCAGTCGCTCGACGAGGGCGCTCTTCTCAGCAGGGCTGCCGAGCTTCGTGCCCAGCGCCAGCTCGAGGCCGGCGTCCGAACGGACGGCGGACTCGAAGGAGAACAGTTCGGCCTCGATCGAGGTGTCCGACGACGCGGTGGCGGCGACGGCGCGGATGCCCGCGTCCTCGATGCCGACGAGGAGGTCCTGGTGCGAGGACCAGCGCGAGCCGGCCACAGCGGTCAGGACCGCACGCGTCGCAGCCGACTGGCCGGCGAAGACACGGTCGATGACGACCTTCTTGCCGGCCGGGTCGGCCGTCGGGTCGGACAGCAGACCGAGCAGCTGCGGCGCACCGGCGATCGCACGCCCTGCGGCGAGGATCTCGGCACCGGCGGCGAGGTCGGCCGCACCGCCGAGGTCGGCGAGCACCGCCCTCGTGGACGCCAGTGCTTCCCTGGTGGCGCTGCGCATGCTCAGTGCTCCCCGGTCTTCTCGGCCTGCGACGACTGCGACGCCTGCGAGGCCTCGAGGTCGGCGAGGAAGCGATCCACGACCGCGGTCGACTTCGCGTCGTCCTTGAGGGACTCCCCGATCACGCCGGACGCGAGGTCGAGGGCGAGGGTGCCCACCTCGGCCCGGAGCGACTGGAGCGCGCTCTGCCGCTCGGCCTCGATCTGTGCCTGCGCGTTGGCGGTGATGCGTGCTGCATCGGCCTGCGCCTGCTCGCGGAGCTCGTTGCCGATCGCGTTCGCGTCGGAACGGGCCTGCTCACGGATGCGGGACGCCTCGGCACGGGCCTCGGCGAGCTGCTTGTTGTACTCCTCGAGCGCGGCAGCGGCCTGCTCCTGAGCAGCCTCCGCCTTCTTGATGCCACCCTCGATGGCCTCGGTGCGCTCGTCGAGCATCTTCGTGATCCGCGGGATGATGACCCGCCAGAAGACCAGCAGGATGACGATGAACGCCACCGCGGACCACACGATGTCGTACAACGGCGGTACGAGAGGACTGTGCGTCTCCTCCGCCGCGATGATGAGTGCGTTCTGCATCGAGGGGCCTTAGTTCGTGAAGATGAAGTACGTCGCGATACCGATGAAGGCGAGGGCCTCGGTGAAGGCGATACCGATGTACATGAGGGTCGTCAGGCGGCCCTGGAGCTCCGGCTGGCGAGCGACGGACTCGATCGTCTTGCCGACGACGATGCCCACGCCGATGGCCGGGCCGATCGCCGCGAGGCCGTAGCCCACCGTCGCGATGTTGCCGGAGATTTCCGCGAGAACGGTCGTTGCGTCCACGTGTTTTCCTTTCAGGATGCGGCCCGGCGGATGCCGTGCCGTATTGGGGGTCAGTACAGGTCGTTGGTCAGTGCTCGTCAGCCAGCGCGAGCTGGATGTACACAGCGGTCAGCAGCATGAAGACGTACGCCTGCAGCAGCGCGACCAGGATCTCGAAGAAGCTGAACGCGATGCCGAACGCGAGCGTCCCGATCCCGAAGAGCTTGAAGAGGCCCTCGGAGTCGAACAGGAAGAACTGCGTGGCGGCGAAGAACAGGACGAGCAGCAGGTGGCCGACGACCATGTTCATCAGGAGTCGTAGCGTCAGCGTCACCGGACGGAGCACGAAGGTCGAGACGAGCTCGATCGGCGTCACGATGATGTAGAGCGGCCACGGGACGCCGGGCGGGAACAGCGCGTTCCGGAGGAACGTGCCGGGGTGCTTGCGCAGACCCGCGTAGATGAACGCGACGTAGGCGACGATCGCGAGGATCATCGGGTACGCGATGCGGCTGGTGCCCTGCAGGTTGAACCCGGGGATCAGACCCGTGAGGTTCAGGAACAGCACGGAGAAGAAGATCGTGGCGAGGATCGGCAGGAACCGCTTGCCGTCCTTCTCGCCCAGGTTGTCGAAGGTGTTCCGGCGGACGACGTCGAACGCGTACTCGATGAGCGCCTGGCCACGGCCGGGCACGAGCTTGAGCGAACGGGTCCCGATGATGCCGATCAGCAGCAGGACCGCGACGGCGACGAACCGGATGATGACGAGCCGGTCGATCTCGAAGGGCGTCCCCGCGAAGAAGATCGCATCCGGGAAGAACTCGTTGATCGACGGACCATGGAACTCGGCGGCCTTGCTGCTCCCCGCCGCAACGGTGTTACCCGCAGCGGTGAGGGACAGGGGAAGAGCGTGGGATAGCAGCGCTGTCTCCTGTGTCGGCGCGCGCACGCATGGCACGCGATGGTGGACGTTGTGGAGGCTCGCCCGCTCCGAGCATTGCTCCGGACGCGGACTCCGAGAAGCCTATCAGGTGCGAGAGGCTTCCCGGGCTCTCAGATGCGCGGGTCGCCCTTCTCAGGGGACGCGGAGTCTCCGGGCAGCGACACCCCGATCGGGATCCGTGCCTTGGCGACCGCCACGACGTCGATCACGAGCGAGCCGACGACCCCGACGATGATCACGATCGCCAGCACCGGGAAGTCGACCCACGCGCGGTCCCGCAGCAGCACGAGCACCACGATGAAGACGATGAACTTCAGCAGCCAGGTGCCCATCACGATGCCGAAGAAGGCGCCGGAGATCATCTGCCCCTTGGAGACCCGCAGGGCAACGAGCACGCTCACGGCGGTCAGCCCGAGGAACACCACGCTGAGGACGGCACCGAGCAGACCCCCGACGAGGCCTGGGCCGTCCGCGACGAGCAGCCCGACGACTCCCCCGACCACGGCGAGCCCGACGGCGAGGACGGCCCCCCACGTGATGATGCGGCGGAACACCGGGCGGACGTGGTCGAGCGCGTTCGGTGCGGTCACTTCGGGTCTCCTGGGATCGAGCGGTCGTTGGCGGCCCGGTCGAGCGGGTCGAGGCTGGCGTCCACCACGGTGGTGGAGCGGGTGGCTGCCTGCGCGGCGAACTCGGCGCGTTTGCGGCCGAGCGGGGCGAAGGTGGCGGCGGCGCACACCGCGAAGCCGACGGCGACGAACACGACGACCCAGTACCAGTCCACGAAGAGGAACAGCAGGCAGCCGACGGCCACCGTGGCGGTCCACGCGTAGAAGATCAGCACGGCGTGGAAGTGCGAGTGCCCCATGTCGAGCAGCCGGTGGTGCAGGTGCTTCCGGTCCGCCGAGAACGGGGACTTCCCCGCGCTGAGCCGACGGGTCACAGCTAGGCCGAAGTCGAGGATCGGCACGATGAGGATCGCGAACGGCAGCAGGATCGGGATGAACGCCGGCAGCAGCGCCTGGCGGGTCTGGACGGCGGCCGGGTCGATGTTGCCGGTGACCGAGACGGCGCTCGTGGCCATCAGGAAGCCGACGAGGAGCGCGCCCGCATCCCCCATGAAGAGCTTCGCCGGGTGCCAGTTCAGGATGAGGAAGCCGAAGCAGGCGCCGACGAGCACCGCGGTCAGCAGTGACGGCAGGTTGAAGAAGAACTCCGTCTGCACGACCACGCGGTTGATGAAGAACGTGTAGAGGAAGAACACCCCGCCGGCGATGATCGCCACCCCGGCGACCAGCCCGTCCAACCCGTCGATGAAGTTCACCGCGTTCATCACCAGGACCACCGCCAGCACGGTGAAGATCAGGCTCATGTACGAGGAACCGACGCCGAGCGTGTTCCCGATGGGCAGCGACACGATCGCCACCCCCTGCCAGGCGAGGATGCCCGCGGCGATGATCTGCCCCGCGAGCTTCGTCATCCAGTCGAGGTCCCAGATGTCGTCCGCGACGCCGAGCACGACGATGATCGTCGCTCCCCCGAGCACCGCGAGCACGCGCCCCGGTTCGGAGAACACCAGGCGGAAGTAGTCGGTGCCCGCGATGGAGGGGAACAGGAACCACGCCGCGAGCAACGACACGATGACGCCGATGTACATCGCGATGCCGCCCAGTCGCGGCGTCGGGGTCCGGTGCACGTCACGCTCGCGGACCTTCGGGTACCACTTGTACTTCAGCCCGAGCTTCCACACGATCCAGCTGACGCAGAAGCTCACCACGGCCGCGATGGCACCCGCGAGCAGGTAGTACTTCATCCGATGAGGTCGGCTCCGACGACCCTGGCGATCTCGTCGTCCGGGATCACGCCGTGCCGGACGATCAGGAGCTTCCCGCCGTCGGAGAGCCCCGTCGCGTCCACGATGGTCGAACCGGTGGACGCCTCGAAGCCGTCGTGTGCGGCGAGCGGTCCGCCGTCGAGGTACACCGCGACGCTGTCGCCGAGCATCGCCTCGGCCTGGTCGGCGTCCATCGCGGCCGGATCGCCGGTGGAGTTCGCGGAGGAGACGGCAAGCGGGCCGACCTCCTGCAGGAGTTCGAGCGCGATCCGGGAGTCCGGCATGCGGAGCGCCACGGTGCCGCGCGTCTCGCCGAGGTCCCAGTCGAGCGACGGCTGCGCGCGCAGGATCACGGTGAGGCCACCGGGCCAGAACTCGGCGACGAGGTCGCGAACCTGCTGCGGGATGTCGCTCGCGAGCGCCTCGAGCGTCGGCGGCCCCGGGATGAGCACGGGCGGCGGCGACTGCCGGGTGCGGCCCTTCGCGTCGAGCAGGCGCTGGACGGCGGCCGCGCTGAAGGCGTCCGCGGCCAGGCCGTAGACGGTGTCGGTGGGGACGACGACGAGTTCTCCGCGTCCGAGCGCGGCACGTGCGAGCCGCATCCCGGTCAGGAGCCCGTCGGAGTCGGTGCAGTCGTATCGGGAGGCCATGACTCGACGATGATAGTGCGACACAATGGGTGCCATCGTGAACGAGACCCCTGCGCCCCGACTCCTGTTCCTCTTCGACATGGACGAGGTCCTCGTTCGGTACGACTGGAAGGTGCGGATGGCCGCCCTCGCCGAGTTCACCGGACACGAGTTCGCGGAGCTCCGCCGACGGTGGTGGGACTGCGGCAACGAGCAGCGCGCCGAGGCGGGCGGGTACGCCGACGGCGACGAGTACCTCGCGGCGTTCGAGGAGGCGATGGGCTGCGACGTGCCCGAAGCCGACTGGGCCCGGATCCGCGGCTCCGCCATGACCGAGCTCCCCGACCGGATCGAGGCGGTCCGCGTGGCGAGCGAGCACGGGCGGGTCGGTCTCCTCACGAACAACGGGCCACTGGCCGGTCGCTGGATCGATCGTTGGGCGCCGTCGCTGCCGCCGCTCTTCGGCGAGCACCTCGACACGACGAGCAACTTCGGTGCGCGCAAGCCCGAGCCCGAGGTGTTCCTCCGGGCGCTCGAGCACCACGGCGTGCCGGCGGAACGCACGTTCTTCGCGGACGACATGCCGATCAACGTCGAGGGAGCCCGGAACGTCGGCATCCACGCGGTGCTCGTCGAGGAGGACACCGACCTCCGCCGGGCGGTGCTGGCCTTCGTCGAGGAGCAGGACCAGGCGACGCCGGTCGCAGAGTCCCCCACGGACGCACGTTCCTTCCCATCACACGCGCGGTAGAAAGCGGAATCGCGCGTACCAGGCCGAACGGAACGACCAGCTACGCGCGAAACGACCCACCACGCGCGAAAGCGCCCACCACGCGCGGAAGCGCCCACCACGAGCGGAACGGCACCTGCTCAGGGCGATGATCCGCGCCTCCCGGCACGCACGCGCGCACGTTCCTTCCCATCACACGCGCGGTAGGAAGCGGATTCGCGCATACCAGGCCGAACGGAACGACCACCGACGCGCGAAACGACCCACCACGCGCGGAAGCGCCCACCACGCGCGGAAGCGCCCACCACGCGCGGAACGGCCCACCACGGGCGCACCATCGCCGGCCCGGCCTGGAGGCGCGGCTCGGCCCCGGCTAGCGGGTCGCGGTGGTCGTGCGGTCGCGGCCCGTCAGGTCCTGGTGCGTCTCCGGGGAGCGGAACCCGCGGCGGGCGAGCACGTCGCGCACACCGGCGCCCTGCGGCTCGGCGTGCTCGATGACGAGGACTCCCCCGGGCACGAGCAGGCGCCACGCGGTCTCCGCCAGGGCACGCACGGCGTCGAGGCCGTCCGGCCCGCCGTACAGCGCCATCGCCGGGTCGTGGTCGCGCACCTCGGGGTCGACCGGGACCGCGTCGTCGGGCACGTACGGCGGGTTCGAGACGACGACCGACACCGTGCCGTCGAGCTCGGACAGTGCGTCGGCGAGGTCGCCCTCGACGAGCCGCACCGTGCCGCCGTGGGCGTCGACGTTCCGTCGGGTCCAGGGCAGGGCCTCGGGCGATCGCTCGACCGCGTACACGACGGCGTTCGGGACCTCGGTGTCCATGGCGATCGCGATGGCGCCGCTGCCGGAACCGAGGTCCACGGCGACGGGTGCGGGCACCGCGACGGCGCGGAGCGCATCGATGCCGAACTGTACGACGCCCTCCGTCTCGGGCCGCGGCACGAAGACACCCGGTCCGACCGCCAGGGTCAGGGCGCGGAAGTACGCCTCGCCGGTGATGTGCTGGAGCGGCTCGCGGGTGGTCCGGCGGGCAACCGCGTGTCGGAACCGCTCGACGTGCTCGCCGGCGATCGCGCCGCCGGTGAGCGCGCGGGCCTGGACGGCGCCGCGCGAGGTGTCGGTCGCCCACGCGAGCAGGAGCTCGGCGTCGACCTGCGGCGTCGGCACGCCAGCAGCACCGAGCGCCGCGGCCGCCTCCCGGAGGAGGCGATCCGCGGCGAACGCTCCGTCACCACCCACGGTGATCCGTGCCTCCAGTCCGACGATCAGGCGTCCTGGTCGCCGATGGCGGCCAGTCGAGCCTCTTCGTCCGCGCTGATGGCGGACTGGATGACGGGCTCGAGCGCACCGTTCATGACGCGGTCCAGGTCGTACGCCTTGTACCCGGTGCGGTGGTCCGCGATGCGGTTCTCCGGGAAGTTGTACGTGCGGATGCGCTCCGACCGGTCCATGCCGCGGATCTGCGACTTGCGCGCGTCCGAGGCGATGGCGTCGAGTTCCTCCTGCTGGCGCGCGAGGATGCGGGCGCGCAGGACACGCATGCCGGCCTCACGGTTCTGCAGCTGCGACTTCTCGTTCTGCATCGCGACCGTGATGCCCGTCGGCAGGTGCGTGATGCGGACCGCGGAGTCCGTCGTGTTGACCGACTGACCGCCGGGACCGGATGACCGGTACACGTCGATCTTCAGGTCGTTCTGGTTGATCTGGACCTCTTCGGGCTCGTCGACCTCGGGGAAGACCAGCACGCCCGTCGTGGAGGTGTGGATCCGCCCCTGCGACTCGGTGGCCGGCACCCGCTGCACGCGGTGCACGCCGCCCTCGTACTTCAGGTGCGCCCAGACGCCCTGGGACGGGTCGGTCGCGTTCGACTTGATCGCGACCTGGACGTCCTTGTAGCCACCGAGGTCGGACTCGGTCCGCTCGAGCATCTCGATCTTCCAGCCCTTGGACTCGGCGTAGTGCGAGTACATGCGCAGGAGGTCAGCCGCGAACAGCGCCGATTCCTCGCCGCCCTCGCCGCCCTTGATCTCCATGATCACGTCGCGCCCGTCGTCGGGGTCGCGCGGGATGAGCAGCCGGCGGAGGCGCTCCTGGCGCTCCGACAGCTGCTCCTCGAGCGCCGGGACCTCGTCCGCGAACGCCTCGTCCTCACGCGCGAGCTCCTGGGCGGCGGCGAGGTCGTCCCCCGCCGCCTTCCAGGCCTCGTACGCGGACTTGATCTGGTTGAGCTCGGCGTACCGCCGGTTCACCTTCTTCGCCCGGGCCGCATCGGCGTGGAGCGCGGGGTCCGACAGCTGCTGCGTCAGGTCCTCGTGTTCCGCCAGCAGCCCTGCCACCGACTCGAACACGCGTTACTCCTGGTGACCGTTGTGGTGCCCACCGGTCGTGGGGACCGACTTCTGCACCTGGACCAGGAACTCGACGTTCGACTGCGTCTCCTTGAGGTTCCGCAGCACGATCTCGAGCGCCTGCTGCGGGTCGAGCCCGGCGAGGGCGCGACGCAGCCGCCACGTGATCTTGACCTCGTCGGCGGAGAGCAGCTGCTCCTCGCGACGGGTGCCGGAGGCGTTGACGTCGACGGCGGGGAAGATCCGCTTGTCGGCCAGGTGCCGGTTGAGGCGGAGCTCCATGTTGCCGGTGCCCTTGAACTCCTCGAAGATCACCTCGTCCATCTTCGAACCGGTCTCGACGAGCGCGGTGGCGAGGATGGTGAGCGAGCCGCCGTCCTCGATGTTGCGCGCCGCGCCGAAGAAGCGCTTCGGCGGGTACAGGGCCGACGAGTCGACGCCACCGGAGAGCACGCGGCCGGAGGCCGGCGTCGCCAGGTTGTAGGCGCGGCCCAGGCGGGTGATCGAGTCGAGGAGCAGGACCACGTCGTGGCCGAGCTCGACGAGGCGCTTCGCGCGCTCGATGGCGAGCTCGGCGACCGTGGTGTGGTCCTCGGCGGGACGGTCGAAGGTCGAGGCGATGACCTCGCCCTTCACCGTGCGCTGCATGTCGGTGACCTCTTCCGGACGCTCGTCGACGAGGACGACCATGAGGTGCGCTTCCGGGTTGTTCTTGGCGATCGCGTTCGCGATGGCCTGCAGCACGACGGTCTTGCCGGCCTTCGGCGGGGAGACGATCAGGCCGCGCTGGCCCTTGCCGATCGGCGACACGAGGTCGATGATGCGCGTGCTCAGCTTGCCCGGCTCGGTCTCGAGGCGGAGACGCTCGTTCGGGTACAGCGGGGTGAGGTCCTGGAAGTCGACGCGGGCCGCGGCTTCCTCGGCGGTCTGCCCGTTCACCGAGTCGACCTTGACGAGCGCGTTGTACTTCTGCCGGCTCTGCTGCTCGTTGTCGCGCGGCTGCTTGATCGCACCGACGACCGCGTCACCCTTGCGCAGGTGGTACTTCTTCACCTGGCCGAGGGAGACGTAGACGTCGTTCGGGCCCGGGAGGTAGCCCGAGGTGCGCACGAACGCGTAGTTGTCGAGCACGTCGAGGATGCCGGCGATCGGGATGAGGACGTCGTCCTTGGTGACTTCCGGCTCGAACTCGTCGTTCTGGCCGCCGCGGCCACGCTTGCGGTCACGCTGGCGACGGCTGCGGCCACCCTCGGTGTCGTCGTTCTGCTGCTGGCCCTGCTGCTTCTGCTGCTGCTGCTGGCCGTTCTGCTTCTGCTGGCCGTTCTGCTGCTGGCCGTTCTGCTTCTGCTCGGCCTTGTCGTCCTGCTGGGCGTTCTTCTGCTCGCCCTGCTGGTTCTTCTGCGCGCCGGCGTTCTGGCCGCCGTTCTGCTGGGCCTGCGAGCCGTTCTGGTCGCCGCCCTGCTCGCCGTTCTCGCCGTTCTGGCCACGGCCACGACCGCGACCACGGCTGCGACGACCGCGGCGCGAACCGCCCTCGCCCTGCTGGTCGTTCTGGTCGCCGGACTCGGCGTTCTTCTCGCCGGACTGGTCCTGGTCGCCCTGGTCCTGCTGACCGCCCCGCTCGCGCGGGGTGGAGTCGGCCTGCTGGTCGTCCTGCTGCTGGTCGTTCTGGGCGGCGTCGGCCTGGGCCCCGCGGCCGCCCCGGCCACGGCGCTGCCCACCGGCCTGCGCGGCTTCCTGGGCGTCCTTCTCGGCGCGGACCTGGTCGAGCCCGGCGAGGAGGTCCTCGGTGCCGGTCTGGCCGTGGTTGGTGTGCTCGGCGGCCGAGGTCGGCTCCGGGCTGACGGTGCCGCCCGAGGAGGCACGACGGGAGCGACGGGCACGCGATGCGGGCTGCGCGTCGGCAGCGGGTGCCTCGGCTGCGGGGGCGGCCGGCGCGTCGGCGACGGGTGCCTCGGCCGCCGGGGCCTCGGCCGGCTCGGGCAGCGTCGGCTGCTCGACGGGCGCGGCGGCGGGGGCCGCGGCCTCGTCCGTCACGGGGCGCTTGTCCTCGATCGAGGCGATGAGGTCGCCCTTGCGGAGCTTCGAGAGCCCGGTGATGCCGAGGGCGGAGGCGATGCGCTGGAGTTCCGGGAGCCGGAGGGCGCGCAGGTCGCTGGGGATCTCCACCTGGGTGGAGTCGTTGACGTTCGTCAAGGTCGGTGTTTCCTTTCGAACCGCAGAACGCGGAGAGTTTCCACCGTCCCGGATGCACGGGTATGCATCGACCGCCGCTCAGACGACGGATCGGGATTCGGTGATCAGAAAGAGATTGCCCCCGCGCACCGGACCCTGCATGGCGAGGAACGTTCCTGCTGCCTACGCGGGTTCGGCTTGGAGCGCCGAGTGCGGCACCACTGTAGCACCACCCAGGTCGACGGCCAGCATGAGCGCCCGCCAGTCGGATTCCCCGTGTCGCGACACCAGGTCGGCGGCGGTGAGGCGCTGGCCGGGGTCGCTGCCGAGGACCAGGAGGCTCGGACCGGCCCCGGAGACGACGGCCGCGAGCCCGTGCTGCCGCAGCAGACCGATGAGTGCGTCGGTCTCCGGCATCGCACTGGCGCGGTACGCCTGGTGCAGCCGGTCCTCCGTCGCCGCCAGCAGCAGCTCGGGGCTCTGGATGAGCGCCGCGACGAGCAACGCCGAGCGGGACACGTTGAACGCGGCGTCCGCGTGCGGGACGCTCGCGGGCTGCAGGGAGCGGGCGAGCTTCGTCGAGAGCGTGGAGGTCGGGACGAACACGACCGGCGCGACACCGCGGTGCACGAGGAGCCGCTTGTACGCGGGCCCCTCGGCCGTCATCCACGCGATGGTCAGACCACCGAACAGGGCGGGCGCCACGTTGTCCGGGTGTCCCTCCATCTCCGTCGCCAGCGTCAACAGGGTCGAGGCGTCCAGGTCGACGACGCCCTCGAGCAACCCGCGGGCCGCCATCAGGCCGGCGACGATCGCCGCGGCAGAGGATCCCATCCCGCGGCCGTGCGGGATCGCGTTGACGGCGTGCAGTTCGAGGCCGGGCTGCGGGACGCCGGCGTGCTCCAGCCCACGACGGACCGCACGCACGACGAGGTTGTCGTCGTCGGTGGCGACCTCACCCGCACCGACGCCCTCGACCGTGACGGTGGCGCCGGGCTCCGGGCGGACCCGCACGACGACCTCGTCGTACAGCGAGAGCGCGAGGCCGAGCGAGTCGAAGCCGGGGCCGAGGTTCGCCGAGGTCGCCGGGACGCGCACACGGACCGCCCGTCCGGCCGGTACAGCGATCTGGGCGGTCACGCCCTCCCCCGGTCCGGACGAGCGGTCCTGGCTCACTCGGCGCCGACCAGTCCGAGCACGTCGGCGACCGACTTGGTGTCGACGGGGACGCTCGTCGGGGCGACCTCGCCGCCGTCCTGCGTGCGGAGGGCCCACTGCGGGTCCTTGAGGCCGTGGCCGGTCACCGTGATGACGACCGTCGCGCCCTTCGGCACGATGCCCGCGTCGGCGCGCTCGAGCAGGCCGGCGACGCCGATCGCGGAGGCCGGCTCGACGAACACGCCGACCTCGGCCGACAGGATGCGGTGCGCGGCGAGGATCGCCTCGTCCGTGATGGCACCGAAGTAGCCGTCGGTCTCGTCGCGCGCCTGGAGCGCGAACTCCCACGAGGCCGGGTTGCCGATGCGGATCGCCGACGCGATGGTGTCCGGGTTGCGGACCACCTCGCCGCGGACGATCGGGGCCGAGCCGGCGGCCTGGAAGCCGAACATGCGCGGGAGCTTCGTCGACCGACCGGCAGCGACGTCCTCACGGTAGCCGCGGGAGTACGCCGTGTAGTTGCCCGCGTTGCCGACTGGCAGGAAGTGGAAGTCCGGTGCGTCGCCGAGCACGTCGACGACCTCGAACGCCGCGGTCTTCTGCCCCTCGATGCGGTCGTTGTTGACCGAGTTCACGAGGTGCACCGGGTAGTTGGCCGCGAGGTCGCGCGCGATGTCGAGGCAGTCGTCGAAGTTGCCCTGCACCTGCAGCAGCTGGGCGTCGTGCGCGACGGCCTGGCTGAGCTTGCCCATCGCGATCTTGCCCTCCGGCACGAGCACGGCGGCGGTGATGCCCGCGTGCGTGGCGTAGGCGGCGGCGGACGCGCTCGTGTTGCCGGTGGAGGCGCAGATGACGGCCTTCGCACCGTGCTCGACGGCCTTCGAGATCGCCATCGTCATGCCGCGGTCCTTGAACGACCCGGTCGGGTTCATGCCCTCGAACTTGACGTAGACCTCGGCGCCGGTGCGCTCGGACAGCCGGCGCGCCGGGATGAGCGGCGTCCCGCCCTCACCGAGGGTGACGACAGGCGTCGCCTCGGTCACGTCGAGTCGGTCGGCGTACTCGCGCAGGACTCCCTGCCACTGGTGGGCCATCAGGCTCCCCTTCTTCTTCGTTCGAAAGCTGGTGTGTCGCCGGTCGGGCGTCAGGCGCCGACCATGCGGAGGACGCTCGCGACCTCGACGACGACGTCCTCGTTGCGGAGCGCCACGACGGTGTTCGCGAGGTCGGACTCTCGCGCCAGGTGCGTCCCGATGACGAGGGTCGCGGTGGCGTCCGCGCCGACCGCCACGGTCTGCTCGACGGTCTCGACGCTGACGCCGTGCTTCGCGAGCACGCCGGCGACGGTCGACAGCACGCCGGGGGCGTCCGTGACGTGCAGGGTGATCTGGTAGCGCGTGCGGACCGTGCCGATCGGGAAGACGGGCAGGTCGGCCTGCGTCGACTCCGCGACCCCGGGGCCGCCGATGACGTGCCGTCGTGCCGCGGACACCAGGTCGCCGAGCACCGCGGACGCCGTCTCGACGCCGCCGGCTCCGGCACCGTAGAACATCAGGTCGCCGGCCGCCTCGGCCTCGACGAACACGGCGTTCTTCGCGCCGTGGACGCTCGCGAGCGGGTGGGACTCCGGCACCAGGGCCGGGTAGACCCGGGCGCTCACGCCCTCGACGCCCGCGGCGTCGGTCAGGCGTTCGGCCGTCGCCAGGATCTTCACGACGTAGCCGGCCTTGCGTGCGGCGCGGACCTGCTCGATCGTCACCGCGGTGATGCCCTCGCGGTGCACGGCGGCGAGCGGGACGGAGGTGTGGAACGCCAGCGAGGCGAGGATCGCGGCCTTCTGCGCGGCGTCGTAGCCCTCGATGTCGGCGGTCGGGTCGGCCTCGGCGTACCCGAGCTCCGTCGCGGTCGCGAGGGCGGCCTCGAAGGTCGAGCCCTCGCGGTCCATCAGGTCGAGGATGAAGTTCGTCGTGCCGTTGACGATGCCCATGATCCGGACGATGCGGTCACCGGCGAGCGAGTCGTGCAGCGGACGGATGATCGGGATCGCGCCGGCGACGGCGGCCTCGTAGTACAGCTGTGCACCGACCTGCTCGGCCACCGCGAACAGCTCCGGACCGTGGGTCGCCAGGAGCGCCTTGTTGCCGGTGACGACGTCCGCGCCGGACTGCAGCGCCTGCAGCACGAGCGTGCGTGCCGGTTCGATGCCGCCGATGAGCTCGACGACGATGTCCGCGCCGAGGATCAGGGACTCGGCGTCCGTCGTGAAGAGCTCCTTCGGCAGGTCGACGTCCCGCGGGGCGTCGAGGTCGCGGACGGCGATCCCGACGAGTTCCAGGCCGGCGCCGGCGCGCGAGGCCAGCTCGTCGCCGTGTTCGAGGAGCAGGCGCGCGACCTGGGAACCGACCGAGCCGGCTCCGAGCAGCGCGACGCGGACGTTGCGGTATTCGATCATCTGGTGCGGGTCCTGTTCGTGGGGAGCGGGTCGTGGCGGGGCGTCACGCCCCGGGCACGACCCCGGTGTCGCGGGCGAGGAGGTCGTCGATCGACTCGCCTCGCACGAGGATACGGGTAGTGCCGTCCGCGACGGCCACGACGGGCGGGCGACCGACGTGGTTGTAGTTGCTCGCCAGGCTCCAGCAGTAGGCACCCGTCGCCGCGACGGCGAGCAGGTCGCCACGGTGCACGTCACCGGGCAGGTACTCGTCCTGCACGACGATGTCGCCCGACTCGCAGTGCTTCCCGACGACGCGGGTGAGGACCGCGTCCGCGTCCGAGGTGCGGGTGAGCCGGGCGGTGTAGTCGGCGCCGTACAGGGCGGGTCGGGCGTTATCGCTCATGCCGCCGTCGACGGAGACGTAGGTGCGGGTCGCGGACGCGCCGTCGTCGCCGGGTTCGAGGGACACGGGCTTGATCGTCCCCACCCGGTACAGCGTCATGCCGGCGGGACCGACGATGTAGCGCCCCGGCTCGACCGCGATCTCGGGCACCGGGATGTCACGCTCGGCGCAGGCCTCGGCGACGATGCTGGCGAGCGCGTCGGCGACGTCCTCCGGTGCGAACGCCGAGTCCGCCTCGGTGTAGTCGATGCCCCACCCGCCGCCGAGGTTCAGCTCCGGCACCGGCCCGGCCGCGACGAGCGTGGCGTGCACGTCCATCAGGCGACGCGCTGCCTCGCGGAAGCCGGACTCGTCGAAGATCTGCGACCCGATGTGCGAGTGCAGCCCGACGAACGCGAGCGACGGCTCGGCGCGCACGGCCTCGGCCGCGGTCACGGCCTCGGTCAGCGGGATGCCGAACTTCTGGTCCTCGCGCGCCGTGGCGAGGTACTCGTGGGTCGAGGCGTGCACCCCGCTGTTGATCCGGATGCGCACACGCTGCACGACGCCGGCGTCGGCGGCGGCACGGGCGACGCGCTGCACCTCTTCGTGGCTGTCGAGGACGATCGTGCCCACACCGACCTCGACCGCGCGTGCGATCTCGGCGTCGGACTTGTCGTTGCCGTGGAACCCGAGCTGCGACGGGTCGATCCCCCCGGCCAGGGCCACCGCGAGCTCACCGCCGGTGCAGACGTCGACCCGCAGTTCCGCCGCGGCCATCCACGCCACGACCTGCGTCGTCAGGAAGGCCTTGCCCGCGTAGTAGACGTGCGCCCGGGTACCGATCCGCTCGAAGGCCTCGGTGAACGCGTCCCGCACCCGCGCCGCGCGGGACTGGACGTCCCGTTCGTCGACGACGTACAGCGGGGTGCCGTACTCCGCCACGAGGTCGGACGCCGTCACGCCGCCGACGACCAACTCGCCGTCGTCGGTCCGCGTCGCCGACGCGGGCCAGATGCGCGCCTCGAGCGCCGAGGGGTCCGTCGGGAACCGCAGTCGCTGCGGGGCAAGGGGGTTCTCGCTCACGGGACCCGATCCTACCGAGCCGAGCCGCGCCTCCCGGCCGCGTTACGCGCCCCGGCGACTACGAGCACCTGCCCACGGTCTGGAGGCCCTGCTCGTTGAGCGGCAGCGAGTCGGCCGTGACCCGGACCGACGCGTCCTGCGCGGTGATGTCGAGCGAGCGGACGCGCAGCTGCGACGGCAGGAACTGCGCCGTGCAGACCTGCACCGGCACGTTCGTGACGCCCGGGATCGAGTCCACCTTCAACCCGAGGGCCGAGTTCGTGATGCGCACCGTCTTCGGGGTGATCGTGATGCCCTTGCCATCGTCCTGCGCGACGACGTCGCCCTTGGCCGCGTAGGTGATGTCGTAGCCGAGCACCGCCGTCTTGCCGGCGAGCTCGACGCCGCCGTCGACCAGGCTGAGCCGGTCGAAGAGCGGACTGTACTTCGACAGGTCCTTCACCGATCCGGCGGCGAGCGTCACGTGCCCGTCGACGTCGCGAACGTCGCCCTTGCCGTCGATCGGGACGTCGTGCGCCGTGACGTCGGCGGCGAGTGGCACGCCGTCGATCGTGAGCTCCTTCGAGGAGATCTCGACGTCGTCGAGCGTCCCGCCGAGCAGCTGCGGGATCACGATGCCGTTCGCGTGTGCATCGACCTCGCCGGTCGCGCCCTGCGGCAGCGACTGCTCGACCTGCTGGGCGATGATGCGGTCGACGACTCCGCGCAGGACGAACTCGGCGATCACGACGAGCGCGGCGAGGACGACCACGACGACGACGAGCACGACGGGCCAGCGACGGCGCTTCCTGGGGGTCTCGGTGGCGACGGACATGAGTCCCACCATGCCAGGTGGTCCCGGCAGCGGGCCTGGAGGCGCGGCGCGGCCCCGGCGCGGCCCCGGCGGGCGGGTCCGCGTTCGCGCCCAGGTACGAACATCGCGCCCCGTCGTGACGGGGCGCGATGTTCGTAGCGGGGCGCAGTCGCCGGCGACGCGCTACATGCGCTCGGGAGCGGAGACGCCGAGCAGGCCCAGGCCGTTCCGGACGACCTGGCCGGTGGCGTCGTTCAGCCAGAGGCGCGTGCGGTGCAGGTCCGTCACGGGCTCGTCGCCGAGCGGGGTCACCCGGCAGGCGTCGTACCAGCGGTGGTACAGACCGGCGAGCTGCTCGATGAACCGGGCGATGCGGTGCGGCTCGCGCAGTTCCGCGGCCTGCCGCACCACGCGCGGGTACTCGGCCAGGGCCCCGAGGAGCGCACCCTCGGTGTCGTGCGTCAGCAGCGAGGCGTCGAAGGCCGACCGGTCCACCCCGGCGGCCGCGGCGTTCCGGGCCACCGACTGCGTGCGGGCGTGGGCGTACTGGACGGTGAAGACCGGGTTGTCGTTCGTCCGCTTCACGAGCAGGTCGAGGTCGATGTCGATCGCGGTGTCGCTCGCGAACCGGACGAGCGAGTACCGGCCGGCGTCCACACCGACGGCGTCGACGAGGTCCTCCATCGTGACGATCGTGCCCGCACGCTTCGACATGCGCATCGGCTCGCCGTCCTTGAGCAGGTTGACCATCTGCCCGATGAGGATCTCGAGGTTCTTGCCCGGCTCGTCCCCGAACGCGGCGCACATCGCCATCATCCGACCGACGTAGCCGTGGTGGTCGGCGCCGAGCATGATCAGGTTGCGCTCGAAGCCCCGCTCGCGCTTGTCGAGGTAGTACGCCAGGTCACCGGCGATGTAGGCCGGTTCGCCGTCGGACTTGATGACGACCCGGTCCCGGTCGTCACCGAAGTCGGTCGTCCGGAGCCACTCGGCGCCCTCGGCCTCGTACATCACGCCGGCCGACCGCAGCCGCTCGATGGCACGCTCGACGGCCTTCGACTCGTGCAGGGCGTTCTCGTGGAAGTAGACGTCGAAGTCCACGCCGAAGTCGTGCAGCGAGGCCTTGATGTCGGTGAACATGAACTCGACGCCCTCGCGCCGGAAGAGCTCCTGGGCCTCGTCGCGGGGCAGGTTCGTGACGTCGACGGACGGGTCGAGCGTGGCGATGACCCGCGCCGCGATGTCCGAGATGTAGGCACCGCCGTAGCCGTCCTCCGGCGTGGGCTCCCCCAACGCACTCGCCACGAGGGACCGGGCGAACCGGTCGATCTGCGCGCCGTGGTCGTTGAAGTAGTACTCCCGCGTGACGAGGCCGCCCTGCGCCTGGAACACGCGCGCCAGCGAGTCACCGACCGCCGCCCAGCGCACGCCGCCCATGTGGATCGGGCCGGTCGGGTTCGCGGACACGAACTCCAGGTTGATCCGCACACCGTCGTACAGGTCGCCGTTGCCGAACGCCGAGCCGGCGTCGACGATCGTGCGGGCGATCTCACCGGCGGCGGCCGCCTCGAGCGTGATGTTGATGAAGCCGGGGCCAGCGACGTCGACCGAGGCCACGCCGTCCAGCTCGGTCAGTTCGCCGGCGATCTCCGTCGCCAGCTCGCGCGGGTTCGTGCCGAGACGCTTCGCGAGCTGCATCGCCGCGTTCGACGCCCAGTCGCCGTGCGCACGGTTCTTCGGCCGCTCGAGGGCCACGTGGGACTCCCCGATCGTCACGGTGTCGGACGCGCCTCGTCGCTCGACAATCCCGGTCAGGATCGACAGGTACGCGGCGGAGAGTTCGGCAGGAGTCACGAGGATCGAGTCTACCGGGACACGCAGGCGGCTCCGGGCCGATGCCGGAGCCCGTGCACCATCATGGCGGGATGACCACCCGCAGCCGTGCCCGGGCGATCAGCATCGCCGTGCTCACCGTGTCCGCGTCCCTCGCCCTCGTGGCGTGCTCGGGCGGCGGTGACGGCGGTGGCGCCAGCCCCAGCGCGACCGCGGCGCCGATCGGCAAACGCGTGACGCAGCGCTGCGCCGACCTCCTGCCCGTCGGAGCGCTCACCGTCTACGGGAAGACCTTCGAGCCCGTTCGCGACTACGAGCCGGACAAGGGATCCCCCGCCGCACGGATCGCCCAGCAGCGCGGCCGGGCGTGCCAGTGGCAGGCCACCGACGACGCGTCCACGACCATCACGCTGGCGGTCGCGAACCTGCCTGAGAAGTCGCTCACGAACCTCAAGGACGCCCTCTACGAACGAGGCGGCTCCGTCCCCACCTACCGGGTCGAGGGGTACTTCTCGCTCGCCGACGGCGTCGGCCGCGCCGACGCGTTCGCCGACCCGTACTGGATCACGGCGTCGTCGACGCTCTTCACCGAGCCCGGAGGCGCCCAGCCCGTCATCGACGCGGTGCGGGGCGTCGTGCAGCCGACCGCGTCGGCGACACCGGCCGGCTGACCCGACGACCGCCCGGCCTGGAGGCGCGCCACACGCCCGCCACCGACGTCCGGCCCGACACGCCACGACGCACGGCCGGTGTCCTGGGGGCCGCCGCCGACCTGCTACGGTTGGTTCCACCCACGAGCCCCCATAGCTCAGGGGATAGAGCACTGCCCTCCGGAGGCAGGGGCGGAGGTTCGAATCCTCCTGGGGGCACAGGCACATTTCCGCGCAGGCAGACGTCTTCGCTTCGCTCAGTCGGCTGCGCGCGATGTCGGCTTCGCCGACCTTCCCTCCGGGGCCGGTTGCGCCGGGGGCGCTCCGGGGAACGATTGCGCCAGGGGCGCTCCGGGGCCGGTTGCGCCGGGGGCGATTCGGGGTACGGTTGCGCCGGGGGCGCTCCGGGGACCGATTGCGCCGCTTCGGGGACCGATTGCGCCGGGGGCGCTCCGGCGGCGCGGGGGTGCTCGGGTAGCGTCGACGTATGACGACGTCGTTTCCGGAGCCACTGGTCGAGCCACTCCGCGGCGGGCCCGCGCTCCGGTGGGGTGTGATCGGGCCGGGGACGATCGCGGGCGACTTCACCGCGACGATGCACGCGAACTCGGACCAGCGGGTCGTCGCCGTCGGGTCCCGCTCCGCCGAACGCGCCGCCGCCTTCGCCGCACGGCACGGCGTCCCCGGCGTGCACGACTCGTACGAGGCCCTCGTCGCAGACCCCACGGTGGACGTCGTCTACGTCGCGTCCCCGCACCCGCAGCACCTGGAACACGCGCTCCTCGCCATCGCCGCCGGCAAGCACGTCCTCGTCGAGAAGCCGATGACCACGTCCGAGGCCGACACCCGCACGCTCGCAGCGGCGGCCCGCGGCGCCGGGGTCCTCGCGATGGAGGCCATGTGGACCCGGTACCTGCCGGGCACCACCGTCATCGCCCGGATGCTCGCGGACGGGGCCCTCGGCGACGTCCGGCTCGCCACGGTGGACGTCGGCTGGCCGCACGAGCCCGACCCGGCCGACCGCATGTTCGACCCCGCCGCCGGAGGCGGTGCGCTCCTCGACGCCGGCGTCTACGGGCACTGGTTCGCACGCTTCGCCACCGGCGCCCCGGTGACCACCCGCACGACGGGGACGCTCTCGGAACGCGGGGTGGACCTCCAGTCCGTCACCGTGTCGGAGACCGCCGGCGGCGCGCAGTCCGTGGTGACCACGTCGATGACGGCGTGGACGCCCGGACTGGCGGTCATCGCCGGCAGCCGGGCCACGGTGCGGTACACCGACCACTTCGTGTTCCCGGCGTCCTTCGCCCTGCACCACGGAGCCGACGCGACGCACTGGGAGGACCCGAGCGGCCTGCGCGGCCGGCAGGGGCTGGTCTGGCAGACGGCAGCGCTGGCGCAGTACGTCGCGGACGGCCGGACGGAGTCGCCGCTGCACTCCCTCGACGACTCCATCGGCATCGCGTCGGCACTCGACGCGGCGCGGACCGCACTCGGCCCGACCGCGGCACCGGGTGTTTCCGAACGCGTCACGTCGACCCCCTAGGATCACGGGCCGGTCGTCCCGCACACGACCGGGAAGAGGACTCGATGACCACCGCCACCGGGAACCTGCAGCACGAACTCGCCCGCGCCGAGCACGCACCGGCACCGCGGACACTGCTCGACGTCCTCACGGCCACGGCTGAGGATCATCCCGACGCCCTCGCGCTCGAGGACCCGGCCGGGACGATCGACTACGCCACGCTGCTGCGTTCCGTGCACGAGCAGGCCGACGACCTCGCCCGTCGCGGGGTCCGGCGCGGTGACCGGGTCGGCGTGCGGATCCCCTCCGGCGGTCGCGACCTGTACGTGTCGATCCTGGCGGTGCTCGCGGCCGGTGCCGCCTACGTCCCGGTGGACGCCGACGACCCCGAGGAGCGGGCGGCGCTCGTCTTCGGCGAGGCCGGTGTGGTCGGGGTGATCGGTGCCGGTGGGGTCCTCCGTCGCGACGGAGCGCCGGATGCCGAGTCCTCCCCCGTCGTCGAGCCCGCGGCGGGCGCCGTCGCACCGAGCACGGACGACGACGCGTGGATCATCTTCACGTCGGGCTCCACCGGGGTGCCGAAGGGCGTCGCGGTGACGCACCGGTCCGCGGCGGCGTTCGTGGACGCCGAGGCGCGGATGTTCCTGCAGGCGGCGCCGATCGGTCCGGGCGACCGGGTGCTGGCCGGGCTGAGCGTGGCGTTCGACGCGTCCTGCGAGGAGATGTGGTCGGCATGGGGACACGGGGCGTGCCTGGTGCCGGCGCCGCGGTCGCTGGTGCGCACGGGTGTGGACCTCGGGCCGTGGCTCATCGCGCACGGCATCACGGTCGTGTCCACGGTCCCGACGCTCGCGGCGCTGTGGCCGGACGACGCGCTGGAGCAGGTCCGGTTGGTGATCTTCGGCGGCGAGGCGTGCCCGCCGGAGCTGGCCGCGCGCATCGCGAGCCGGGATCGTGAGGTCTGGAACACGTACGGGCCGACCGAGGCCACGGTGGTGGCGTGCGGGGCCCTGCTTGACGGGAGCGCGCCGATCCGGATCGGTCTGCCGTTGGACGGCTGGGACCTCGCGGTCGTGGACGCTGCCGGGCAGCGGGTCGAGCCGGGTGGTGTCGGGGAGCTCGTGATCGGCGGGGTGGGTCTGGGGCGGTACCTGGATCCGGCGAAGGACGCGGAGAAGTACGCGCCGTTCCCGGAGCTCGGGTGGGAGCGGGCGTACCGGAGCGGTGACCTGGTGCGGTACGACCCCGAGGGACTGGTGTTCCAGGGGCGCGCGGACGACCAGGTGAAGCTCGGCGGTCGGCGGATCGAGCTGGGCGAGGTGGATGCGGCGCTGCAGGCGCTCGACGACGTCGCGGGCGGCGCGGCCGTGGTGCAGCGGACCCCCGCGGGCAACCAGGTGCTGGTCGGCTACGTGGCTCCGGTCACCGGTGCGACGGTCGACGTGACGGCCGCGAACGCACGGCTGCGTGCGGAGCTGCCCGCGGCGCTCGTGCCGCTGCTCGCGGTGGTGGACTCCTTGCCGACGCGGACCTCGGGGAAGGTCGACCGGGCGGCGCTCCCCTGGCCGCTGCCGGGGACCTCGGACGCGGCGCTGCTGCCGGACACGGTGGCGTGGATCGCGGAGCGGTGGTCGGCGATCCTCGGGGTGCCCGTGGCGAGCGTCGACGACGACTTCTTCGCGCACGGCGGCGGGTCGTTGACGGCCGCTCAGCTGGTCTCCGCGATCCGGGAGCGGTTCCCGTCGACGACCGTCGCGGACGTGTACGACCACCCGCGGATCGGGGCGCTGGCCGACGCGCTGGACGACTCCGGCCCGGTGGTGTCGGTCCCCCGCGACGTCCGCCCGGTCCCGCCGGCGACGGGACTGGTGATGACGCTGCTCGGGCTGCCGGTGCAGGTGCTGCGCGGGCTGCGGGTGCTGACCTGGACGGCGACCGTGGCCGCGGTGCTGCACGCGACGACCCTGCCGTTCCTGCCGGTGCTGCCGTGGCCGGTGCTGGTCCTCGCGCTGCTGCTGTTCGTGACGCCGGTCGGCAAGATGGCGGTGACCGTCGTCCTGGTGCGGCTCGTGCTGCTCGGTGTCCGTCCGGGTGACCACCCCCGGGGCGGGTCGGTGCACGTGCGGGTGTGGTTGGCGGAGCGGCTGGCCGAGGCGGTGGACGGCCCGTCGACGGCGGGGGCGCCGTGGATCAGCTACTACGCCCGGGCGTTGGGTGCGCGGATCGGCAAGGACGTCGACCTGCACACGCTGCCGCCGGTCACCGGGATGCTGACGATCGGCAAGCGCGCGTCGATCGAGCCCGAGGTGGACCTCGCGGGGCACTGGCTGGACGGGGACGTGTTCCGGCTGGGCAGGGTCCGGATCGACGAGGACGCGGTGGTGCACAGCCGGTCGACGATGCTGCCGGGCGCGCACGTGGGCGTGGGCGCCGAGGTGGAGGCGGGGTCCGCGGTCGAGGACCGGGTCCCGGACGGGGAGCGTTGGGCGGGGTCCCCGGCGGAGCGCGTCGGGTCGGCTCGGCACGGCCGGGAGGCGCGTCCCCCGTCGCGACGACGGTGGCTGGTGGCGTACGGGGCGGGTTCGGTGGCCGTGGCCGGGTTGCCGGTGGTCGGTGCGGCGGCCGGGGTCGGCCTGCTGTGGGCGTTCGTGGGTCGTGCGGCCACGCTCGGCGAGGCGGTGCTCACGGCGCTGGCGTGGGTCCCGCTGGCGACGGTGGTCGCCGGGATCGTGTACGCGGGCCTGGTCGTCGGCGCCGTGCGGTTGCTCGGGGTCGGGCTGACGGAGGGCCGTCACCCGGTGCGCTCGCGGATCGGCTGGCAGGTGTGGACGACGGAACGGATCCTGGACGCGGCACGCACGCTGCTGTTCCCCGTGTACGCGTCGCTCGTGACACCGGTGTGGCTGCGGCTGCTCGGTGCCCGCGTCGGTCGGAACACGGAGATCTCGACGGTCCTGCTCATCCCGGCGTTGACGCAGATCGCGTCGGGGGCGTTCCTGGCCGACGACACGATGGTGGCCACGTACGAGCTCGGCGGCGGCCGGGTGCGGATCGGCCGGTCGAAGGTGGGGCGCCGGGCGTTCCTCGGCAACAGCGGCATGACGGGTGCCGGCCGGTCGGTTCCGCGCGAGGCGCTGGTGGCGGTGCTGTCCGCGGTGCCGAAGAAGGCCAAGCGTGGCTCGTCGTGGCTCGGGTCGCCCCCGGTCCGGCTGCGTCGTGCCACGGCGGAGTTCGACGAGGAGCGCACGTTCCGGCCGCCCCGCTCGCTGAAGGTCGCCCGTGGCTGCTGGGAGCTGCTGCGGCTGCTCGCCCCGATGGTGTCCGCAGGTGTGGCCCTCGGGGTGGCGGCGGCGCTCCTCGCGCTGTGGACGGCGGTCGGCCTCGGCTGGACGGTGCTGCTCGCCGGTCCGGTGCTCATCGTGGCGGGCGCGGTTGCCGCCGTGGTGTCGACGGCCGCGAAGTGGGTGTTCGTCGGCCGGATCACCGCGACCGAGCACCCGCTGTGGTCGTCGTTCGTGTGGCGCAACGAGGTGCAGGACACCTTCGTGGAGACCGTCGCCCGGCCGTGGTTCGCGGAGCAGGCGACCGGGACACCGGCGCTCGCGGCCTGGCTGCGGAGCCTCGGCGCGACGATCGGTCGCGGCACCTGGCTGGAGACGTACTGGCTTCCCGAGGCCGACCTCGTGACCGTCGGCGCCGGGGCCTCGGTGGCGCGCGGCACCGTCGTGCAGACGCACCTGTTCCACGACCGGGTCATGCAACTCGACGCCGTCCGGCTCGACGCCGGTGCGACGCTCGGGCCGCACAGCGTGGTCCTGCCCGCGGCCGGCATCGGGCCGGGCGGCACGGTGGGTCCGGCCTCGCTGGTGATGCGCGGCGAGCAGGTGCCCGGCGGGACGCACTGGGCGGGCAACCCGATCGCTCCGTGGACATCGGCACCGCCGGTCCCCGCACAGCGCCTCCCGGAACGCGTCCCCGTGGCAGACTTGCCGGTACCGTGAAGCTGACGAATCCCGCCGCGACGAACACCGACGCCGACCCGTACGCCCCGCACAGCGGCGACCGGCGGTGGAGCGCCCGGCACTACGACCTCCGCCTGGAGTACCGCGTCGCGACGAACCGGCTCGACGGCACCGCGACCGTGACCGGGCGGGCGCAGACCGACCTCGACCGGATCGTGCTCGACCTGCACGGGCTCAGCGTGGACCGGGTCGACGTCGACGGTCGGCGGGCGAAGAAGACCTCGTCCGCGACGCACAAGCTGACCGTGACCCCGACCGAGCCGGTCGCCGCGGGGTCGGAGTTCACCGTCCACGTCCGGTACCGCGGCACCCCGCACCCGCTGCGGAGTCCCTGGGGGCAGATCGGCTGGGAGGAGCTGACGGACGGCGTCATCGTGGCCGCGCAGCCGACCGGTGCGCCGTCGTGGTTCCCGTGCAACGACCGCCCGGACGACAAGGCGACCTACCGGTTCGAGATCACCGCCGAGGCGGCGTACGACGTCCTGGCCAACGGTGAGCTGCTCGGCAAGGAGCGGGCACGAGCCGGCACCACGTGGACCTACGCCACCACCGACCCGATGGCGACCTACCTGGCGACCGTGCAGATCGGCCGGTACCGCACCACCACGCTCCGCGGCTCGGACGTGCCGGTGACGCTGCACCACCCCGCGGACCTCGCCGCCGCCGCCCGGACCGACTTCGGCCGGGTCCCGGACATGATCGCGCTGTACACCGCGCGGTTCGGGCCGTACCCGTTCTCCGCGTACGGCGTGGTGGTCA
Source organism: Curtobacterium sp. SP.BCo (assembly GCF_051903265.1). Classification (GTDB taxonomy): domain Bacteria; phylum Actinomycetota; class Actinomycetes; order Actinomycetales; family Microbacteriaceae; genus Curtobacterium. Next base: position 2,655,695 of record NZ_CP194337.1, read on the forward strand.
CCGACGACGAGCTGGAGATCCCGCTCGAGGCGCACGGTCTCGCGGTCTTCGGGCGGAACCACGTCGACGGTGCACACGGGACCGACCGCCTCATCGCGCACGAGCTCGCCCACCAGTGGTTCGGCAACTCGGTGACGGTCACCCGGTGGCGGGACATCTGGCTGCACGAGGGCTTCGCCTGCTACGCGGAGTGGCTCTGGTCGGAGCACCGCGGTGGTGCGTCCGCGGACGAGCTCGCTGCCGGGTACCGCGACGGGCTCCTCGAGCAGCCGCAGGACCTCGTCGTCGCGGACCCCGGAGCGAAGGACATGTTCGACGACCGGGTCTACAAGCGCGGCGCCCTCGCCCTGCACGCCGTTCGCCGGACGTTCGGGGACGACGCGTTCTTCGCCGGCCTCCGGACGGTCTCCGACCGACACCGGCACGGTTCGGTGCTGCCGGACGACGTCCTCGACGCGTTCGCGGACGCGTCCGGCGTGGACGTGTCCCGCGTCCGCGCGGTCACCGCACCGTGGATCGACGAGCCGGGCGTCCCCGAGCTGCCCTGACGCTGCGAGGGAACGTCGAACGGGTCAGCCGGCGACGTCGAGCGTGTCGGGCTCCGCGCACACCTCAACCCAGACCGCGTCGAGGGACAGGCCGACGACCCCGGCGACCGACGCGATCGTGGCGAACGCGGGCGTCGCGATGCGCCCGGTCTCGATCTTGCGCAGCGTCTCCGGGGAGATCCCGGCGTCGAGCGCCGTCTCGAGGATCGATCGCGGACCACGGGCACGGCGGAGCAGGGCACCGAGGCGACGACCACGGGCGACCTCGTCGGGGCGGAGCGGGAGACGGACCATGCTCCGATACTAATACCGGTACGATCATCCCGTGATCGAGATCCTCACCCCGGCCGAGGTCGAGCGGGCACGCGCCACGGGCGCCCTCGTCGGCACCATCCTGCAGACGCTGCGCGACCGCGTCCGGGTCGGCACCAACCTGCTCGAGATCGACGAGTGGGCGCGGACGATGATCGCGGACGCCGGCGCCGAGTCCTGCTACGTCGACTACGCACCGTCCTTCGGCCGCGGCCCCTTCGGTCACCACGTCTGCACCGCGGTGAACGACGCCGTCCTGCACGGACTCCCCCACGACCGCAGCCTCGCCGACGGCGACCTGCTGACCCTCGACCTCGCGGTGTCGCTGGACGGCATCGCGGCCGACGCGGCGATCAGCTTCGTGGTCGGCACGCCCGACCCGGCGGACCTGTCCCTCATCGACGCCACCGAACGCGCACTGGCCGCGGCCATCGCGGTCGCCCGGCCGGGCGTCCGGACCGGGGACCTCTCGCACGCCATCGGGACGGTGCTCGAAGGAGCCGGCTACCCCGTCAACGTCGAGTTCGGCGGCCACGGCATCGGATCGACCATGCACCAGGACCCGCACGTGTCGAACACCGGCCGCCCCGGTCGCGGGTACACCCTGCGTCCCGGCCTGCTCCTCGCGCTCGAGCCGTGGGTCATGGCGGACACCGACGTGCTCGTCACCGACCCGGACGGGTGGACGCTCCGCAGCGCGACGGGCGGCCGTACGGCGCACACGGAGCACACCGTCGCGATCACCGAGGACGGCGTCGAGGTGCTGACCCTGCCACGGTGACCGGCACGCCGTCGGACGCGACGGCGAGCACGGTGTCGGGCTCCGGGAACAGCACCGTCACCGCCTGCTCCACGCCGTCCAGCACGGCGACGGACCGGTCGGGGTCGACCTCGACCGAGCGCGGGTCCACCCGCAGCGCGCGGCCGTCGCGCTTCAGGACGGCTTCCTTCGCCGCCCAGAGCGCCGCGATCCTCCGGGGGTCGCCGGCAGCCCGGTCGAGTTCCCGCTCGGTGAAGGCGTCGAGCGGGTGCGCCGCAACGCGGGCGACGCCTTCGACGTCGACGCCCAGCTCGCCGGGGCCGACGGCCAACGCGACGACACCGGTGGTGCGGGCGAGGCTCACGCCGACGGCGGAGCCGTCGACCGTCGCCCACGGACGGCCGTGGTCGGTCCCGCCGCAGCGCGGACAGACGCGCCCCGCGCGCACAGCCGCGACGTCGACGCCCGTCGCCGACGCGACGGCGGCGAGCAGTGCCTCCCGGTCGGCCGCGACGGTCGCCCCCGGTGTCACGAGCGTCACGACGACGGACGGGAGGCGCGGCAGACTCACGCAGTGAGCCTACGTGCGTGGATCAGGCGTGGGTCAGCGCGATGAGCGCGACGTTCATCGTGCTGTAGAGCCCCTCGGACCGGGTCGCCTGCCGGACGCGACCGCGGAGCACCTCGTAGCGACCGTCGTGCTCGCGCACGAACCCGATCACGCCGCTCGCCGGCGTCGACACGCGGTGGTAGCCGTCCTCGAGTGGGACGACCTCGGTGCTGGTTGTTCGCTCCATTGCTGTTCCCCTGTCTCGTTCGTCGTCGAACGCGCCCCGAGCATACCCCTGACCGGGGGACAACTCCTGACAGGACGGGTGTTCCACGAGGGTTCTCCCCGAGTCTGTCCGGGCGGTGCGCAGCGTGGATAGACTCCGGGCAACAGCGCTCCGTGGCGCGGTTCCGGGGGTGCTCGGGACGTCGACCACGGCGACGGACGGAGGACGGATGCGAGCGGTCCAGGGCGGATCGACCACGGGTGGGACGCGCACGGACAGGGGGACACGGCGACTGCTCGGCCGCATCGTCGCAGCGCTGCTCGCCGTGTTCCTCGTGCTGGCTCCGGCGGCCACCGCACGCGCGACCGCTCCGGTGGACCTCGGCGGCGCCTACGTGCTCGACGACGCGAACGTCCTGAGCTCCTCGCAGCAGTCCGAGATCGAGCGCGCGATCAAGGAGCTCTACGACGAGACCCAGACGCAGCTCTACGTCGTGTTCGTGCCGACGTTCACGGACCCGTCCGAACACGCCGCGTGGGGCGACGCCACGATGCAGCGGAACCAGATCGACACCGACAGCATCGTGCTCTCGATCGCGGTCGACGACCGGATCGCCGACGTCCAGCAGACGAACGAGACGGCGATCTCGTCGAGCGACGCCGAGTCCGCGTACAACGACGACGCGGTGCCCGCCCTGAAGCAGGGCGACTGGGCCGGTGCCGCACTCGCCTTCGCGAACGGACTGGCCGCGACGCAGGCCCCGCCGAACCTGACCTGGCTGTGGATCCTGCTGCTCGTCGTCGTGGTAGTGGCCGTCGTCGCCGTCCTGGTCGTCCGGACCCGCAACAAGCGTCGGACCGCCGCGGCGACCAAGGCGCAGGAGGCCTCGCTCGCCGACCTCGAACGGAACGCCGGCGGGGCCCTCGTCACCATCGACGACGAACTCCGCACCGCCGAGCAGGAGGTCGGCTTCGCCACCGCGCAGTTCGGTGCCGACGCCGCGAAGCCCTTCGCCGACGCCGTCGCGGCAGCCCAGCAGTCCGTGCGCAAGGCCTTCACGTTCCAGCAGCAGCTGGACGACGAGATCCCGGACACCCCGCAGCAGCGCGCCGACTGGGCGAACCAGATCATCGCGATCTGCGAGCAGGCACACGCCTCGATCGAGGAGCAGACCGAGTCGTTCGACGAGCTCCGTTCGCTCGAGGACGGCGTCGACGAGGCCGCCGTGGCGCTCGCCCAGGCCGTCTCGGCCGCCCCGGCGACCGTGAGCGAGGCGGGCGCGGCCCTCGAGCGGGTCCGGTCCTCCTACACCGGGCGCACCCTGGCGACCGTTGCCGACAACGTCGACCAGGCACACCAGGTGCTCGCCTACGCGACCGAGCGGTCGCAGGCGGCCACCGACGCGATCGCCGCGGGCGACAAGGGTGAGGCGGTCATCGCGGTGCGCGACGCCCAGCACGCCCTCGCCCAGGTGCAGCAGCTCACCTCGAGCGCCACGGCCGCCGAGTCGACGTTCCGCGAGGCCACCGCACGCGCCGAGGCGATGCGGGTCGACATCGAGGGCGACGTCGCCGCGGCACGCACCCTCACCACCGGTGGCCCGGACCTCGCCGCCGCGGTGACCCGCGCCGAGACCGTCCTCCGGCAGGGACTCGACCCGAAGGACCCGATCGCCGCGGTCGACGCACTCACGAAGGCGAACACCGAGATCGACCAGGCCATCGCCACGGCACGGGGTGCGGCCGAGCAGCAGCAACGCGCGGCCCGGGCCCTCGACGACGCCCTCCGGGACGCCCGCAACCGCATCAGCCAGGCGCGAGAGTTCATCTCGCTGCACCGCGGCGGGGTCGGGCCCACTGCCCGCACCCGGTTGTCCGAGGCCGAACGCGCCCTGGACGACGCCGTGCAGCTCGCCACGACCGACCCCGGCCAGGCGCTCCAGGCGGCCCGGGCGGCGGAGCAGTACGCCGCCGCCGCGATGGACTCCGCCAACGACGACATGGGCGGCTGGGGCGGCGGCGGGTACGGGGGCGGCGGCGGGAACGGCGCGCAGCTCGGCGGACTCGTGACGGGCATCGTCCTCGGCGGCCTGCTCGGTGGCCGTGGCGGCAGCTTCGGCGGCGGCTCCTTCGGGGGCGGCGGCTTCGGCGGTGGCGGGGGCGGCTTCGGCGGGGGTGGCGGCGGAGGCGGCGGAGGCGGGTTCTCCGGCGGCGGCCGCTTCTGACCCGCAGGTCCACCCACGGCACCACCAGACCAGCAGCACCAGACAGACCTCCAGGAAAGGGAACAGCAATGGCAAAGCAGACGATCTTCGGTCGCATCTCGACCCTCGTCCGGGCGAACATCAACCAGCTCATCGACAACGCGGAAGACCCGCAGAAGATGCTCGACCAGCTCGTGCGGGACTACACGAACAACATCGCGGACGCCAAGACCGCGATCGCGCAGACGATCGGCAACGTGCGCCTGCTCGAGCAGGACCACGAGGAGGACAAGAAGGCCGCGACCGAGTGGGGCCAGAAGGCCGCGAACGCGTCGGTCGCCGCGGACAAGTACCGCGCCGAGGGCAAGACCGCCGAGGCGGACAAGTTCGACAACCTCGCCAAGATCGCCATCGGCAAGCAGATCGCCGCCGAGCAGGAGGTCAAGGACGCCGAGCCGAACCTCGCGTCCCAGAACGAGGCCGTCGACAAGCTCAAGGCCGGGCTCGCGGGCATGGAGCAGAAGCTCGAGGAGCTCCGCTCGAAGCGCGACAACCTCGTCGCCCGCTCCAAGACGGCCGAGGCCCAGTCCAAGGTCAACGACGCGCTCGGGAACATCGACGTGCTCGACCCGACGAGCGACCTCGGCCGCTTCGAGGAGAAGGTCCGTCGCGAAGAGGCGAAGGTGCTCGGTCAGCAGGAGCTGCAGTCGTCGAGCCTCGACTCGCAGTTCGAGTCGCTCGAGGACGTGGGCAAGGACGCCGAGGTCGAGGCACGGCTCGCCGCGCTGAAGTCCGGCGGTTCACCGAGCCTCTGACGCACCCGTGGGCGATGCCGGACCCCACCTGACAGACTGAGACGATGCAGTTCCTCGTGGTCGGTCAGTGGCAGGGTTCGGCGTCGTCCCGTGCGATGCGTCTCGGAGACGGGGCGACGGCCATCGCGGCCGACCTCCCCCGTGCGTCGACCACCGTGGTCGACGTCCCCACCGGCGCAGGAGACCGGCTCGAGACCGCCGTCGCCCGGTACACCTCGGTGCTCGCGGTCGCCGACCGGGTGGCCGAGGAGACCGGTGTGGCGAGCGAGCCCGTCCTCGTCGTGGGCGGCGACGGCGCGAGCGTGCTCGGCGCGACGGTCGGTCTCGACCCGAGCACCGCCTTCGTGCGGATCGCGGGGTCGAGCGGCTTCCGGGCACTGAACCGTGCGCAACCGGTCGCCGCCGAGACGGCGGTGCTCCGGATCCTCGTCGACCGACCGGACGACCTCTTCCCCGCCCTCCCGACGATCCCCGCGAGCTCGATCGTCGTCGCCGGGGTCCGCGGCGTCGAGGACGCCGAGCAGCACGCGCTCGAGCGGGCCGGCATCGTGCACCTCGACGTCGACGCCGCGACCCCCGACGCGATCGCCGCCGCGGTGGACGCCACCCGGGCCGACGCCGTGTTCGTGCACGTCGACCTCGACGTCCTGGACCCGTCCGAGGTCGACGGGTTGCTCGAACCCGTGCCCTTCGGCCTCGACGGCGCCGGGCTCGTCGAACGCATCCAGGCAGCCACGCGCGGGCGACGACTCGCCGGCGCCGCGCTCACCGGGTTCGCGCCGGTCGACCCGGACCGAGCGGTCGACGACCTCGGCGTGATCCTCCGCGCCGTCGGTGCACTGACCAGCGCCTCCCGGACCGCCTGACCGACGAGTCCGGGGGACGCACCCCGCCCGGCGCCGTCCATGCCGCCGCGCGTACGCTCGGCCGCATGACGGACTACGACCTCATCGTGATCGGCGCCGGCGCTGTCGGCGAGAACGTGGCGGACTACGCCAAGAAGCGCGGCCTCTCGGTCGCGATCGTGGAGGCCGAACTCGTCGGCGGGGAGTGCTCGTACTGGGCCTGCATGCCGTCGAAGGCGCTCCTGCGCAGTGGACACGCCCTCGCGGCGGCCAAGCGGCTCGACGGTGCGGAGCAGGCCGTCACGGGCGACCTCGACGCGGCACACGTCCTCGCCCGCCGCAACTCGTTCACCTCGGACTGGAAGGACGACGGGCAGGTGTCCTGGCTCGAGTCCGCTGACATCGACCTCATCCGCGGACACGCCCGGATCACCGGCGAGAAGACCCTCGAGGTCGACGGGACGACCTACACCGCCGCCGCCGGGATCGCCGTGGTCACGGGTTCGTTGCACGCCCTCCCCGACGTCCCCGGTCTGGCGGACGCGAAGCCCTGGGGCACCCGCGAGGGCACGAGCGCCCAGCAGGTCCCCGAGAGCCTGCTCGTGATCGGCGGCGGCGTCGCCGGGTCCGAGCTCGCGACCGCGTGGGCGTCCCTCGGCGCGAAGGTGACGCTCGTCGCCCGGCACGGACTCCTCGGCGGCATGGAGCCCTTCGCGGGCGAGCTCGTCGCCGACGCACTCCGCGAACTCGGCGTCGACGTCCGCACCGGCGTGAACCCGACGCGCGTCGACCGCGACGAGCACGGCCTCGTCACGACCACCCTCGACGACGGCACCACCGTGGTCACGAGCGAGGTCCTCGCCGCCACCGGCCGCACCGCCCACACGAAGGACCTCGGGCTCGAGTCCGTCGGACTGACCCCGGGCGACTGGCTGCAGGTCGACGACACGATGCTCGTCCAGGGCACCGACTGGCTCTACGCCGTCGGCGACGCCAACCACCGCGCCCTCCTCACGCACCAAGGCAAGTACCAGGCCCGTGCCGCCGGCGAGGCGATCGCGGCACGCCACCAGGGCACCCCGCTGCACACCGAGCCGTGGGGTGCGCACGTCGCCACGGCCGACCACGCCGCGGTGCCGCAGGTGACGTTCACCGACCCGGAGGTCGCGAGCGTCGGCCTCACCGAGGCCAAGGCCCGCGAGCAGGGCCTGAACATCCGCGCCGTCGAGTACGAACTCGGCAACGTCGCGGGTGCGTCGCTGCAGGCCGACGGGTACACCGGTCGGGCGAAGATGGTCGTCGACGAGGACCGCGGCGTCGTGGTCGGCGTCACGTTCGTCGGGCAGGACGTCGCCGAGATGCTGCACGCGGCGACGATCGCCGTCGTCGGCGAGGTGCCGATCGACCGGCTCTGGCACGCCGTCCCGGCCTACCCGACGATGAACGAGGTCTGGCTGCGCCTGCTCGAGACGTACGGACGCCCGGAGTAGCGGTGCGGAACCCCTTCCTCGACTCCCCCGTGTCCCGGGCGGGGTGGGCGTTCGCGACCGCGGTCGGTCTCGCCGTCGGCGTGCCGCTGTCCACCGGGAGGGTGCGCGTCGTCGACGGCCTGGTCGTCTGCTCGGGGCTGCCGCGCTGGGTGTTCCGGCGCGGCGGGACCTGCGTCGGATCGGTCTACCTGACACGGGACAACGACGGCGACCGGGTGCTCCGGCACGAGCGGGTGCACGTCGACCAGTGGCGGCGGTACGGCATGCTCATGCCGGTCGTGTACGCCCTGGCCGGACGGGATCCGCTGCGGAACCGGTTCGAGATCGAGGCGGGCCTGGAGGACGGCAACTACCGCTGACCCGGGACGTCGAGATCGCGTTCCGTGCCGGTCCCCCGCGCGCGCCGGGCGCCGGAGTGCGATCTCGGCGGAGCCGGACGGCGTCGGGCGGAGCCGGACGGAGCCGGGTGGCGCCGGGCGTCAGGCGGCGCTTCGCCGTGGGATGACGAGGGGCGTGCCCGTCTCCGGATCGGGAACGACCACGCACGGCAGCCCGAAGACGTCCTCGACGAGGTCGGCCGTCAGGACCGAGGCCGGCGGCCCCGCGGCGACGATCGACCCGCTGCGCATCGCGATCACGTGCGTGGCGTACCGTGCGGCCTGGTTGAGGTCGTGCAGGACCGCGACCACCGTCCGCCCCGCGGCGTGCAGGGCAGAGGCGAGCTCGAGCACGTCGTACTGGTGTGCGATGTCGAGGAACGTGGTGGGCTCGTCGAGCAGGACGATGTCGGTCTCCTGCGCGAGCACCATCGCGATCCACACGCGCTGCCGCTGCCCGCCGGACAGCTCGTCCACGCTGCGGTCAGCGAGCGAGACGGTCGACGTCTGCTCGAGCGCGGCCTGCACGGCGACCCGGTCCGACCCGGATGACGGGTGCAGCAGGCCCTGGTGCGGGAACCGTCCGCGGGACACCAGGTCCCGCACGGTGATGCCGTCCGGCGCGATCGGTGTCTGCGGGAGCATGCCGATCCGACGTGCGACGGCCTTCGGGTGCATCGACGAGATCGGCGCCCCGTCGAGGTACACCGTGCCCGCACTCGGCCGGAGCGTCCGGGCGAAGGACTTCAGCAACGTCGACTTGCCGCAGGCGTTCGGACCGACGATGACGGTGAGCTCACCGTCCGGGACGTCGACGTCGAGTCCGTCAACCACGACGCGGTCGTCGTAGGCCAGCGTCAGGCCGCGGGCCCCGAGCGCCGTGCCCGGGACCGGGGTGACACCGCTCACTGCTCGGCCTTGCCGTGCCGCCAGTACCCCATGAACGCGACCTGCTCGCGGTCCAGGCCGACGCCCCGCACGAGGTGCCGACGGAGTTCCTTGACGCAACCGGCCTCGCCCGCGATCCACGCGTAGACCGGGCGGGGCGCCTCCGAGGACGGGATGTCCCACAGCACCTGCTCGTCGACGTCCACGTCCGCCAGTGCCTGGCCGTCCCCGCACGCCGGGCCCGCGGCGATCGCCGAGGCCCACGCGTGCACCTGGTCGGTCATCCGGACGCCGTGCGAGGCACCGTTCCGGGCGATCCAGCGCACCTCGACCCCGGCGGGTGCGGACACGGGCAGCCGGTCGGCGTCGGTGGGCACCTCGATGAAGACGTGCCCGACGGTGGAGACGTCCAGGGCCTCGAGGATGGCGCAGATGGCCGGCGCGGCGGTCTCGTCGCCGGCGAGCAGGATGCGGTTCGCGGCACCCGGGTCGAACTCGGCGGCACCGGTCGGGAGCTCCGCGGGCGATTCGGGCACGGCGGGTCCGACGATCCGGAGCTCCTCGCCGACGCGGCAGGAGGTGACCCAGCGCGACGCCGGTCCGGTGTCGCCGTGGGCGACGAAGTCGATGTCGAGCTCGCGGGCGTCCGGCCGGAACGAGCGGACCGTGTAGGTGCGCAGCGGGTTCCGGACCGCGTCCGGCAGGGCACGCCAGGCGGCGTACCAGTCCTCACCGTCGGGCAGGTCGGTGAACCCGTGGCCGGGGATCGGCAGCACGACCTTGATCCGCTGGTCGAGCCCCACGGCGGAGAACTCGGCGAGGGCGTCGCCCGTCAGGGTCACCCGGACGAAACTCGGGGTGAGCGACGTGACGGCGGCCACGCGGACGGAGAAGACACGGTACCGGGCTGCCACGCCTCCGAGTATGGCATGCCTTACCTAACGCGACCAGAGTCCGGGACGGTGCGAGGATCGACCCCGTGCCCGATGCCGACGACGAATTCGCAGACCTGGCCGACCTCGCCGACGCGAGCGGCGTGGCGGCGCCGCTGAACGCCTCCAGGCAGGTGGTCCGCACCGCGGACGGACGGGAGATCGCGGCCATCCGCTGGGACGCGGGCCGGGAGGCGCGGATCACCTACCTGCACGGGCTCGGCATCGACGCGCACAGCTTCGACCAGACCGCGCTCGCCGTCGGCGAGCCGGCGGTCGCCCTCGACCTGCCGGGGCACGGCCGGTCGGGCTGGCGCGACGACGCCGACTACGGCGCGGACGTGACCGCCCCCGACGTGCTCGCCGCCCTCGACGCGCTCGAGGTGCCGCCCGGCCTCGTCGTCGGGCACTCGCTCGGCGCGATCCTCGCGGCCCGGCTCGCCGCCCTCGCTCCCGGACGCGTGACGGGGCTCGTGCTCGTCGACATGTCCCCCGACTTCGCGCAGCGCGCCGTCGACCGGATCGCCCGCGCGCTCGAGGCCGAGGAGCCGTTCACCTCGCTCGAGGAGGTCGTCGACCGGGCGGTCGAGGCCCGGGTCGGCGACGACCGCGACGTCCTCCGCCGCGAAGCCCGGCACACCACCCGGCTCGGCGCGGACGGCCGGTTGGTCCGCCGTCACCACTTCCCGCACCTGCCCGCAGGCCGGACGTCCTCGGTGGGCCGGTTCGCCGACGCCTGGCCGGACCTGGAAGCCCTCGACGTCCCGGTCCTGCTCGTCCGCGGCGACCGTGGCTACGTCTCGCCGAAGCTGCACGCGCAGTTCGCCGAACGCCTGCCCGACGCCTCGATCGTCACCGTCGAGGCGCGCCACGCGGTCCAGAACCAGGCACCACTCGAACTGGCCACGGCGATCCGGGCATGGGCGGAAGGTAACGGTTTGTTGCACCGGATCGAAGAACCGTCGCCGGACGACACCGGCCGCCGCTAACCTCGTCCAAGCGCGCGCGACGACCGTCGCCTCCACGCCGGAAGGAACCCACAACCCATGAGTCCGCTCCCCGCCCGTCTCGGCCGTGCAGCCCTGGCCGCCACCGCGGTCGCCGTCGCCTCGGCCCTCGTGCTCACCGGCTGCTCCGGATCGTCGACCGAGAAGGGTGGCACGGACGCCACCGTCCGCGTCGGCCTCGTGCTCGAACCGACGAGCCTCGACATCCGCACCCAGGCGGGCGCTGCGCTCGACCAGGTGCTCATCGACAACGTGTACCAGGGGCTCGTCGGCCGCACGGCGGACGGCGACGTCCACGACGTGTTGGCGTCGAAGCACGAGGTCTCGTCCGACGGGCTGACCTACACCTTCACGCTCCGGTCGGGCACCACGTTCCAGGACGGCAAGGACGTCACCGCGGCCGACGTCGTCTGGTCGCTGCAGCAGGTCAAGTCGAACGCGTCCTACGTCGACTCCGCCCAGCTCGCGAACGTCTCCTCGATCACCTCGCCGTCGTCGGACACGGTCGTCCTGCAGCTCGCGAAGCCGGACTCCGACCTGCTCTGGAACCTCACCGGGCGCGCCGGCCTCGTGCTCGAGAAGGCCTCGAGCAACGACCTGTCCGACAGCGCCAACGGCACCGGTCCCTACAAGGTGTCCAGCTGGAAGCAGGGCGACTCGCTGACGTTCGCACGCAACGCGGACTACTGGGGCACGAAGGCGAAGGTCGCGAAGGTCGTCTTCCGCTACATCACGCAGCCGTCGACCGCGATCAACGCGATGGCGAACGGCGACCTCGACGTGCAGACCGCCGTCGACGGCACGCTCAAGAGCCAGCTGCAGAACAGCTCCGACATCACGCTGCACACCGGCAAGACGACCGACAAGTACACGCTGGCGTTCAACGACGCGAAGGCGCCGTTCACCGACGAGAAGGTCCGCAAGGCGATCCGGCAGGCGATCGACACGAAGGCGATCATCAAGGCGATCGGCGGCACGGGCGTGCACCAGGGCGGCCCGATCCCCGAGCTCGACCCCGGCTACCAGGACCTGACCGACATCGACGCGTACGACCCCGCCAACGCGAAGAAGCTCCTGTCCGAGGCCGGTGCGACGAACCTCAAGCTGACCCTCACCTACGCGAACGTCTACTCGGCGACGATCGGCGACGTCCTGAAGTCGCAGCTCGCCGACGTCGGCATCACCCTGACCGTCAAGCGGGTCGACTTCGCCACCTGGCTGTCGCAGGTCTTCGAGAAGAAGGACTTCGACCTGTCGATGGTGAACCACGTCGAGTCCCGCGACTTCGGCAACTGGGCGAACCCGGACTACTACTTCGGGTACGACAACCCCGAGGTGCAGTCCCTGTACGCCGACTCGGTCGCCGCGACGAACGAGGCCGACAAGGTCGCCGACCTGCAGAAGGCGGCGAAGATCGTCAGCGAGGACGCGGCCGGCGAGTGGCTCTACACGGCCACGTCGATCACCGCGGTGCGGAAGGGCGTCACGGGGTTCCCGTACGACGGCACGAACTCGCGGCTCGACCTGTCGAAGCTCGCGGTCAAGTGACACCTGACCCCGGCCGGGTGCCCGGAGCACCGGACTCGTGACCCGGTTCCTGGTCGGGCGGCTGCTGCTGCTCGTCGTCGGCCTGCTCGTGGCGAGCATCATCATCTTCGCCACGCTGCGGGTGCTGCCCGGCGACGTCGCGCAGATCGTCGCCGGTACCCAGGCATCCCCGGCGCAGGTCGCGGAGCTCCGGCAGCAGCTCGGCCTCGACCGTCCCGTGGTGGTGCAGTACCTCGACTGGATCGGCGGCGTGTTCCGCGGTGACCTCGGCCGGTCGCTCGTCACCGACGGACCGGTCGCGCCGGAGATCGCGCAGAAGCTGTCGGTGACGCTGCCGCTCGCCGGGATGTCCCTGGTGGCCGCGCTCGTCATCGGCGTCCCGCTCGGCGTCCTCGCCGCGGTGCTCCGGCGTCGCGCGGGCGGCGCGGTCATCGCGTTCGTGGCACAGGCCGTCGCCGCGGTCCCGATCGTCTGGGCCGGCATGCTGCTCGTCGCGCTGTTCGCGGTGACCCTGCACTGGCTGCCGACGCAGGGCTTCCCGCTCGACGGGTGGGACGAACCCGGACGGGCGTTCTCGTCGCTCGTGCTGCCGGCGCTGACGATCGGCGCGGTCGAGGGCGCGGTGATCCTGCGGTTCACCCGCTCGGCGACGCTCTCGGTGCTCGACGCCGACCACGTCCGGACGGCGGCGGCGATCGGACTGACCCGGAACCGGGCGCTCCTGACGCACGGGCTGCCGTCCGTCGCCCTCACGGTGCTGGCCGTGCTCGGCGTGCAGATCGCCGGGCTCCTCGTCGGGGCCGTCGTCGTCGAGCAGCTGTTCTCGCTCCCGGGTGTCGGCCGCATGCTCGTCACCGACGTCGGCCGCCGCGACATCACGAAGGTGCAGTCCGAGCTCCTCGTGCTCACGGGTCTCGTGCTGCTCGTCGGCTTCGCGGTCGACGTCGTGCACCGCACCCTCGACCCACGGCAACGCGAGGTGTCCGAGTGATCCGCCGTCTCCTCGCCCGACCCACCGGCGTGTTCGCCGTGGTCGTCCTCGGGCTGCTCGTCGTCCTCGCCGTGGTGTCGCTGTTCTGGACCCCGCAGGACCCGTTCCGCACCGACCCGTTCCACCAGTGGGAGGCACCGGGTCCGGCGCACTGGTTCGGCACCGACGCCTCCGGCCGGGACATCGCGAGCTACCTGCTCGCGGGTACCCGGACGACGGTGCTCGTCGCCGTCGGATCCGGGGTGATCGCGAGCGTCGTCGGCATCGTCCTCACCGCGATCGGGTCGCTCACCGCGCGCTGGGTCCGCGAGGGCACGGCCGTCCTGCTCGACATCCTGGTGGCCTTCCCGACGCTCTTGACCGCGATGCTCCTCACCGCGATCGCCGGCGGGTCCCTCGGCGTCGTGATCGTCAGCGTCGGCCTGTCCTTCGGCGTGACGATCGCACGGGTGGCCCGTGGGGAGATCCGCCGCATCGCCCGCAGCGACTACGTGACGGCGGCACGGGCGTCGGGCGTGGGCGGTGCCGGGGTGCTGTTCCGCCACCTGGTGCCGAACGCAGCGCCGCTGTTCACCGTGCAGCTCTCCCTCGCGATGGCGACGGCGGTCCTCGCCGAGGCCGGTCTGTCGTACCTGGGCTACGGCGCCGGGTCGAACACGGCGTCGTGGGGCAGCATGCTGTCCGACCTGCAGACCTACATCGGCGTGCACCCGTGGAGTGCGACCTGGCCCGGCGCCGCGATCGCCCTCGTCGTCGCGGCGCTCTCCCTGCTCGGCGACGCGGTGCGGGACGCGACCGACCCGCGACTCACGACGAGCGACCGCACGGCAGGCGACCGCGCGGCCGGCGACCAGGCAGCGGGTGACCGGACATCGGACGACCCGGCAGCGACCGACCGACCGGGCGCCACCGACGACCCGTCCACCAGCACGACCGGGGTGACCGCATGACCGAAGCGACCGGACCCGCGCCGACCGCCGCCGCCGGCCTCGAGGTGCGTGGTCTGACGGTCCGCATCGACCGCCGGACGATCCTCGACGACGTGACGTTCACCGTGCCTCCAGGCCGTCGCGTGGGCGTGATCGGCGCGAGCGGATCCGGGAAGTCGATGACCTCGCTCGCCCTGATGGGACTGGAGCCCGCCGGCGCGGAGGTGTCCGGGAGCATCCGGCTGGACGGCACCGAACTCGTCGGACTGTCCGACCGGGAGCGTGCGCGACACCGTGGGTCCGGGATCGCGATGGTCTTCCAGGAGCCCGGCACCGCCCTCGACCCGCTACGCCGCGTGGGCGCGCAGATCGCCGAACCACTGCGCCTGCACCGCGGCCTGGACCGCCGCGCGGCGGTTCGTGCCGCCACCGCCTTGGCGGCGAACGTCGGACTGCCCGACCCGGAGACCCTCCTGCGGCAGTACCCGCACCAGCTGTCCGGTGGACAACGGCAGCGGATCTGCATCGCGATGGCGATGGCGGGCGAGCCGTCCTACCTGGTGGCGGACGAACCGACGACCGCGCTCGACGTCACGACCGAGGCCCGCATCCTCGAGCTGTTCGAGGGGTTGACCGCCGGGATGGTGTTCGTGACGCACGACCTGGCCGTGCTCGCACGGATCGCCGACACCGCCGTGGTGCTCGACGCCGGCCGGGTCGTCGAGCAGGCTCCGGTGGCGCAGCTCCTCGCCGCGCCGCAGCACCCCGCGACGGCCGCCCTCGTCGACGCCGCCCGTGCGACCGCCCGTCGCGTCCGCCCGGAAGGAGGCACCGCATGACCGCCGTCCTCGAGGGCCTCGGCCTGCACCGCACGTACCGGCTCCCCCGCCGCGGACCGTTCGAACCGGGCCCGGTGCGGACCGCCGTGGACGGCGTCGACCTGACGGTCGCCGCCGGCGCCCGCCTCGGGATCGTCGGGGAGTCCGGATCGGGCAAGTCCACGCTGGTGCGGCTGCTCGCCGGCCTGGAGGCACCTTCCGCCGGCACCGTGACCGCGTCCGGTCGTCCCGTGGTGGCGTCCGGCACCGCGGGCGCGATGCGCTGGTTCCGACGCGAGGCCGGCGTGGTGTTCCAGGATCCCTACGCCTCGCTCGACCCCCGGATGCGCGTCGGGGCGATCGTCGCGGAGCCGCTGCGGGCCCTGCGGATCGACGGGTCGCACGCTGCGCGCGTCCGGGAGGTGCTGGAGCGCGTCGACCTGCCCGCCGACGTGGTCGACCGGTACCCGCACGAGTTCTCCGGCGGGCAGCGGCAGCGGATCGCGATCGCCCGGGCCGTCGTGCACTCGCCGCGGATCCTGTTCGGGGACGAGCCGATGAGCGCCCTCGACGTGGTCGTCCGTGCCCGCGTGATCGAGCTGTTCCGCTCGCTCGCGGACGACCTCGGGCTGACGCTCGTGCTGGTGTCGCACGACATCGGCGTGGTGCAGCGCCTGTGCGACACCGTGGCGGTGATGTCGGCCGGGCGGGTCGTCGAGCACGGTCCGGTGTCCCTGCTCGACGCGCCGCAGCACCCGGTGACGCGGGCCCTGGTGGAGGCGGCGCCGACGCTGCCGTAGGCCGGCGGGCGAGCGGCCCGTCGCACGCGTTCTCCGACACGGCACCAGTCGATCGACACGTGCTTCGTCGGAGGATGTGCGTGCATCGGATGCCCGCGCATGGATCGACACCGCACCAGTCGATCGACGCGTGCAACGTCGGTTGATGCGCGCCGCTCCCCGCCCGCGTCAGCCGCTCACCACATCGGCGGGTGGCGCCGCTGCCACCGCAGCCGCCGCTCGAGCTGCGCCCCGATGGCGAGCAGCACCCGCTCCCCACCGGGCCGTCCGATGAGCTGCACCCCCATCGGCAGCCCCGCACCGTCCGGGTGTCCCGCCTCGGTGACACCGACCGGCAGCGTGATCGCCGGCAGGCCCGCCACGTTCGCCATCGATGTCCACGGCGAGTACGCGCACTGGCGTCGGAAGTCCTCCTCCGGGTCGTCCCCGTACCACCCGATCGGACGCGGGGTGAGCGCGAGTGTCGGGGTGAGCACGGCGTCGAACCGGCCGAACGCCCCGATCAGCGCGGCGGAGAACGTGTCGAGGGCGGTCATCGCGTCGAGGACCTGCGTCCCGGTGAGCGCCTGCCCCCGGGCGACCAGCCACGACACCAGCGGGGTGAGCGCCGACAGGTCGATCCCGGGCACCATCGGCAGCCGTGCCGCCGAGCTCTCCCACGCGACCCGGAACGCGGTCGCGTACGGCACCCGCGGCATCGCGACGTCCTCGACGCCGTGTCCGACCTCGCCGAGCACCCGCACCGCCGTCTCGACCGCGGCCCGGGCAGCGGGATCGACCACGACGTCGACGGTGTCGTCCCAGGGCGACCCGTCCAGCAGCCCGACGACGAACCGTCCTTCGCCGCGGACGGCCGCCGCGGTGAAGGGTCCGTCGCCGACGTCGGGCGTCACCAGGGCGTACGGCTGCGGTGGCAGCACGCCGGTCGGGGCGACCAGGGCGTCGAGCAGCATGCCGGCGTCCGCGACGTTCCGAGTGAGTGGTCCTGCGACCGACAGGCCGCCGACGCCGGAGCGCCCGGGCATCGACGGCACCCGGCCCCGGCTCGGCTTCAGTCCGACCAGGCCGTTCGCGGCCGCGGGGATCCGCACCGATCCTCCGCCGTCCGAACCGACCGCGGCCGGCAGCAGCCCCGCGGCGACGGCGACCGCGGCACCGCTCGAGGACCCACCCGGGGCCCGCGTGGTGTCGTACGGGTTCCGGGTCACACCGAACCGCGTCTCGGACGACGAGGACATGCCGAACTCGGGGCTGGTCGTCTTGCCGAGGCTGATCGTGCCCGCCGCGTCGAGGGCGGCGACGAGCGGGTGGTCGGCGCCGGCGGGCCGCTCCGGCAGTGCGGTCGAACCGCTCCGCGTGGGGACCCCGGCGCGGTCGTACAGGTCCTTGTCGGCGGACGGCAGGCCCCACAGCGGCCTGGACGTCGGCACCCGGTCGCCGAGGTGCTCCGCCCGGTCCCGTGCCGCATCGGCCGTGACGGTCACGAAGGCACCGAGGCCGGGGTCGAGCCGGGCGATGCGGTCCAGGTAGTGGTCGGTCACCTCGAGGGCGGTCGCCTCGCCCCGTCGGATCCAGTCCCAGAGTTCCTGCGCCGACAGGTGGTGGAGTTCGAACACGGTTCCCGAGCCTAGCCACGGCGTGCATCCTTCGGAGGAACCCCGACGAGTGCCTCCGTTCGCCGGTCGTCCCGCACCACGGACGTTCCTAGCGTCGAGGGCATGACGATCACCACCGAAGACCGGAACACCACCGGCACCGCCCGTCGGGCGCAGCAGGGGGTGCGCGGGGTCATCGCCCGGCACCCGCTCGCCGCGTTCGCCACCCTCGCGCTCGGCCTCAGCTGGCTCGCGTGGATCCCGTACATCCTGTCGCCGCACGGCCTGGGGGTCTGGGACCTGCACTTCCCGGAGTTCCTCGGCACGGCGCAGTTCACCGGTGTCCTGCCCGGAGCGCTCCTCGGTCCGCTCGGCGGAGCGTTCCTGGTGACGGCGATCACGGACGGCCGACCGGGGCTCCGACGCTGGGTCGGTCGGCTGTGGCGGTGGCGGGTCGCCTGGTACTGGTACGCGCTGGCCCTCGTCGGCGTCCCCGCGCTGATCGTCGCCACCGGGCTGCCCTTCGCGGGCGGTCAGGTGCAGGCCCCGTCGCTGCTCGCACTCGTCGCACTCGTGCCCGGGCTCGTCGTGCAGCTCGTCAGCACCGGGCTGTCCGAGGAGCCGGGCTGGCGCGACTTCGCCCTGCCCCGGTTGCAGGAGCGGTTCGGGCCGCTCGGTGCCGCGGCCGTCCTCGGCCCGCTCTGGGCGCTCTGGCACATGCCGCTGTACCTCAGCGACTGGGGTGGCTGGCCGGACGCGCACTGGACGGAGCCGCTCGTGTTCGCCCTGTTCACGATCACGTTCAACGTCGTCATCACGTGGGTGTTCAACCGCACCGGTGAGAGCCTGCCCGTGGTGATGCTCCTGCACGTCGGCGTCAACAACACGATCTCCACGTTGTGGGCGGACATGTACCCGGGGATGACGGCCGGCACGATGATGCACGGGTTGGCCATCGTCTCGACCGTGGCGGCCGTGGTGCTCCTCGTCGCGACGCGTGGGCGCCTGGGGTACCCGCGACTCGTAGGATCGGACGATGGCACCCGCTGACGCGCGCTCCCGGCGCACCGACGTCCTCGTCGCCGCCGGGACCGCGGTCTTGTCGCTCGGCCTGCTGCTCGGCCTGCCGCCGCTCGACGCGGCCGACCCGGACTCGACGGGGATCCGCTTCCCCGAGGTCGGGGCCGCACCCTGGACGGTCCTCGCCGTCGTCCTCCTGGCCCAGTCCGCGGTGCTCCTCGCCGCGCGTCGTGCACCTCGGGTGACGCTCGTCGTCGTCGCGGCGCTCCCGGTCGTCCTCGCCGCGGTCAGCTCGAGCACGCTGTTCGGGCTCACCGCGCTGCCGGTCGTGGTCGCGGTCGTCCTGGCAGCCCTCCGGCTGCCGCTCCCCCGGCTCTGGCCGACGGTGGCCGTGGGCGCCGTGCTGGTCGCCGTCGGCACGGCGATCGACTGGGGCGTCGGGTACGGCGCGTTCCGGGCCTCGTTCGCACAGGGGCTGCTCGGGTCCCTGGGCCAGGGCGTCCTGCAGGCGGTCGGCGCGGTCGGGCTGCCGCTCGTCGTCACGCTGATCGTCCGGTCCCGCCGCGAGCTCCGCACCGCGCGGCAGGACGAGGCCGCTGCGCGGGACGCCGAAGCAGCGGCCCGGACCGCCGAAGCGGACGCCCGCACCGCGGAGGCGGACGCGCACGTCGAGGCCGCGCTCTCCCGAGAGCGTGCCGCGATGGCCCGGGAACTCCACGACATCGCCGCCCACCACCTGTCCGGGATCGCCCTGATGTCGGCCGTCGTGGACCGCCAGATCGACACCGACCCGGAACGTGCCCACGAGGGCGTGCGCCAGGTGCGGGAGCAGAGCACCGCCGTGCTCGAGGACCTCCGCCGTCTGGTCGGGCTGCTGCGCGACGACGCCCCCTCCGAACGCGCCGTCGAGACGGTCGTCGGGATCGTCGACCTCGTCGAGGCTGCCCGGATCCGTTCCGCCGTCGACCTGGTCGTCGTGCCGGGCGACGAGCCGCTCGCGGACGGCATCGGTCCGCTCTCGCAGCTCGTCGCCTACCGCACCGTCCAGGAGTCCCTCGCCAACGTCGCCCTGCACGCCGCCGGCGCGGCCTGCACGGTCACCGTCGACGACGGCGATCCCGCGCACCTGACGGTGCGCGTCGAGAACGCTGCGCCCACCGCGCCGTCCGTCGGGAGCAGCCCGGCGGGTGGGAACGGACTCCGTGGCATGCGCGAGCGGGCAGAACTGGTCGGGGCGCGCCTCCAGGTCGGTCCCACCGGTCCGGGTGGGTGGCTGGTCGAGCTGACGCTGGGCCGGGAGGCGCGCCCCGCGTCCGCCCCGTCGGCCGCCGGTGACGAGGTGGCCGGGTGATCCGCGTCCTGGTGGCGGACGACCAGCCGCTGGTCCGCGCCGGTGTCTCCGCACTGTTGTCGGCGGAACCGGACATCGAGGTCGTCGGTGTCGCCGCAGACGGCGGCGAAGCGCTGGAACTCGCGCGGCGCACCCGACCCGACGTCGCGTGCCTGGACATCCGGATGCCGGTACGGAACGGCATCGAGGTGGCGCGGGAGCTCTGCGCGCCCGGTGCCGACCCGGCGGTGCCGGTGCTGATGCTGACGACGTTCGACATGGACGACCTGGTGTTCGGCGCCCTCGAGGCCGGCGCGTCCGGGTTCCTGCTGAAGGACGCGGAGCCGGACGTCATCGTCGGTGCCGTCCGGCAGGTCGCCGCCGGCAACGGCACCATCGACCAGGCGCTGACCCGCCGGGTGCTGCGCGAGTTCGTGTCGCGCCGCAGCCTGCAGCCCGTGTCCGGGGACCGCGCCGACGACGTGCTGACAGCACGCGAACGGGACGTCCTGCTGCTCCTCGCCGAGGGGATGTCGAACGAGGAGATCGCTGCGGCGCTCGTCGTCGAGGTCTCCACGGTGAAGTCCCACCTCGCGCGGATGCTCCCGAAGCTCGGGGTCCGGTCGCGGCTGCAGGCCGTGGTGTGGGCGTACCAGAACCGCATCGTGCGGGTGCCGGACGGGCCCTGACCGGTCAGCGGCGGCGGTACCGGACGTGTGTCGTCAGCGGTGAGTGCAGGACCTCGACCGGCTCGAAGTCGAACGCCTCGGCGCCGTCCTCGAAGATCCGCTCCCCGGACCCGAGCAGCACCGGGGCGATGTCGAGCGTGAGTTCGTCGACGACCCCCGCGGCGAGCGCCTGTCGGACCGTCGAGGCACCGCCGGCGATGTCGACCCCGTCGTCGCCGGCTGCCGCGACGGCCTGCGCGTAGGCGGCGTCGAAGCCCTCGGTCACGAAGTGGAAGGTCGTGCCCTGGAGCGCGATCGGGTCGTGTGCGTGGTGGGTGAGGACGAAGACCGGTGCGTGGTACGGCGGCTCCTCGCCCCACCAGCCGCGCCAGTCCTCGTCCCACGCGCCGCGGACGGGTCCGAACATGTTGCGGCCCATCACGTACGCACCCCGTGGCCGCATCAGCCACCCGGCAGCGGTGCGGTCCGCTTCGCCGACGTCGGCGCCGGGCAGGTGCCAGGTGTGCAGCTCGCCGCCGCGTCGGCCGAGCGGCTGGTCGCGGCGCTGGTCGGGCCCGGCGACGAACCCGTCGAGGGAGATCGACATGTGGCAGGTGGTGTCGGCCATCGCGGGGTGCTCCTTCGTCTGGTCAGGCGGCGAGGTGTGCGGCGAGCACGTCGCGCACGGTCGTCCAGTCCTGGTCACCGTACCGGTCGTTCGCCACGTGGTGCAGTGCCGCTTCGCCGCTGAACATGCTGACGAAGTACTGCATGCCCTGCCAGGCGGGGAACGATTCGTCGTCGCCGGCCCTCGAGAGGCGGCGTCCCACGCGGGCCATCGCGGAGAGCGTGCCGGCGGTGCCCGCCCACTGCAGCCGGAAGGGTGTGCCGGTCAGCTGCGACATGGTGTCGGCGATGCCGCGCGCGGTGACCCGGTCCCCCACGACCTCGACGACCCGCGGTGCTGCAGGGTCGAGTGCGACGTGCGCCGTGGTGCGGGCGACGTCGTCCTTGGTGGTGAAGTCGAGCACCTGGTCGGCGGAGGACCAGTACAGGACCCGCTGCCGGTCGAACAGGACGAGCGGCGCCTGTCCGGTGAGCATGTCCGTGAACGCGCCGTTCAGCACCGAGGTCGCCCGGATCGGTGCGGCGTCGAGGGTGGCGGCGAACTCGCGGCGGAGTTCGAAGTTCCGGTTCGTCCCCGGGGTGATGGACCGGTAGTCGGCGGCGTAGTCGGACGGGACGAACCGCGCGACGCCGGCGTCCACGGCGGCGGCGAGCAGGGCGCGCTGGGCGTCGACGATGACGGTACGGGTGCCGCTCACCGCGGACACGACGACGTCCACCCCGGCGAGCGCCGACGTCAGCGCGCCGTGGTCGGTGTAGTCGGCGGTGACAACGTCGACGCCCTGCTCGGCAGCGAGCCGGCCGGCGGCGGACGTACTGCTGCCGGTGCCCCGGGTGAGGACGAGGACGCGGGTGTCGTGGGTGCGGAGAGCGCGGACGATGCGTCCCCCGAGGTCCCCGGTGGCGCCGGCGACGAGGACGGTCGTGGTCACGCCTGCTCGACGTCCGAGAACAGGCCGGTGAAGGTCGCTCCGGTGGCGCCGAGCTGCCCGAAGAGCGCGCCGGCCTCCTCGCCGGCGACCGCGGCGGACGCGTCGTCGTACGAGTCGAAGTACAGGTCGAGGGTGCGGTGTGCCGGGGTGGGCGTGCCGTCCTCCTTCGGCCAGACCTTCCCGGCCTCGAGGCGACGCAGCTCGGGGAGCGCGGCGGCCGCGGCCTGGAGTGCGGGGTAGGCCTCCTCGAAGGCAGCCGGGTCGGACGGGTTGTCGATGATGAGGGTGATCTTGGTCGTCATGGGTCCCACTATCCGCTCGGCCGGTCCGTCGGGTGCCAGCGAGGCGGCTGCGCGCCGCGTGCCGTGGGCGGGGCGGGGCGGCCGGGCGGGGCGGGGCGGGGCGGGGCGGCCGGGAGGCGCGGGGCGGGCCCGCACCGCGCCTCCCGTCCGGCGGCGGATCACCTCGACGGCGCGACCCGCGTCAGCGGAGCCGGCCCGCGGTGAACGGCAGCGGTCCGGTGCGGTACTCGAGGACGTCCTGGTCGGCGACGGTGCGCTCGGCCGCGCCGAAGCGCCAGACGCGGTTGTACAGGTACACGCCGATGACCGTCCCGCCGTCGTCGGGGACCGCCCACGTGCCGATCCCCCACTGCGCGGGGTGCCCGATGCCGTCGATCGTGACGGTCGGACGCGCGAACCAGGTCAGGGCGGGACGGGTGATCCGGAGTTCCACGCGGCGCTTCGTCGTGCCGGAGGGCTGTGCTGCTTCCACTGCCGCAGGATACGGGAGCGGCGTGCCGGAGTCGGCGGTTACGGTGGTCGGGTGACGACGATCGACCTGAACAGCGACCTCGGCGAGGGCTTCGGCGTCTGGAGCGCCGGCGACGACCAGGCGGTGCTCGACGTCGTGTCGTCCGCGAACATCGCGTGCGGTGCGCACGCGGGCGACCCCGTGATCATGCTCGCGACGGCCCGCGCCGCGGCCGCGCGCGGCGTGGCGGTCGGAGCGCACGTGGCCTACCGCGACCTCGCCGGGTTCGGCCGCCGACCGGTGCACGTGTCGCCCGACGAGCTGTACGCCGACGTCGTCCACCAGATCGGCGCGCTCGTCGCCGCGGCCCACGTCGCCGGCACCGCGGTCACGTACGTGAAGCCGCACGGTGCCCTGTACAACACGGCGTGCGCGGACCCGGAGCAGGCGTCGGCGGTGGTCCGTGCGGTCGCCGACGTCGACCCGTCGCTGGCGGTGCTCGCCCTGCCCGGCTCCGAGCTGTTGCGCGCTGCCGAGGCACACGGGCTGCGCGCCGTCGCCGAGGCCTTCGCCGACCGTGCCTACGAACCGGACGGCTCGCTCGTGTCGCGGAGCACCCCGGGGGCGGTGCTGCACGACCCGGCCGCGGTCGCCGACCGTGTGCTCCGCATCGTGACCGAGGGGGTGGCCACGGCCGTGGACGGATCGGACGTGCCGGTGCGCGCCGAGTCGGTCTGCGTCCACGGCGACTCCCCGGGTGCGGTCGCGATGGCGCGGGCGATCCGGGAGCTGCTCACGTCGCGCGACGTGACGATCGCGCCGTTCGCGCCGTGACACTGGACGCGCGGGCGGCGGGTGTGGGCGCGGTCCTCGTGACCTTCGACACGCTCGCAGCCGTCGTGGCCTTCCACGGCGCACTCACCCGCGCCGCGCTGCCGGGCGTCACCGAGGTCGTGTCCGGCGCGCGGACCCTGCTGGTCCGGTTCGATCCCCGACACACCGACCTCCCGCGGATCCAGCGCGCCCTCGACGCCGTCGTCCCGGTCGCGCTGCACGATCGTCCGACCGACGACACGGTCGTCGTCCCCGTGACGTACGACGGCGCCGACCTCGACGCCGTCGCCGCTGCCGCCGCCATGCGCCCCGACGAGCTCGTCGCGTGGCACACGGGGCAGGTCTGGACGAGTGCGTTCTGCGGGTTCGCCCCGGGCTTCAGCTACCTCACCGGCAGTGCGCCGTCGCTCGACGTGCCACGCCGAGCCACCGCCCGCACGTCGGTGCCGGCCGGAGCCGTCGCACTCGCCGGCGAGTTCAGCGCCGTCTACCCGCTCACCTCGCCGGGCGGCTGGCAGCTCATCGGCCGCACCGACACTCCGATGTGGTCACCCGACCGGGAGCCCCCGGCGCTCGCACCGGCCGGCACCCGGATCCGGTTCGTCGAGGTAGGGCGAGCGTGAGCGCGCCCACGGTCGGTCCCGGTGCGGGGGCGGTCACGGTCGTGCGGGTCGGCCCGGGGACGTCGACGCAGGACCTCGGTCGCCCCGGCTTCAGCGACGTCGGCCTCGGCGCGTCCGGCGCCGCCGACCGCGGTGCCGCCGCACTCGCCAACCGGATGGTGGGCAACCGCCCCGACGCAGCCGTCCTGGAGGCACTCCTCGGCTCCGTCACGCTCCGCCCCGACGCCCACGTGGTCGTCGCCACCACCGGTGCGCCGTGCCCCGTGGAGGTCGCGTCCGCCGACGGCCGGGTCCGCGGGGCGGCCCCGTACGAGGTCCTGATGCTCCGGCCCGGTGACGAACTGCGCCTCGGTGTGCCGGTGGCGGGGCTGCGGACGTACGTCGCCGTGCGGGGCGGGTTCGCGGTCGAACCCGTGCTCGGCAGTCGGTCGTGGGACTCCCTCGCGCACCTCGGGCCGCCCCCGGTGACGGTGGGTGACGTCCTGCCGATCGGGGACGCCGCCGCTGCCTGGCCGGTGGTGGACGCCGTCGCTCCCCCGCTGTCCGTCGGTTCGGCGCTGTCCGTCGGTCAGGCGCTGTCCGTCGGTCAGGTGCTCGACGTCCTGGCCGGGCCCCGCGACGACTGGTTCCTGCCGTCCTGGCGCGGGCTATTGACCGGCCAGGAGCACCGGGTGACCCAGGACAGCGACCGCGTCGGGGTCCGGACCACCGCAGCGCACCCGCTCGTCCGGGCCGTCTCACGGGAGCTCCCGAGCGAGGGCGTCGAGACCGGGTCGCTGCAGGTCCCGCCGGACGGGCACCCCGTCCTGTTCCTCGCCGACCACCCCGTGACCGGCGGGTACCCCGTCGTCGCCGTCCTCACCCCGGCGTCCGTCGACCGTGCCGCGCAGCTCCGGCCGGGCGACGCCGTGCGGTTCCGGATCGTCGGCTGAGGACCTCGGTACGGTGGCCCGCGTGACGGACTTCTTCATCGCCGGGAGCTGGCGCGGTCGACGAGCGGTCCTCGACGTCGTCGACGGACTCGAGGGCGCGGGCGCCTCGACCTACAGCTTCGTCCGCGCGGAGTACGACGAGGACGCATCGCGCTTCGCGGTCCCCGGCGGCGCGGACGACGCGGCACTCGACGACGAGGGGATCCGGAAGCTCTTCGAGCAGGACCTCGCAGCGCTCCGCGGAGCACGCGACTTCGTCCTCGTGCTCCCCGCCGGTGCCGCGGCACACATCGAGGCGGGCATCGCGTTCGGACTCGGGAAGCGGTGCTGGGCGGTGGGGCCCGTTGACCGGTCGGAGACGCTCTACCGGGTCTTCGAGGCGATGGCTGCCGATCCGCCGACGCTGCTCGGGCTGCTCGCCGCATCCGGGGTCATCCGGTAGCCCGCTGCCCGCCACCGCTCAACGGGCGTACCGCGGATCCGCCGCCGGGTCGTACTGCTGGGACCCCCAGGTGCCCTCGTCCGCCCCGGGAGGTGCCGGGTGCTCGCCCTGCCAGGTCGCGTCGACCGCGTCGAACTCGGAAGCGATGCACCAGTCGAGTGCGTACGCGTCCGATGCCGCGTACGCCACGAAGAGCGACGACGTCGGGATGCGCCCGAGCGACTCGCCCCGCGCCGTCATGCAGCCCTGGAACCGGTCGAACGCCGCGAGGTACTCGCTCCGCGTGACGATGCCGTCGTCCATCGCCTCGTCCTGCGCGGCGCTCGCCTCGGGCATCGGCGGTGTCCGCAACCACCCGTACGACAGCGTCCACCCGAGGTCCCGGTCGGCGGCGATGCGGATCTGCCGGCCGGCGATTTCCTTCGCCGAGTAGGTATTCGACGCGGTCGAACCTGCTTCGCACGGCCCGGTCCCCCAGACCTTGCCGGAACGCCATTCCGACAGCGTGCCGCTGGTGCGGCACGTGGCGACCCAGCGGAACGTGTCCGCCCCAGACGGCGCTCGACCGACCGTGATCGTCTCCTCCGCCGACCCGACCCGACCGACCGGGGTCCCGACGACCTCCTGGTACGGCGACCCGGCGCCACCGATGACGATCGCCGCACGGTTCTGCGCGGCGATCGCTGCGGGGTCCGGGTTCGCCGCGGCCGTGATCGCGCCACCGGCAGCCGCGCCGCCGAGCACGCACACCACCGCGCCGGCGATCGTCGGCAGCCGCCAGCGACGCCGTCGTCGTGGCGTCTGCGCCACCGTGTCGACCAGCAGCGCACGGACCGCGGCGTCGCGGTCGTTCGCCTTCGTGGGGTTGCTCATGATCGGACTCCGTTCCGCTCGACGGCGGTCGTGGTGATGGTGGCTGTCGTGAGGTGCGCGGCCAGCCGCGCGCGTGCCCGGGAGAGTCGCGACTTCACCGTCCCGGGTGCGATGCCGAGCGTCGCGGCGATCTCCTGCTCGCTGTAGCCCTCCAGGACCGACAGCGTCAGGATCTCCTGGTCGTTCCGGCCCAGCTGTCGGAGTGCCCGGACCGCCTCGCCGTCGTCGTGGCGCTCGGCGTGGTCCGGGACGTGCTCGGGAGGCGGCAACCGGTCGAGCGCCGCCCGGTAGCGCCTGGCCGCCCGGGTCTGGTTCCGGGCGACGTTGGTCGCCGTGACGAGCAGCCACGGCAGCATCGACCCGTCGACGAGTCGGACCCGCGCACGGTTCCGCCAGGTCTCCAGGAACACGATCGCGACGGAGTCCGCCGCGTCGGTGTCCGCCGGCACGAGGCGCATGCAGTGCCGCTGCACGCGGTGTCGGTGCCGGTCGAACACCCGGCCGAACGCCTCACCGTCACCCTCGAGCGCCATCGCCCAGTCCCCGCTGTCCGGTTCGTCCCTCATACCCTGCAGTGTCCGCGGGCCCCCGATCGGTTCCACCGGTGCCCGATCACTCGAACATCTCGGCGAGGGCGGCGTGGGGATCGCCCGCGAACGCGTGTGCCGACGGCCGCTGCGGCCAGTGCACCGTGGCGTCGTCCGACCAGCACGGCACCACGTGGACGTGCAGGTGGCGGACGCTCTGCCCTGCGTCCGCGCCGGAGGCCTGCAGCAGCACCGTCCCGGTCGCGCCCAGGGCTCCCCGCATCGCGCGTGCGACCCGCTGCGCGAGCGCGAACGTCGCGGCCAACCCGACCGGACCGGCGCTGAGCAGGTCGGCCGTGTGCTCCGCAGGGACCACGAGCGTGTGCCCCGGAGCGAGCGCCGAGTCCGGGAGCGGCGCGAAGGCGACGGCGTGCTCCTCGCGCTCGACCCACGTGGCGGGTGCCTCACCGGCGATGATGCGGCAGAAGGTGCACGGTTCCATCCCGGCATTCTCCCCGTCGGGCGGTGCCGCCCCGCGATGGATCACCGTCGAGTCCCCTGCCGCCTCTCCCAGCCGCGCCTTCGTTGTTCGGTAGCCGATCGCTCATCGGACACGTGCGGATGGAGTCCCCGGGCGCCGATCACCCTCCTCGACCCGCGCGAGGGCCGCCACGGTCAGTCCTCCCAGGTCTGCTGCACGAGGGCCTTCAGGAGGCCGTCGGTCGGGATGTTCGATTGATGGATGGAGATCCAGGTGTCGCCGCGCACGAAGAACGTGTACGTCGTGTCGACGCGGTCGGAGTAGTACATCGACGTCTCAGCGTGCTGGCAGGAGCGTCCGCCGAGCGTGTCGGTGCAGGTCCAACCCTTGCCGGCGAGGGCCTGGAGCCGAGGCTGGAGAACGGCGCTGTCAGCCGTGCCCATCTCGAGGAAGAGATTGTCGACGTCCTCAGTGCTGCCGTTCGGTGACCAGTGGCAGACCAGCGTCGCGTCGGCGGTGAACGGCTCCTCAGGGTCCACGTAGTAGTCGGTCATGTCACCGGCAACCTGCGGTCGGAGCTGATCGAGCACCAGCGATCCGAACAGACGGGTCGCGTCGACCGCGGGCACGGCGTCCGTGCACGCGTCCGGGATGGTAGCCGACGCGCTGGCCGTCGGCGTCGGCGTGATGCGGGCCGCCGACGGCGACGGCGATCCCGACGGTGACGGTGCCGGCGAAGCAGAGGTCGGGCCTGGCGTCGGCGCCGCGGGGAAGGGAGTCGGGACCAAGCCGAGTGCCACCGAACCGCTCGCGGTGCCGATGCCGAGTACGGCGATCAACGCCACGATGAGGCCGACGCGACGGCGAGAGGACACCGGGCGGGGCTTGTCGTGCATCCCGTCAGCGACCCGCCGCCGCATTCCGGCCAGCATCCGCCGCATCTCGTCACCACCCGGCGGCTCGTCAGCCATCGGAGACCCGTGTCCGATCGGTCGTTCATCGTTCATCGTTCGTCACCGCCTTCTTGATCCGTGCGCGAGACCGCCACACCCGTTGCGTGACGGCGCCGATGGTCATGCCGAGCACCTCGGCAGCCTCGGCGTAGGAGCGACCCTCGATGAGACAGAGTTCGCACACCCGACGGTCGAGCGGTGCGAGCGCGTCGATCTCGGCGCGGACCCAGCGCAGTCGCTCGCGGGCATCGTCGTCCGGCTCCGGTGCGGCCAACTCGTCGGGCAGGTCGACGCCCTCGTGCCGGCGCTGCTGCCGCACCAGGTTCGCGGCGTGGTTCCGGCAGACGACGAGCAGCCACGGCAGCACGGACTCGCCGGGAACGTCCACGGTGTCGGCCTTCTGCCACAGCGTGAGGAACGCGTCCTGCACGATCTCCTCGACGTCCATGCGTCGGCGGACCAAGGCCCACGTGTACCGGGTCATGGTCTCGGCGTGACGGTCGAACAACGTGGTGACCGCATCGCGGTCGCCACGCGCGGCTGCCGCCACGAGCACCTTGTCCGGCTCGGCTGGTCGGGTCATGTCCACCCCCTTCACTCCGCAGTGTGCACGGGCAGCGCATCCTCACAGATCGATACCCGCCGGGCGTGTCGGAGCAGCGTGCCCGGCACGGCGGACAAGCACGGGCAATCGGCTCCTGAGACGGAGCTGTCTGCGCAGTACCTCGATCGGGATCTTGCCCCGACCCGTAGCGACCCCGCTTGCATGCACGCCGAGGCTGGTGCATCAGCTGCGAAGCGTCTCCGGATCTCCCTGCACCACGCCAGGTGCGACGAGGACGTTGTGCACCTCGCCGCGATTCACCGGTCGGCGGAACGCGGCGTACTCCTCCTGCTCGCCGGTCTCCGGGTCGACTGACCGCATCGAAACCTGCCGACCCTCGGTGACCATCGAGAGCAGCCGCCGTCCATCGACCCAGCCGAGGTGCTCGACGTCCTGGCCGTGGTGCTCGGGACGGACGGCGACGGGTTCGACCGTGCGTCGCCAGCGGTCCCACACCGAGACGACTCGGGACAAGTACCCGTCCGTCTGCGTCTGCCCGACGAGGAGGCGGGACCCGTCAGCGTTCCACGGCGCCTGTCCGTGGAGGTCCACCGCCCACCGCGCACCGATGTCGTCGCCGTCGCGCAGGTCCACCACCTCGGTCATCGGGTACGGATTGTGCCCCCACCGCCACGTCACGGCGAGGAGGTCGCCGCTCGGCGAGAACGCGAGGAGGGTGCCAGTCGCCGCGACACCGAGGTCGGGTGCGCGCGAATCGAGTCGCCGCCACACCCCCCGATGCTGCACGTGCACGACCGGTCGGGTCAGGGAGTGGTCGACGACGTCGGTGTACTCGACGAGGGCCTCGGTGCCCTCCACGTGCTGTACCTGCCGGACGTGGTCGCGGTGCGGCGTCTCGGAGGTGGTCTCTCCGGTGCGCAGGTCGAGCGTCCGGAGCTCATCCGGCGGTCGGTCGAGGTTCGACGACTGCGCGAGGTACCGGATCGTCGTGCCGTCCGGGGACAGCGTGTACCCGGAGTACAGCCAGCCGTGCGGGGTGTCCAGATCGGTGAGCCGGATCGGCCCCCGACCGGGATCCCACGCCCACACCTGCCCGGCGGCGGGCATCACCCACGGCACCGGATTCGCGGGTCGCCCGCTTCGGGCACGGGGTCGGACCGGGCCGTCCGGGCGCCCCAGCGAGGTCAGTGTCCGCGGCGTCGGCCGACGCCGCGGTGCCGTCACCCGCGGTCCGGCGGCGGGCACCGAGCTCGCGTCGATCTCGAGCGGAGCTCGATCCCACTCGGGTGAGGTCGTGAGTTCCCGGAGGTCATCCGCATGCGGATCTGTCCCGAGCAGGCTCTCCACCAGTGCAGTGCCGAGGGCCGCGCAGAACCGAACCGCCTCGTTTGACTCGGTGTCGATGTCTCCGTCGAACGCGTGGTACGAGTAGTGCTGCAGGGCTTTGAGGACCTCGACCGCCGACCAGCGGTCCTGCGCGGGGGAACCGTGCACGTACGGAGCGTGGTCGTCGTCCGAGCCGTGGTACTCGTCGAACGTCTGCTCGATCTGCGCCACGAGCAGCTGCCCGATCTCCCGGTCGCTCCGGGTCGACGCCTTCCGCGGCGCGATGCTCCCATCCAGGCGCCGGAAGCGCCAGGACACCGGCCCACCGAACCGCGGTTGCAGGCTCGCCCAGACGAGCACGCGGATGTGCTCGTGGTCCACCAGTGAATGACTCATCGTCCCCCTCCTCGCCAGCGTGTCGGAGACAGCCGTGCGAGCGCGACCCCCGTAATGGGCCACACCGCGTGCCGTTCTCCGATCGACCACCCAAGGATCGTCATGCGGACAGTCGGGCACGGACCTCATCAGGGGTCAGGTCGTAGCCGGTCGCGTCATCCCCAGAACAGTTGATGCCGGCGAGGATGCCGTCCCGCTGCAGCCCCGGGAGCCAACGAGATCCGAAGTGCTCGAGCGAGATCTCGAACGGACGGGATCCCTCGTACGCACGAGCTGGGCGGATGATCTCCTCGGCACGCGATCGTCGTGACCAACACGTACTCTCCAGTTCGGCAACAGACTCTGGTCTTCGCGGGCGGCGCCAGACCTCCGAGGCTCGACCCCGAGAGTCCGAGCCCGGGAACAGCCGATCGCCGCGCGTGGTTGCACGGGGCAACGACGACGAAGGGAACACCATGTCGATGACCGTCCTGCTCGAGGTCCAGCTCCGGAACGACGTCTCCACCGAGGACGCCGAGGCCGCGATCCGCGAGACGCTGGCCCAGACCGGCGGTTTCGCGGGCAACGAGTCGCTC
The DNA here is from genome assembly GCF_051903265.1 of Curtobacterium sp. SP.BCo. Lineage (GTDB taxonomy): Bacteria > Actinomycetota > Actinomycetes > Actinomycetales > Microbacteriaceae > Curtobacterium. The sequence goes on from NZ_CP194337.1 coordinate 2,687,186, forward strand.
GAGGTCATCGTCGACGACGCCGACCCGAACCGCCTCGTGGTGGTCGAGCGCTGGACCACGACCGCCGACCACGACGCCTACGTCGCCTGGCGCGGCACGCCCGAGGGTGCGGCGAACGCCCTGGCCGCGGTCGTCGCGGGCCCGCCGGTGACCCGGACGTTCGACCGGACGATCCCGCTCGCCTGACCCTCCGGCCCGGGCGGTCCCGCGCGCGGCCCGAGTGATGGGACGATTGCTGCATGACCGCCACGCTCGTCGCCAAGGGCCTCGCCGGCGGCTACGCCGCACGCACGCTGTTCGACTCCCTCGACCTCACCGTCGCGCCGGGAGACGTGATCGGGCTCGTCGGGGTGAACGGTGCGGGCAAGTCGACGCTCCTGCGGCTCCTCGCGGGAGTGGACGAGCCGCTCGCCGGCACGGTGTCGCTCGCCCCGACGGACGCGTTCGTAGGCTGGCTCCCGCAGGAACACGAACGCGTCGAGGGCGAGACCGTCGCCGGCTACATCGGACGTCGCACCGGCTGCGCCGAGGCCACGGCGACGATGGACGCCGCCGCTGCCGCGCTCGGTGCGCCGGATGCCGGTGACGCCGCCGCAGACCGGTACTCCGCTGCGCTCGACCGGTGGCTCGCAGCCGGCGCCGCCGACCTCGACGACCGCATCCCGGTCGTGCTCGCGGACCTCGGACTCGAAGACGCAGCGGACGGGGACGGCGTCGGCCCGGACTCCCTGATGACCGCGCTGTCCGGCGGACAGGCCGCCCGCGTCGGACTCGCCGCACTGCTGCTGAGCCGGTTCGACATCGTCCTGCTCGACGAACCCACGAACGACCTCGACCTGGACGGCCTGGACCGGCTCGAGGGCTTCGTCCGGGGCCTCCGCGGCGGCGCCGTGCTCGTCAGCCACGACCGCGAGTTCCTCGCCCGCTCGGTCACCGCGGTGCTCGAGCTCGACCTCGCGCAGTCGTCGCACCGGCTCTTCGGCGGCGGCTACGACTCGTTCCTCGAAGAGCGCGAGATCGCCAAGCAGCACAAGCGCGACGCGTACGAGGAGTACGCGTCGACGAAGGCCGACCTCGTCTCCCGGGCGCGGACGCAGCGCGAGTGGTCGAGCCAGGGCGTCCGGAACGCCATGAAGAAGGCACCGGACAACGACAAGATCCGCCGCAAGGCAGCCAGCGAGTCGAGCGAGAAGCAGGCGCAGAAGGTCCGGCAGATGGAGTCCCGCATCGCGCGGCTCGACGAGGTCGAGGAGCCCCGCAAGGAGTGGCAGCTCGAGTTCACCATCGGCAGCGCTCCCCGCTCGTCGGCCGTCGTCGCGACGCTGTCCGACGCCACATTCACGCAGGGCGAGTTCACGCTGGGCCCGGTGTCGCTGCAGGTCGACGGTGGCGACCGGATCGGCATCACCGGACCCAACGGAGCGGGCAAGTCGACGTTGCTCCGCGCCCTGCTCGGTCGGCAGACACCGACCACCGGGACGGCATCGCTCGGGTCGAGCGTCGCGATCGGCGAGATCGACCAGGCACGCGCGGCGTTCACCGGCGACCAGCCCCTCGCCGCGGCGTTCGAGGCGATCGTGCCCGAGTACACGACCGCCGACGTCCGCACACTGCTCGCGAAGTTCGGACTCAAGGCCGACCACGTCGGGCGTCCGGCGAACGCGCTCTCCCCCGGCGAGCGCACCCGTGCGGGGCTCGCGCTCCTGCAGGCGCGCGGCGTGAACGTCCTCGTGCTCGACGAGCCGACGAACCACCTCGACCTGGTGGCGATCGAGCAACTCGAGCAGGCGCTCGACTCGTACGACGGCACCCTCCTGCTCGTCACCCACGACCGACGGATGCTCGAGACGGTCCGCCTCGATCGGCAGTGGCGGGTGGAGGCCGGTCGCCTCACGGAAGCCTGAGCACGGCCAGCCGTCGCCACGGCCGCCCTCGTCAGCGACGCAACCCGAGCAGGTCGATGACCTCGGCGCTCTCCTCCTCCGGCGTGCGGTCAGCGGCGATCGTCACGTGGGCCTCGTCGGACTGCGGCGGTTCGAGCGTCGCGAGCTGGGACGCCAGCAGCGACGTCGGCATGAAGTGCCCGGAGCGCTGGGACATCCGGTCCTCGATCAGTGAGCCGTCTCCCGCGACGTGCACGAACACGACGCCGGGTGCACGCAGGACGTCACGGTAGGACCGCTTCAGCGCCGAGCACGTCACCACACCCGGGGTGCCGGACTCCAGGTGCGAACCGATCCAGGACGCGATGACGTCGAGCCACGGCCAGCGGTCCTCGTCGGTCAGGGGTGTCCCGGCGTGCATCTTGTCGACGTTCGCCTGCGGGTGCATCGCGTCGCCTTCGGCGAAGTCCCACCCGAGTTGTTCGGCGACCATCGCGGCGACCGTGGACTTCCCCGACCCGGAGACGCCCATCACGACGAGCACGCGTGCGTCGAGCGCGGTGTCGGCACTCACTGGATGAACACCCCCGCGAGCATGACCCCGGCGAGACCGAACACCGAGATGAGGCACTCGAGCATCGTCCACGTCTTGAACGTCTGCCCCACGGTCGTGTTGAGGTACCCCTTGACGAGCCAGAAGCCGGCGTCGTTGACGTGCGACAGGAAGACCGAACCGGCGCCGATCGCGAGCACGAGCAGCGAGGTCATCGGCGACGACAGGTCGTGCGCGATCGGGGCCATGATGCCGGCGGCGGTCACCGTCGCGACGGTCGCCGAGCCGGTGGCGACACGGACGAGCGCGGAGACGACCCACGCGACGAGCAACACCGAGATCCCCGAGTCCTTCACGGCGTCGGCGATCACCCCGCCGATCCCGGTGTCGATGAGGACCTGCTTGAACCCACCGCCGGCGCCGACGATGAGCAGCACGCCGGCGACCGGCGGCAGTGCGCTCTCCAGCGACTTCGACACGGCCGTACGGTCCATGCCGCCACCGATGGCGAAGAAGACCATCGCGTAGACGGCCGCGATGCCGATGGCGATCATCGGCGACCCGAGGAAGTCGAGCAGGCTGACCCACGACCCCGACGCGTCCGGCACGGTGGCCTCGCGGATGGCCTGGGCGAGCATGAGGACGACGGGCAGCAGGATGCCGACGAGGGCGACGGCGAAGGACGGGCTGCGCGGCTCGCTGATGACGCGCGTGAAGTCGCTCTTGCCGTGGGGCAGGGAGGCGGTGTCCTGCGTGGCGGGGCCGCGCCGTGCCTCCCGGCCGTCGTGCGCGGGGTCCTGCGGGCCGGAGCCGCTCCCACCACGCGAGCCGAAGAGGTCCGGGGCGGGGATGTCGACCCAGCGCGCCGCGAAGCGGGCGAACACCGGGCCGGCCAGCACGATGACGGGGATGGCGAGCACGATGCCGAAGGCCAGGGTGGTGCCGAGGTTCGCGCCGACCGTGGAGATCGCCACGAGCGGGCCGGGGTGCGGCGGGACGAACGCGTGCATGGTCGAGAGGCCCACGAGGGCCGGCACGGCGATCTTCATGATCGGGACGTCACTGCGCTTGGCCACGAGCACGATGATCGGGATGAGGAGGACGAGGCCGACCTCGAAGAACATCGGCAGGCCGATCAGCGCGCCGATGAGGGCCATCGTCCACGGCAGGGCGGCCTTCGACGACCTCCGCACCAGGGTGTCGACGACGCGGTCGGCCGCACCGGAGTCGACGAGCATCTTGCCGAACATCGAGCCGAGGCCGACCAGGATGCCGACGCTCGTCATCGTCGCGCCGAAGCCGTTGCCGAAGCTCGTGACCGCCTTGTCGGGGGCCAGACCCGCGCCGATGCCGACGCCGAGCGCACCGATCGTCAACGCGATGAACGGGTGCACCTTGAGCCAGGTGATGAGGGCGATGATCACCACGATGCCGATGACGGCAGCGATGATCAGCTGCGCGACGGGGCCGGACGGGTCGACCGTCTCCGTCGCACCGCCCTCCGCTGCGAGGACGGAGACCGCGTGGGCCGCGGCCTCGTGCGCCGAGACCGCGTGGGCCGAGGCCGCGTGGGCCGAGGCCGCGTGGGCCGTGGCCGGATCGGCCAGGAGAGCGTGAGGCATCGGTGCCCCTTCCTGGAGCCGCTGCAGCGCGGCTCCGTCGCCTTCGTGTCGGGGGCGGTCTGGCGCCGGACGCGTCGACCGTCAATAATCTGATTAATCAGACTATACGACGATCCACCGCGCGGCATCCGCCCTCCTGGGCAGTCTGCCGATTCGATGGACACCGCGTCACTCGCCCTGCGTGACGCGTGCTGCATGGAGGAACGATGCCGACCGGACGCGGACTGCACGCCCACGTGCTCGACACCCTCGGGCAGCGGATCGTCGACGGCGCGCTCGGCGCGGGCGAGGTCGTCCGGCCGGAGCTGGTGGCGGACGAGTTCGGCGTGTCGCGCTCGGTCGTCCGCGAGTCCCTGCGCGTCCTCCAGTCCCTCGGCCTCGTCGAACCCCGGCAGCGGGTCGGCACCCAGGTGCTCGGGATCGGGTCGTGGGAGCTCCTCGCGCCGACGGTCATCCGGTGGCGCGGCGCCTCCCCGTCGTACTTCGTCCAGCAGCGCGAACTCCTCGAGCTCCGACTCGGGGTCGAGCCCGTCGCCGCCTCACTGGCAGCCGGCACACCGGGGGCGGCCGCGGTGCTCGACGCAGCCTCGGACATGCTGGACGCCTGCGCTCGGGAGGACAGCCGCGCCTACCTGGAGGCCGACGTCCGCTTCCACCGAGCGCTCCTCACGGCGTCCGGGAACACCGTGTTCGCGCACTTCGCCGGGACCGTCGAGGCGCTCCTGCGCACGCGCACCTCGGAGTCGCGGGACACCATCACACGGTGGACGCACGACGCGGCGGCGCGCCACGAGGCCGTCGGGCGGGCGCTCGTCGCGGGTGACGGGGCGATCGCGTCTGCAGCGGCGGGCGAACTGGTGCGGGTCACGCGCGACGAGTTCATCGCCGAGGCGCCCGCGGGCTGAGCCGCGCCGTCCGCGGCGTGCGCGCCGTGCGCGCCGACCATCGGGCGGCCTGGAGGCGCGGGGCGGGCCCGCCACGCGCCTCCAGGCCCACTGGTGCGTGCGTTCCCGCCCATCGCGCCCGACATTGGATGTCAGATCGCGCGTAGGAGGCAGCAACAACCTGCTCACTACGCGCGGAACAGCCTCCCACGCGCGAAACGGCCTCCCACGCGCGAAACGGCCTCCGACGAGCGGAACGGCCGCCCACCGCTTCACCGCCGGGCGAAGAGCCGCGGGCCCCGCAGCCGCAACCGCATCGTCACGGTGCCGAGCCAGCGGTCGTACTTGTAGCCGACCTTCCCCATCCGGCCCACCTCCTCGAACCCGAGGCGCTCGTGCAGACGGATCGACGCCTCCGCCTGGCGGTCGGCGATGACCGCGACGACCTCGCGGACGCCGGCCGAGCGGCACTCGTCCAGGAGCGCCTCCATGAGGGCACGGCCGAGGCCCTTGCCGCCGGACGCGGCACCGAGGTAGATCGAGTCCTCGACGACGCGGTTCGACCGGTCCCGCGGGTTCCAGGCGTCGACGAGCGCGTACCCGAGCACCTGGCCGGAGGGGTTCTCGGCGACCAGGAACGGCAGGCCCCGACGCCGGATCTCGTCGTACCGGCGCTTCCACGCGGCGAAGGTGAACGCCGACGGGTCGAAGGTCACCGAGGAGTTCCGGACGTAGTGCGTGTGGATCTCGCGGATGTCGGGCAGGTCCGTCGGCTCGGCAGCGCGGATCGTGTACGTGAACGCGGCCTCGGTGGGGACCGGGGCACGCAGGTGTCGCGGCAGGACCCGCCGTCGCTGGTATTCCTCCTCGAGCACGGCTCCGAGCCTAGGCCGCGTCCGTCTGCTCCGGCAGTGCCCAGTCCACGGGGGCTGCTCCCTGCGCCTCGAGCAGGTCGTCCACCTGCGAGAACGGCCGGCTGCCGAAGAAGCCGCGCGACGCGCTGAGGGGCGACGGGTGCGCCGAGGCCACGACCGGGGTGTCGCCGAGGAGCGGGCGGACCGTACCGGCCTGCGCACCCCAGAGCACCGCGACGAGCGGCGTCCCGCGGGCGACGAGGGCACGGACGGCCTGGTCGGTGACGGCCTCCCACCCCTTGCCCCGGTGGCTGCCGGCCTCGCCGGACCGCACCGTGAGCACCCGGTTGAGCAGCAGCACGCCCTGCGCGGACCAGGCCCGCAGGTCCCCGTGGGCCGGCGGCGTCACCCCGAGGTCGGACTCGAGCTCGCGGTAGATGTTCGCCAGACTGCGCGGCACCGGGCGCACGTGCGGGTCCACCGCGAACGACAGACCGATGGGGTGCCCGGGCGTCGGGTACGGGTCCTGCCCGACGACGAGCACCTTCACGTCGTCGAACGGGTCGGCGAAGGCGCGGAGCACGTGGTCACCTGCCGGCAGGTACGGACGACCAGCGGCGACCTCGGACCGGAGCCAGTCACCCATGCGGTGCACGTCGTCCTCGACCGGGGCGAGTGCGCGCGCCCAGCCCGGGTCGACCAGGTCGGCGAGCGGGCGGGCCTGCACGGTCCTACGCGCCCATGGTGGCGACCGCGACCGACTCGTCGCCGGCGACGACGCGCCAGACGCTGCCGGTGCCGCGGACCTCGAGCGCACCCTCACCGACGACGAGGGTGGTGTCCTCGTCGATCGCCAGGCCGGCGGTGACGAACTCGGCCTCGGCGCTCGCGATCAGGCGCGCGATGGTGCCGGCCTGCACCGCGTGCACGTCGATGGTCAGGTCGACGAGTCCGAGTCCTTCACGGAGCTCGACCTCGTCCAGGCCCTCGGACGCGTCCTCGGGGCAGATCTCCACGCCGCCGATCCGCCACCCACCGACGAGGGCTCGGTCGGACGCGATCATCGCGCCGGCCGAGTAGCCGAGGTAGGGCAGGCCGTCGGAGACGAGCAGCCGGATCTGGTCGACGAGCGGGGCGACGGCGTCGAGGTAGTGCGGGGTGACCCCGCCGCCGACGACGAGGGCGTCGACGTCGCTCAGGACGGTGGTGTCGAAGACCGCACCCGGTGCGATCTCGGTGACGAGGACCTCGGCCTGGCGTGCGCCGCCGAGGACCTCGGCGATGTCCGCGGTCGACGACGGCGAGGCGCCGGCGGCGTCGGCCACGGACAGCAGGCCGATGCGCGGCACGGTCCGGCCGACCGCTGCGGATCGAGCGGTCGCCTCGGCGAGGAAGGGCGCAGCGGCGTCCGAGGCGGCGAAGGGTCCGCCGCCGACGAGGTGGATGCTCACGACTCGGCCGTCACCGGTGCGAGGGCGCTCCACGGGAAGGTGATCCAACCGTCGACGCGACGCCACACGTGGTCGGGCTCGAGCACGGTGCCGGGCTTCGAGTACAGGCAGGCGCTGCGGACGTCGGCGCCGGCGTTCCGGATGATGTCGACGACCAGGCGGAGGGTGCGGCCGGAGTCGGACACGTCGTCGACGACCAGGACGCGCTTGCCGGCGAGGCTCGGGGCGTCGAGGGCGGGCGACAGGATGACGGGCTCGTCGAGACGCTGTTCGACGTCGGTGTAGAACTCGACGTTGATCGAGCCGCACTCCTTCGTGCCGAGGGCGTACGCCACCGCACCGGCGATGATGAGGCCACCGCGGGCCACGGCGACGACGACCTCGGGTTCGAAGCCGGAGGACAGGACGTCCTTCGCGAGCAGTCGCGCGGCGTCCCCGAACTCGAGCCAGCCGAGCACCTCGGGCCCGCTCGTCACGGTCACGGTCGAGGGAGCCTGGGCGGGTGACCCGGAGTCGCTGCTGATCGGCATCCGACCACGGTACCGGCAGGGACCCCACCCCCGCGACCCGCAGCTCCGCCCCGGGCGCGTGCTGCGGCCGGGCGCCGGACCTCAGGCGCGGGGCGTGAGCCGCCCGCGCGCCAGCTTGTGCTGCGCCGACTGCGCCACCGGCCGGATCGTCACCAGGTCGAGGTTCACGTGCGCGGGCAGCTCGACCGAGTGCACGATCGCCTCGGCGACGTCCTCGGCGACGAGCGGGTCCGGCACGTCGTCGTAGACCGCCGCGGCCTTCTGCTCGTCGCCACGGAAGCGGGTCAGGGCGAACTCGTCGGTCTTCACCAGCCCGGGAGCGATCTCGACGACGCGGATCGGCTCCCCGTTCAGCTCGAGCCGGAGCGCCGCCACGAGCGCGTGCTCGGCGAACTTCGCCGCGTTGTACCCGCCACCGTTCTCGTAGGCGACGTGCCCGGCGGTGCTGGTGACGGTCACGACGTCGGCGGTCCCGGCGGTCGCCGCACGAGCACGCAGGTGCGGGAGCAGGGCGGCGACGACGCGCTTCGTGCCGATCACGTTCACCTCGAACATCGCCCGCCAGTCGTCGACGTCGGACTCCTCGACGCTCGCCGAGCCCAGGGCGCCGCCGGCGTTGTTCACCAGGGCGTCCGCTCCGCCGAGCTCCGCGACGCGGTCCGCGATCGCCGCCACGTCGGCAGCGCTCGTGATGTCCGCCACGAGCACGTCGGCCCCGGACTCCGCGGCGAGCGCCTCGAGCTTCGACGCGCGCCGGGCGACGGCCAGCACGTCCCACCCGTGCGAGCGGAACAGTCGGACGGTCGCCGCCCCGATGCCCGAGCTCGCTCCGGTGACGACTGCGCGACGAGATGCCATGTGCTTCCTCCAGGGAACGGGGTCGGGTGTCCCGTCAACCGTACCGATCCGGCGAGGTCACGATCCGGTAACGTGACCGGGGATGACGACGGATGCCGCCCCTCCAGCGCCCTCGGCGCCCGCCACGCAGCTCGAACCGGGTCGTGCGAAGCGTCGTATCCCGATGTGGGACACGGCGCGGTTCCTCGCGGTCACCCTCGTCGTCATCGGCCACGCGATCCAGCGGCAGACGCCCGCGAGCGAGCACGCACTGGCGCTGTACACCTTCATCTACGCGTTCCACATGCCGGCGTTCGGCGTCATCAGCGGGTACTTCTCGTCCGCCGACACCCCGACGGCGAAGCGGATGCGCCGGACGATCACGGACATCGTGGTGCCGTACATCATCATGCAGACGATCTGGACGGTGGTGCAGGCGCTGGTCGAGGGCGGGAAGAAGTTCAACCCGACCCAGCCGACGTGGACGCTCTGGTTCCTGCTCGCCCTGGGGATCTTCCGGCTGATCCTGCCGTACCTGGCGCAGTTGCGGTGGCCGTTGTTCTGGGCGGTGGTGTTCAGCATCGGTGTCGGGTACTTCGACAACGTCGACTCCACCCTCTCGCTGTCCCGGGCGATCAGCCTGCTGCCGTTCTTCCTGGTGGGGTGGCAGGTGAAGCAGTGGGGGTTGTTCGACCGCTGGTACGAGGCGCCACGCCGACTGGTCGTCCGGATCCGCATCGTCGCCGCGGCGGTGTTCGCGGCGTGGGCGGTCTCCTGCGCGATCTGGATCCCGCAGTTCAAGGAGTTCGACCTGCACCACTGGTTCTTCTACGACGACTCGTACTCCGGGCTCGGCGAGGACGCGTGGTGGGCCGGTGCCGTCCGGTTCGGGCTGATGCTGCTGGCCGCGCTCCTGACGACGTGCTTCCTGCTGCTCGTGCCCCGGCGGACCATCTGGATCACGCAGTTCGGCGCCGCGACGATGTACGTGTACCTGCTGCACACGTTCGTGCTCTACCCGATCCGGGAGAGCGGGATCCTGGCCGGCGAGCACTCCGCGTGGCCGTACGTCCTGCTGATGGTCGGGATCGCCTGCGCGGTGAGCCTGTTCCTGGCACAGCCGTTCGTCCGTCGCGGGATGCGCTGGCTGCTGGAACCGAACGTGCGCTGGTTGTTCCGCCAGTGACGTCCCCGCGCGAGCCGTCGTCTCCGCTGCGCTCGGTCGACAGCGCGCGACGTGCCGCGCAGTGTGCGAGGGCGCTTGCGTCCCACGGAGCGCGGAACCTCGCACACCGCAGCGACAGCCTGGAGGCGCGGGGCGGCCGCGCCGCGTCCGTTACGTCCCGAGGCGGGAGCGCTGGTGCCCGACCGGGCACCTGCGTAGCGTGACGGTCGACGTGAAGGTGCGCCGTTCCTCCCGGCCGGCGCAAGGCGACCCGAGGAGCACGGCATGACCCAGAACGACGCAGCCGACTGGCGGTTCGAGACCACCCAGGTCCACGCCGGCGCGCAGCCCGACCCGACCACCGGCGCCCGGGCGACCCCGATCTACAAGACGACCTCGTACGTCTTCGCGAACTCGGACGAGGCCCGCGACCTCTTCGCCCTGGCCAAGCCGGGCAACATCTACTCGCGCATCATGAACCCGACGAACGACGTCGTCGAGCAGCGGATCGCCGCGCTCGAGGGCGGTTCGGGCGCGCTCCTCGTGTCGAGCGGCCAGGCGGCGGAGACCTACGCGGTGCTGAACATCGCCGGGGCCGGCGACCACATCGTGTCCTCGTCGTCGATCTACGGCGGCACGTACAACCTCTTCAAGTACACGCTCGCCAAGCTCGGCATCGAGACGACGTTCGTGGAGGACCAGGACGACCTCGAGGAGTGGCGCCGCGCCGTCCGCCCCAACACGAAGCTGTTCTTCGCCGAGACGATCGGCAACCCGAAGATCAACGTCCTCGACATCGCCGGCGTCAGCGACGTCGCACACGAGTCCGGCGTGCCGCTCATCGTCGACAACACGATCGCGACGCCGTACCTCATCCGTCCGTTCGAGCACGGCGCGGACATCGTGGTGCACTCCGCGACGAAGTTCCTCGGCGGGCACGGCACGGTCATCGGCGGCGTCCTCGTCGACGGCGGTCGCTTCGCGTGGTCGCAGCACCCGGACAAGTTCCCGGAGTTCAACACGCCCGACCCCTCGTACCACGGCGCCGTGTTCGCCGAGGCGGTCGGCAACGAGCTGGCGTACATCGTGAAGGCCCGCGTGCAGCTGCTCCGTGACCTCGGCGCGTCGAACTCCGCGGACACCGCGTTCACCCTCCTGCAGGGCATCGAGACGCTGTCCCTCCGCATAGAGCGTCACGTGTCGAACGCGCAGGAGATCGCCGAGTGGTTGGACCGCCACCCGGACGTGGCGACCGTGGCGTACGCCGGGCTGCCGACCTCGCCCTGGTACGCGGCGGCGAACAAGTACGCGCCGAAGGGCGTCGGTGCGGTGCTGTCGTTCGAACTGAAGGGCGGCGTGCCCGCGGGCAAGGCGTTCGTGGACAACCTGCAGCTGTTCTCGCACCTGGCGAACATCGGCGACGTGCGCTCGCTCGTCATCCACCCGGCGTCGACCACGCACTCGCAGTTGACGCCGGAGCAGCAGCTCACCACCGGGGTCACGCCGGGCCTGGTGCGCCTGTCGGTCGGGATCGAGAACATCGAGGACCTCAAGGCCGACCTGGAGGCCGGGCTCGCCGCGGCCCGTGCGGTCTCGCAGGAGGGGCTGCGGGCGTAGGAGCGCTGCCCGGCGCTCGCCGACTCAGAACGACGAACCCGACGTCCTCCGACGTCGGGTTCGTCGTTCCTGCGCGGACGCAACCGTTGTTCGGGCGCGGTTGCGACAACACCGCTGTCGTGCGACATCGACGGTGTCGCACCGCGTCGACGCGCCCACGCCCACGCCCGCACACGCACTCGCCCCCGCTCACCTGCACGCTGCCGCGCGCGCCCGACCCGGCGACGCGCCGGACGTGACGTAACACGGCGGTGGCGAGCCGCGCCTCCAGGCAGACTGGTCCCGATGGACTGGCAGACGACCCCCGAGGACTCCGTCCCGTCCACCCTCGTGCCCGGAACCGAACTCGGCACGCTCGGCAAGCCGCCCGTCACGGGCGCCTGGCGCCCGGGCGACCACCCCGGTGCCCGCCACTTCGAGGCCCTGGGCGAGCAGTGGGTGCGCGGCGGACGGATCCCCGCCGTCCGCGTCGCTTACGAGACCTGGGGCACGCTGTCGCCGGAGCGCGACAACGCGGTTCTGGTCTTCCACGCGCTCACCGGCGACTCGCACGTCGCCGGACCGCCCGGGCCGGGCCACCGCACCGCCGGCTGGTGGGGCGACGTCGTCGGTCCCGGTCGCGCGATCGACACCGACCGGTGGTTCGTGGTCGCGCCGAACATGCTCGGCGGCTGCCAGGGCACGACGGGTCCGTCCTCGATGTCACCCGACGGCGTGGAGTGGGGGTCGCGCTTCCCGTTCGTGACCGTGCGCGACCAGGTCGCCGTGCAGGCGCAGCTCGCCGACCGGCTCGGGATCGACACCTTCGCCGCCGTGGTCGGCGGCTCGATGGGCGGCATGCACGCCCTCGAGTTCGCCGTCGCCCACCCAGCCCGCGTCGCCCGACTCGCCGTGCTCGCGTCGACCGCGCAGACCACGGCGGACCAGATCGCCGCGAACTCGCTGCAGCGCGCCGCGATCCAGATGGACCCCGCGTTCGCCGGCGGCGACTACTACGAGGCCGACGCCGGGGAGGGGCCGCACCGCGGTCTGGCGCTGGCGCGGCGCATGGCCCTCATGACGTACCGCGCGTCGGACGAGCTGAACGGCCGCTTCGCCCGGTCGTGGCAGAGCGACGTCTCCCCCCTCGGCGACGACGGCCGGTTCTCGGTGGAGAGCTACCTCGACTTCCACGGCAACAAGTTCACCCGACGGTTCGACGCGTCGTCCTACGTGACGCTGACGCACGCGATGGACTCGCACGACGTCGGGGCGGGCCGTGGCGGGGTCTCCGCGGCGCTCGCGCAGGTCACGGCCCGGACGCTCGTCGTCGGGGTGTCGAGCGACCGGTTGTTCCCGATCGAGGACCAGCACCGGATCGCGGCGGGCGTGCCGAACACCCTCGACGGCGACCGCGCGGCGGTGCTCGAGAGCGAGTTCGGGCACGACGGCTTCCTCATCGAGCACGAGGCGGTCGGGTCGCACCTGCGACGGCTGCTGGACTGAGCGGGCGGCGCTCCGGTCTGGATCCGGGCGGCGCTCCGGTCCGGATCCGGGCGGCGCCCCGGTCCGGATCCGGGCGGCGCTCCGATTCCATAACGAGTGCAATAACGATCACAGAACCATCCGACACGGCCGGGCGCGCCGAACACCCCCCAACGGGTGTCGCGCGTGGAATGATGGCGTGGTGCCCGGGTTGATCGGGGCTCGGGTTTCCCTATCCACATCGTCACCAGCCAGGACATCGATGGACTTCATCGCACAGGAACGCGACCGCTTGCTGCGGTCGACGACCCGTGTCGTCGGCGTCGTCTGCGCGCTGATCTCCGTCATCGGGATCGTCTCCGCGCTCGCCGTCCCCGTCGTCCCCCTGCTCGGTGCCCTCGCGTGCATCGCGATCATGATCGGCGGGTTCCTCGTCTTCGGGTGGAATGGTTCGGTCTGGTGGACGGCCCTGATCCTGGCGTCCGGCCTCGGCGCCCTCGCACTCCTCTTCCTCGGCGTCGACGAGACCGTGCGCCCGATCATCGCGAGCGCCGTCGTGCCGCTCGCCGCCGGCAGCATCTCCGCGCCGCTCATGGCGCAGCGCGGCAAGCCCGTCGGACTCGCGATGACCATCGTCGCCGGGTGCGCGGTCGTCGTGGGGATCGTCTGGGCGAGCGGCAGCATCCTCGCGGGCCCGGTCACGGGAGCGCTGCTCGGGTGGGTGCTCATCGCGGTCGTCACGATCTGGATCTCCCGGAGCATCCCCCGGGTCGCACGCCGCATCGCCAGCATCGGCACCGCCCACCGCGCCGAACGCCAGGCCAGCGAGACCGAGGCACAGCGTCGGCAGGGCGCGCGCCTCCTGCACGACACCGTGCTCGCCACCCTGACCCTCCTGGCGCACTCCGGCGTCGGCGTCTCCGAGCAGGCGATGCGCGAGCAGGCCGCCGAGGACGCCCGGCTCCTCCGACACCTCCGACTCGGCGCGACCCCCCAGCCCTCGCAGTCCGGCGACTACTCCCTCACGCGCGAGGAAGAGTCCCCCCTCGGTCAGACCCTCGAATCGGTCAAGCAGCGGTTCGGTCGCATGGGCCTCGAGGTCAGCTGGCACGGCACCGGTCAGGTGCTCCTGCCCACGAACGTGCTCGACGCGTTCCTGCTCGCGCTCGGCGAGTGCCTCGAGAACGTCCGCCGACACGCTGGCGTCGGCGAGGCGCACGTCACGATCGTGCACGACAACGAGATGGTCCGCGCCATGGTCACCGACTCCGGCGTCGGGTTCGACCTCACCCACGTCAGTGCCGAGCGTCTCGGCTTCAAGGAGAGCGTGGTGAACCGACTGCGCGAGGTCGGCGGCGACGCCAAGCTCTTCTCCGCGCCGGGCTCCGGCACGACCGTCGTCCTGGAGGCCCCGCGATGAGCCGCATCCCCGAGGACACCATCAGCCGCGGCCTCCCCGGCGAGACCGTCCAACCTGCGCCCCGCACCCGGCGAGAGGCCCGTGAGCGCTACCGGGGCAGCGAACGACGGCAGGCGCGCGGGCTCCCCTCGACGTCCACCGGAGCACGGTCGATGCGGCAGGCCGCCAAGCCCGGTGCCTCGCTCGGCGCGGGGTACCTCGGACTCGGCGCCGCGGTCCTGACCGGGATCGAGGCCGTCGCCGGCATCGTCTTCTTCCTGATCCGCTGGACGGAGTTCACCGACCCGTGGCTCCCCGCCGCGGCGTGGGCGCTCTACCTCGTCGCCGCCGTCGGTGTGGGCCTGAGCCTGCTGACCTACGGCGAGCGACTGACGGGGCCGGCGTTCGTGCTCATCTGCGTCGTGCTCGCCTGCGTCGTGACCCTCGACTTCGTCGGCATCTGGCCGGAGCACGACATCGCCCACACGGCGTCCGCGTCGGTCGCCGCCGGGTTCGCCCTGCTGCCCGTCGCCACGCTGCGGCCCGCTCGTGAGGTCGCCGCGGCCATCGCCGTCCTCGGACTGGCGTTCGTCGCGATGGCGGTCGCCTCGACGCCCATCACGAGCGACTCCCTGCCGGCGATCGTCTCCACCGTCGCGCTCGTCACCGTCCCGCCGTCGATCGCGATCTTCGTCGTGCACCGGTTCCGGCAGCTCGTGCAGCGCGAACTCGACCGGGTCCTCACGCAGAGCAACGTCCAGGCGCCGCAGTTCGCCGTCGGCATGCTCGCCTCGGACGAACTCGCCCGACTCGACCTGGCCGCCGAGAAGCTCCTCGACGCCGTCGCCAACGGCAGCGATCCCCTGCCCCTGTCGGACGCCTCCGCATCCGTCGCCGCGTCCCTCGCCACCGAGCTCCGGCTGCACCTCATCGAGGGCCGCCGGGAGACCTGGCTCTACCACGCGATCACGGAGTCGGACAACCTCGGCCGCTCCGTCAGCGTCGCCGACCCGCAGTCGCTCGCGGGGCACCTCTCCCCCGCCCAGCGGGACGGCCTGCTGCAGGCGCTCTGGCAGATGGTCGGCGTCGCCGAGGGGCGCAACACCCAACCCGGCGTGCCCGTGGTCTCCGTGACGCTCGGTCCGGTCGGTTCCGACGGCCACCCCGTCACCGACGAGACCATGGACGTCCCCGTCGTCTTCGAGTCCCGCGGCGTCCCCCGCCGCCGACTCGGCCCCACTGCCTGGAGTGCCCTCCAGCGCATCGGCCCGTACACCGACTCCGTCCGTGACGGCGTGCTGCACGTCGTCGCGCACTGCGTCGTGGACCGACATCCGTCGATGTAGCAGTCGTCGCACGGAACCGGCTGGGCCCGAACTGCCGGACACCCTGACCAGCCTGCCCGTGCCACGTGGTCCGTCCACCTAGGATCGGCCACGACAGCCCCCGAGAAAGGACGCCAGCATGGCGACTCCAGAGGAACCGATCCGACTCGCACTCGTCGACGACCACAGGATGCTCCTCGGCGCGCTCACCGAGTGGATCCGCAGCGCCGCCGACGACATCACGCTCGTCGCCGCCGTCACGACCTGGCCGGAGCTCCTCACGAGCCCGGCGTTCCCGGTCGACGTGGTGCTGCTCGACCTCGACCTGAAGGACTCCATCCCGGTGTCCCTGAAGATCTCGACGCTCAAGACCGCCGGCGTGAAGACCGTCGTCATGAGCACCTACTCCGAGCCGAACGTCGTCCGCGAGGCCCTCGCCTCCGGCGCCCTCGGCTACCTCGTGAAGAGCGAGGACGCGGACATGATCGTCGAGGCGATCCGAGCCGCACAGCGCGGCGAGCAGTACGTGTCGGCCGAGCTCGACCTCGCGATCAACAGCGGCGACGTCGGTGGCGTGCCGAAGCTCAGCGCCCAGGAGCGTCGCGTCATGGCCCTGTACGGCGGCGGCGAGCCGGTGAAGAGCGTCGCGTACCAGCTCGGCATCTCGGAGGAGACCGCGAAGAGCTACCTCAAGCGCATCCGCGAGAAGTACCGCGTCGCCGGCTTCGACGTCGGCACGAAGGTGGCCCTGCGGAAGCGCGCGATCACCGACGGCATCATCGTGCAGGACGGCAGCCCGGTCGGGCTGTAGGACTGGTTGTCCGCACACCCCCGGAGGCGTCCGGTCGCCGCGGGACGAGGCGGTCGCCACGCATCGTGAGCAGGAACCGTCGGGTCCCGAGAGCAGACCCGACGACTTCTGCTCACGAAGCGAACGCTGCCGCACTACGCGACGGACGGGAGGCACGGCGCGCGCCCGTCACGCGCCTCCCGGCCCGCGCGCGCTCACGCCCGTACTTGCGTGCGCCCGCGCCCGCCCCCGCACGTCACGCCCCCGCTCGCGCGGGTCACGCGCGCTTCGTGAGCAGAAATGGTCGAGTTCCGAGACCGGGCGCGACCATTTCTGCTCACGAAGCGAGCGCCGCCGCCCCCGCGGCCCCGCGGCCCGGCACCCGTGCGGCGTCAGACGAGCGGCACCGGCGCGGTGATCGGGCCGGTGCTCGGCGCCGACGAGCGCAGCGCGGCGCGACGGCTGCTCCGACGCTCGGCGCCGTAGCTGATCATCGTCATGAGGACGCCGAGCAGCGCCAGCACGATGCCGAGCCACCCCGGCGCGAGGAACCCGGCACCGGCCGCGATGACCGCGCCGCCGAGGGCCGCACCGATCGAGTTGCCGATGTTGAACGCCGAGTGGTTGAGCGCGGCGGCGATGGTGCGCGCGTCCCCGGCGACGTCCATCAGTCGGGACTGCACCGCCGGCGGGATCGCGGACGAGGTCGCGCCGATGAGGAACGCCCCGAGGAACATGCCCCACACCCACTGCGCGGTGAGCACGGTGACGAGCAGCGCGCCGATCAGGGCGAACATGCCGACGTAGATCGTGCGCTTCACGCTGTGGTCGGCGAGGTGCCCGCCGAGGACGCCACCGACGACCATGCCGACGCCGACGACCACCAGGACGATCGGCACGAACGACTCGGGCAGTCCGGTGACGTTCTGCACGAGCGGCGAGATGTACGAGTAGACGGCGAAGAACCCGCCGAACCCGACCGCGCCCAGGCCCATCACCATCCAGACCTGCGGGACGCGGAACGCAGTGAGCTCCCGGCCGATCGTGGCGTGCTCGTCGCGGGCGCTGCGCGGCACGAAGGCCCACACGGCCAGGAACGTCAGCGCGAAGAGCACGGCGACGACGCCGTACGCGATGCGCCAGCTGGCGACCTGCCCGACCCAGGTGATCGCCGGGACGCCGATGACGTTCGCGACCGACAGGCCGAGGAGCACCATGGCGATGCCCTTGCCGCGCTTGCCCGGGCCCATGATGTCGCCGGCGACGATCGACGCGATGCCGAAGTAGGCGCCGTGCGGGAGGCCGGCCACGAACCGAGCGACGAGGACGAGACCGAACGACGGCAGGATCGCGCTCGCGACCGTGGCCAGGACGAACCCGACGAGCAGCACGAGGATGAGTCCCTTGCGCGGGAACTTCGCCGACATCGCCGCGATGGTCGGCGCACCGACGACGACGCCGAGTGCGTACGCGCTGACGAGCCAGCCGGCGTGTGCGATGCCCGCGTCCGGATCGATGCCGTACTGGTGCGGCAGGAGCGCCGCGGCGATGTTCGGCAGGAGGCCCATCGCGACGAACTCGGTCGAACCGATGGCGAACCCGCCGAGGGCGAGGGCGATGAGCGCGAGTGCGCGGCGCGCAGGCGTGAGCTGGGACATGGTGCCTGTTTCGGACGGGAGGAGCGGGACGGGTTCCGGACGTCGGCCCGCGTCGGGCGCAGGTCGGCTGGGACCGTCGTGGTACGTGTCACCGCACCGGGCCTCCGATCCGACCGGGCCGCGGACGCAGCGACCGACAGACGGCGGAGGACGGCCCTGGTTCAGCGGCGAACGGGGACGACCGAGCGCTTCGAGCACCCGGTCCCAGCAGTGTAGACCGCTCCAAACCCGGAACGGAAGTCCGTCGGACGAATCGATTCGACCCGTGTCAGGCGGCGCGACGCTCGGGCTGGGCGACGGACGCGCCGACGAGTTCCGGCAGTTCCTCGCGGTGAACCCACCCGGAGCCGCACTCGGTGCAGCTCGCCCAGGCGTGGTCGCCTTGCTCGTCCGTGTCGACGACGACCGTTCGCAGGTCGCAGTCGGGGCACCAACCGTCGTGCATCATCACGCGCTCCTCGTCGTCGTCGTCCGGACGCCGCTCGCGTCCGTCACCGACAGGAGACACCCGACCACCGACATCCGTGGGACCCGGGCGGCGTGTCGGCGTCGAGGCGAGGACACCCGGAGCGGGCACCCAGCCAGGGCGCGGACCGCTCAGGCGTCGAGCGCCGCCTCGAGCCGTTCGAGCTTGCCGTCGATCTCACCGGTGCGCCCCGGACGGATGTCGGCCTTGAGCACGAGCGACACCCGCGTGCCGTACGCCCCAACGGCCTCGGTGGCCCGCTTGACCACGTCCATGACCTCGTCCCACTCCCCCTCGACCTCGGTGAACATCGACGAGGTACGGTTCGGCAGCCCGCTCTCGCGGACGACCCGCACGGCCGCGGCGACCGCGTCGTGCACGGACCCGTCCGACGTTGCGGAGGGACCACCGGACGGGGCGACGGAGAACGCGACGATCATGCGTCCATCCTGCCCGGCGAGACGACCGCGTGCCCGGCGGTCGGTCGCGACGCCCCGAAGCCCAGCCGGACGATCGCCACCACGCTCCACACCAGCACCGCGACCTCGAGGGCGTTCCGGAGCGTCAGCACGACGAGGATCCACGGCTGCACGGTGAGCACCTGGTCGTAGAACCCGGGGTAGACCACCTGCGTCAGCAGCGCCATCGGGATCGCGGCCACGGCGACGGGCAGGAACCGCCGGGCGCTGGGCCGACCTGCGACGAGCCCCCACACGACCGGCACGGCGAACCACCCGATGTACTGCGGCGACCCGACCTTGTTCGCGCCCACGAGCGCAGCGACGAGCAGCAGCGCGAGGAGCGGCGCCGCCTCGGTCCGGTGGGCCCCGCGGCGGACGGCCCACAGCGCCAGGAGCACCCCGGCGATCACGACGGCGGCCATCAGCGGTGTGGAGACCGCCGCGGCGGCGTGCGTCCCGGCGCCCGACACCTCGAAGGTCAGGATCTCCCGGTTGTAGTAGACGGCCGCTCCGGGGACCCCCAGCGCCGCCGCCCACATGAAGGGGGTCGCGAGCGGCGCCTCGATCTGCAGTGCACGTCCGGACTGCTGCCCGACGAACGAGAGCAGGTGCGCCGCTCCGCCGTAGAGGACGTCGACGAGCACGATGAGCGCGGTCAGCACGAGCGCGCCGGCGAGCACGCCGCGGCGGTGGCCGCGCCGGAGCAGCAGGAGCACGCCGACGAGCGCGGCGGGCCACACCTTCGTCCACGCCCCGGCGGTGAACAGGGCGGAGGCGACGGCCGGCCGGGTCGCGACGAACGCCACGCCGATCAGGGCGAGCACGGTCGCGACGGTGTCGATGCGCCCGAGGCCGATCGGTCCGAGGGCGAGGAGGAACCCCAGCCACCACCACACGACCCGCACGCCGAACCCGCGGAACCGCCAGAGGAACGCGCAGGCGGCGGCGTCGAGCACGATCACGAGCACGAGCCAGCCGGTGCCGATCGATGCGACGCCACCGAGCGCGGCGGCGGCCATCGGCACGATCGCGAGGATCGGGTACACCCAGTCCTCGTCGATGCCGACCCAGAAGTGGGAGCCCTGCCCGGTCTCGATCCAGCGCCGGTAGGTGATGGTGACGTCACCGAGCGGCAGGTTCGCCGACACCGAGGTCAGCCACCAGAGCACCGCGTGCACGACGACGAACGCGACGGCGAACCCCACGACCTCGAACCGGCCCGGGGACCACTGCGACCGCGACACCGTCCTCTGCACCGGACGAGCGTAGCGGCCGGTCACACCGGAGGATCTGCGAAGACACAGGGTCTTGAGAGCATGACGTGTCACCGTTCTGCGCGTGACCTCCGAAACCCCGCGCAAGCGCCGCAAGGCCGTCATCTGGATCGCCGTCCTCGCCGCCGTCGTCGTGCTCGGCGTCGTCGGCGTGGTCGTCGGCACGAACGTCTACACGAGCAGCGAGAACGCGAAGGCGTCGGCAGCGCCGTCGGTCGCTGCGAGCCGCGCCCCGTCGACGATCGACGACTCCGACCTGTCCGGCTCGTGGACGGTCGGCGGCGACTCCGAGGCCGGGTACCGCGTCCACGAGGTCCTCAACGGCTCCGACGTCACCGTCACCGGACGCACCGACAGCGTCGCGGGCACCGCCACCGTCGACGGCACGTCGATCACGAAGGCCACGATCACCGTGCAGGTCGGCGACATCGCCACCGACTCCGCCCAGCGCGACTCGTACTTCCGCGACTCGGCGATGGACACGTCGGCGTTCCCGACCGCCACGTTCGAGCTCACCGAGCCGATCGCGGACGCGGTCCCCAGCGGCTCCGGTACGACGAAGGTCGAGGCGACGGGCAACCTCACGCTGCACGGCGTCACGAAGGCGGTCACGGCGACGCTCGAGGTCGGGCTGAACGGCGACGGCGTCGACATCTCGGGCTCGATCCCGATCACCTTCTCGGACTACGGCGTGCAGGCCCCGAGCCTCGGGTTCGTGAAGGTCGACGACGCCGGGGCCGTCGAGTTCCTCGTGCACGCGACGCCCGCCTCGTAGCCCGGCCGCGGGGGCGGCCCCGTCCGCGACGCACCACCTGCGGGCCTGGAGGCGCGGTGCGGCCCCGCCCCGCGCCTCCAGGCCGACCGCGGTCGCGCCCGCGTCGTCTAGCCCTGCGCGTCGCCCGCCACGACGAGGTCCCGCACGACCCCCGGCAACTGCTCGATCAACGCGGTCATCGGGAACGGTCCGCCGCCGGACGCGCGCCGCGCGGCGATGCCGTGCACCACGGCCGCCGTCGCCGCCAGGTGTGCCAGGTCGGACGGGGTGAGCGACGAGCCGGACGCCTCGGCTGCCCCCTGGCGCGCCGCCACCAGCGCTCCGAGGACCCCACCGAGCACGTCACCGGCGCCGGCTGCGGCGAGCCACGGCGTCGCGGAGGACGCCACCAACCGGACCGCGCCGTCGGGGGTCGCCACGTGCGTCGCCGCACCCTTGAGGAGCACCACGCTCCCGGTCTGCGCGGCGGCCCGGAGCGCAGCCGCGGCCGGGTCCTGCTCGATCGACTCCCGCGGGACGTCGAGCACGCCGGCGAGCTCCCCGGCGTGCGGCGTCAGCACCGCGAGCGGCCCGAGCGCGACGAGCGGGATCGCACCGGCGTCCACGACGACCGGGACGCCGTCGTCCGAGGCGTGCCGGAACCCGTCCGCCGTCGTCGGGTCGAGCGCGTCGAGCGACGGCGCGGAGATCCCCGATCCGACGAGCCAGGCCTGCACCCGGCCGACCCCGGCGACCGCCTCGGGCCGACGTGCGAGCACGTGGTCCGACGCCCGGGCGGGCCCGACGTACCGGACCATCCCGACCCCGGTGTGCACCGCCGCGTCGACACCCATGACGGCGGCCCCGGGGTACTGGTCGGACCCGGTCGCGACGCCGAGCACCCCGCGTCGGTACTTCGTCGACTCCCCGTGCGGCGGGGTGGTCCAGTGGGCGGCGTCGGACGGGGCGAAGGGGACGAAGTCGTTCACGGACGCCACGTTACGGTGGAGCGCATGAGCCTGTTCCTGCCTGGTCGCGTGGTGGTCTTCGACTACGGCGAGGTGATCAGCCGGACGCCGCACGCCTCGCGGGACGCGCTCGTGCAGGGCACCGGCGTCCCCGCGGACGAGCTGTTCCCCGTCTACGGGGAGCTCCGGCACGCCCTCGACCGCGGCGATCTGTCCGTCGTGGAGTACTGGCGCGCGATCGCCGAGCGGACCGGACGGACGTGGAGCACCACCGACATCCACCGGTTCTGGGCGATCGACTTCACCGGCTGGTTCGAGGTCGAACCGGAGACCCTCGCGATCGTCGAGGAGCTGCACGACGCGGGCACCCGGATCGCCCTGCTGTCGAACGCTGGCTTCGACTTCGGCGACCCGTACCGTCGCTCTCCCATGGGGTCCCTGTTCGAGACGGTGGTCGTGAGCGCCGAGGAGCACGTCCTCAAGCCGGACGCCTCCATCTACCGCGACACGTGCACACGCCTGGGAATCGACGCGGCGCAGATGGTGTTCGTGGACAACAGGGCCGAGAACGCCGCCGGTGCGGAAGCGATCGGAGCGGTCGGCCACCACTACACGTCGCCCGCCGGGCTCCGCGCGTTCCTCCAGGACCTCGCGGACGGCGGCGCGACCGCCGAGAAGGAGTCCGCGTGACGCACGCCCTGTTCGAACCGATCACCATCCGCGACCTCACCGTCCGCAACCGCATCTGGGTGTCCCCGATGTGCCAGTACTCGGCCGAGGCGCAGGACGGCGTGCCGACGCCGTGGCACCTCGTGCACCTCGGCGGGTTCGCCAAGGGCGGTGCCGGCGCGGTCGTGGTCGAGGCGACCGGTGTGGTCCCCGAGGGGCGGATCAGCCCGCAGGACCTCGGCCTGTGGAACGACGAGCAGCGGGACGCCTTCCGGCCGATCGTCGACTTCGTCCACCAGCAGGGCGCGGCGATCGGCGTCCAGCTCGCGCACGCCGGCCGGAAGGCGTCGACCTTCCGCCCGTGGGAGTCCACGCACGGTTCCGTCCCCGCCGAGCAGGGAGGCTGGTCGACGGTCGCCCCGTCCGCCGAGGCGTTCGACGGGTACGCCGTCCCCCGCGAGCTCGCGACGGAGGACATCCGCGTCGTCGCCCTGGCCTTCGCCGCGGCCGCACGTCGCGCGGTCGAGGCCGGCTTCGACCTGGTCGAGCTGCACGCCGCGCACGGGTACCTGCTGCATCAGTTCCTCTCGCCGCTGAGCAACCACCGCACCGACTCCTACGGCGGCTCGCTCGAGAACCGCGCCCGCGCACTGCTCGAGGTCGTCGACGCCGTCCGTGCCGAGGTCGGCGAGGGCTTCCCGGTCGTCGTCCGGTTCTCCGCGACCGACTGGGTCGACGGCGGGCTGACGCTCGAGGAGACCACGCAGGTCGCCCGTTGGGCCGCCGAGCACGGCGCGGACCTCGCCGACGTCTCCACCGGCGGCAACGTCGCGAGCGCGCCGATCCCGGTCGGACCCGGCTACCAGGTGCCGCACGCCGCCGCGATCAAGCGTGACGCGGGCATCGGCACGATCGCGGTCGGGATGATCTCGGACGCGTTCCAGGCCGAGCAGATCGTCGCGACCGGCCAGGCGGACGTCGTCATGGTCGGCCGGGAGTTCCTGCGCGACCCGGCGTTCCCGCTCCGTGCCGCCGCCGAGCTCGGCGTGACGGTCGACTACGAACCGCAGCAGTACCACCGGGCGCGCGTCACCGCGTAGACGGGTCTGCGCGACGCGGGTCGCAGCCCTCCCGACCGCGACCGGACGGGAGGCGCGACCCGCGTTCTGTACGTCTTCTCGGTTTGGCCGCGCCCCAGGCAGTACGATTGGCCTCACTGTGGACGATCCCCCGAATAGTTCTTCGCCTCACTCATCCGCCGCTCACTCGGTGAGCTGCACTCCCTCGCGCCCTGCGGGAGGTGAATCATGAGTCCGATCGACATCGTCATGCTGATCGGCGGCATCCTGCTGACACTCGGCACGGGTGTCTTCGTCGCGTCCGAGTTCGCGCTGGTCAACCTCGACCGCGCCGACGTCGAGGCCCGGCGTGACCGCGGTGCGACCGGCCTCGCGCCCGTCATCGGTGCGCTGAAGGTCACGTCGACCCACCTGTCCAGCGCGCAGCTCGGCATCACGCTGACCACGCTGCTGACCGGCTACCTGCTGGAGCCCTCGATCGCGAAGCTGCTCGAGGCGCCGTTCCTCGCGATGAACCTGCCGGAGGGGATCGTCGAGACGGTCGGGTCGATCGTGGCGCTCGTCATCGCGACGCTGCTGTCGATGATCCTCGGCGAGCTCGTACCGAAGAACTTCGCGCTCGCACTCCCCCTGCAGACAGCACGGCTCGTCGTCCCGCTGCAGGTGGCCTTCACGACCGTGTTCAAGCCCGCCGTCGCGGTGCTGAACGGCACCGCCAACGCGGTGCTCCGGTCGATGGGCATCGAGCCGCAGGAAGAGCTGTCCGGTGCGCGGAGCGCCGAGGAGCTCACCTCGCTGCTCCGTCGGTCCGCGTCCGAGGGGTCCCTCGAGCAGGACACCGCGACGCTGCTCGAGCGGACGATCTCGTTCTCCGAGCTCAGCGCGAGCGACGTGATGACCCCGCGCCCGCGCGTGTCCACGATCCAGGTGTCCTCGTCGGCATCCGAGGTGATCGACCTCGCCCGACGCACCGGGTTCAGCCGCTTCCCGGTCATCGAGGAGGACGCGGACGACGTGGTCGGCATCGTGCACGTCAAGCAGGCCGTGGCCGTCCCGCGTGAGAAGCGTCCGGAGGTCCCCGTCGGGGCCCTCATGACCGACGCCGAGCGCGTGCCGGAGACCATGCCGGGCGACACCCTGCTCGCCGAGGTCCGTGGCCGCGGCTACCAGATGGTGATCGTCGTCGACGAGTACGGCGGGACCGCCGGCGTCGTCACGCTCGAGGACCTCGTCGAGGAACTCGTCGGCGAGGTCTCCGACGAGCACGACCGCGCCCGCATCGACGTGGTCCGCTCCCGCAACTGGCTGACGTTCCCCGGGCTGCTCCGTCCCGACGAGCTCGAGGACCGTGCTGGCGTGACCGTGCCCGAGGACGGCCCGTACGAGACCGTCGGCGGGTTCATCATGTCGACGCTCGGGCGCCTGCCGGTCGTCGGCGACGAGGTCCCGCTCGACGGCGGCGTGTTCCGGGTCGAACGACTCGACGGCCGACGCATCGACCGGATCCGCTGGACCCCGACACCGCCCGAGACGCCCGCCACGGGCATCATCATCCCGGCCACGAAGGCCGTCACGAAGGGTGGGACCCGATGAGCTCCGACTGGTGGGGAATCTTCTGGCTCGTCGTGCTGCTGCTCGGCAACGCCTACTTCGTCGCGGCCGAGTTCGCCGTCATCTCCGCTCGACGCTCCCAGATCGAGCCCCGCGCCGAGCAGGGCTCGAAGGCGGCGCAGATGACGCTGTGGGCGATGGAGCACGCCACGCGCATGCTCGCGACCACGCAGCTCGGCATCACGGTGTGCTCGCTGCTCATCCTGAACGTGTCCGAGCCGGCGATCCACCACCTGCTCGAGGTCCCGCTGCACCTCACCGGGTGGAGCGCCGAGGTCATCGGCATCGTCGCGTTCGTGTTCACGCTGCTGCTCGTGTCCTTCCTGCACGTGGTGTTCGGCGAGATGGTCCCGAAGAACATCTCGTTCTCGATGCCGGACCGCGCTGCACTGCTGCTCGTCCCGACGCTCTGGTACATCGGGCACGGCCTGCACTGGGTGGTCGTCGGGCTCAACGAGGTCGCGAACGGCGTGCTGCGGCTGTTCCGGGTCGAACCGAAGGACGAGGCGGTGAGCGCGTTCACCGTCGAGGAGGTGCAGACCATCGTCGAGCAGTCCCGCCGCGAGGGCACCCTCGTCGACGACGGCAAGCTCCGGATGGCGTTCGAGTTCACGGAGAAGAAGGTCAAGGACGTCGCGGTCCCCATGGCCGAGCTCGTCACCCTGCCCGATGACGCCACCCCCGGCGACGTCGAGCGTGCGGTGGCGCAGCGTGGGTTCTCCCGGTACGTCCTCGTCGGCGACGACGGCGACCCCACGGGCTACGTGCACGTGAAGGACGTCATCGACCTGCGTCCGGACGAGTACGACGACCCGGTGCCACCGAAGCGCATCCGGCAGCTCATCTCGCTGTACACGGAGATGGACCTGGAGGACGCGCTCGCCACGATGCGCGCCGCCGGCCGCCACGTCGCGCGGGCGTTCGACGCCGACGGCCGGACGCTGGGCGTGCTCTTCCTCGAGGACATCCTCGAGGAGCTGGTCGGCACCGTCGAGGACGCCACCCGCCGCCGCTGACGCAGACGGGAGGCGCGGTGCCAGCTGGCACCGCGCCTCCCGTCCGAAGGCCAACCGAGCCGAGTCTCGGGGCCGGCGACACTTCTCGCGCGCCGGCGCACGAGGAGTGTCGCCCAGGGCGAGTCTCGCGCCGGGCGCGGGCGCGCTACCAGCTGACGGGCAGCGGCTTGCCCTCCTCGTAGCCGGCGGCGGACTGGATGCCCACGAGCGCCCGCTCGGAGAACTCGGCGAGCGACGACGCGCCCGCGTAGGTGGCGGAGCTCCGCACACCGGTGGTGATCATGTCGAGCAGGTCCTCGACCGAGGGCCGCTCCGGGTCGAGGTAGATCGTCGACGACGAGATGCCCTCGGCGAAGAGCGCCTTGCGGGCCCGCTCGTACGGGTCGAGCCGCTCGAAGCGCTCGCGGACGGCCTTCGCCGACGCCATGCCCCAGCTCTCCTTGTACGCCTTGCCCTCGGCGTCCCGTCGGAGCACCCCGGGCGCCTCGAGCGTGCCGGCGAACCACGAGCCGATCATCACCGCCGACGCGCCCGCGGCCAGTGCCAGTGCGACGTCGCGCGGGTACCGCACGCCCCCGTCCGCCCAGACGTGCGCGCCGAGGGAACGGGCTGCGGCGGCGGTCTCGAGCACCGCGGAGAACTGCGGACGCCCGACGGCCGTCATCATGCGCGTGGTGCACATGGCGCCGGGTCCGACGCCGACCTTGATGATCGTCGCGCCGGCGTCGACCAGGTGCGCGACGGCGTCGGCGGTCACGACGTTGCCGGCGACGAGCGGGATGCCGAGGTCGAGGGCCGCGACGGTGCGGAGTGCCCGGAGCATGCCCTCCTGGTGTCCGTGCGCGGTGTCGAGCACGAGCACGTCGACCCCGGCGGCGGCGAGGGCCTGCGCCTTGGCCGCGACGTCCCCGTTGATGCCGACGGCTGCCGCGACCCGCAGGCGTCCGGAGGCGTCGACGGCCGGCGTGTAGATGTCGGACCGGATGGCGCTCGTCTGGCTGACCGTGCCGACGACCTTGCCGTGCCGCATGACGGGCGCGAAGTCGACCTCGGCGCCGCTCAGCACGTCGTACACGTGCCGCGGCGACCCGGCGTCCTCGGCGTCGATCGCGGTCGAGGCCCCGTGCAGCAGGTCGCCGAGGGTCGCGTCGGGACCGGCGGTGCCGAGGCGGCCGGCGGGCACGCACCCGAGGTACTCCCCCGCGGCGTCACGCACGACGACGCCGCGTCCGGCGACCGGGAGGAGCTGCTCGAGCGCCTCGGCCACGGTGGTGTCCGCGCCGAGGTCGTAGGCCGTGTCGAAGTCGACCGGCTGGTCCTTGACCCAGCGGATCGCCGCGTCGAGGTCCTGCAGGTGCATGTCCTGGGGCAGCACGCCGAGCCCGCCGCGCCGGGCGAGCGTCGCCGCGAGGCGCGGGCCGGTGACCGAGTTCATGTTGGCGCTGACGATCGGGATGGTCGCGCCGGTGCCGTCGTTGGTCGCGAGGTCCACGTCGAAGCGGCTCGTCACCGCCGACCGGCTGGGGACGAGGAAGACGTCGGAGTAGGTCAGGTCGTGCGTCGGCCGCGTCTCGTAGAACCTCATGCGCCCCACTGTACGGCTCCGGTGGGTGGCCGGTCTGGGCAGGCCAGCGCGCCCCTGGCACGACACGCGCGACGGGCGGACGGGAGGCGCGACCCGCCTCGTCCTGACACCGAACGGTCATCCGTGAGCGGCTAGGCTTGGCACCTGTGCGGGGCAGGGTTGCCGCGCACGACACACACGAGCATCTATCGACGGAGAGTGGGCGATCGGCTGTGTCGAGCCATCTGACCGGAACGGACGAGACCGCGGGCGAATTCGGGGCGAACGAGTGGCTCGTCGACGAGCTCTACGAGCAGTTCGTCGCGGACAAGGAGTCGGTCGACAAGTCCTGGTGGCCGGTCCTCGAGAGCTACCACCGCACGCAGGGTGCTGACGCTTCCGCCCCTGCCTCCACACCGGCTCCGACCGCTGCGCCGGCTGCGTCGACGGCCGCTCCGGCATCGACCACCGCCGCACCGTCCGAGGCGAAGTCCGGGCCGATCCAGGCGAAGACCACGTCGCGCCAGCCCACACCGCAGCCGATCCCGGCCGAGGCCAACGACGAGGCCGACCACCACGAGGAGACGCACGAGGACGTCGCCACCCCGCTCCGCGGCATGGCGAAGACCCTGGCGTCGAACATGGACGCCTCGCTGACCGTCCCGACCGCCACGAGCGTGCGGACGATCCCGGCGAAGCTGATGATCGACAACCGCATCGTCGTCAACAACCACCTCCGTCGGGCCCGCGGCGGCAAGATCTCGTTCACGCACCTCATCGGGTGGGCGATGGTGCAGGCGCTCAAGGAGTTCCCGAGCCAGAACGTGTTCTACGAGGAGCGCGACGGCAAGCCCTTCGTGGTCGAGCCTGCGCACGTGAACCTCGGCATCGCGATCGACGTCCCGAAGAAGGACGGCACGCGCTCCCTGCTCGTCCCGAGCATCAAGCGTGCCGAGACCCTGACGTTCGGGCAGTTCCTCTCCGCCTACGAGGACCTCGTCAAGCGCGCCCGTGACAACAAGCTCACGCCGACGGACTTCCAGGGGACCACGATCTCGCTGACGAACCCGGGCGGCATCGGCACCGTGCACTCGGTCCCGCGTCTGACGAAGGGCCAGGGCGCCATCATCGGTGCTGGCGCCCTCGAGTACCCGGCGCAGTTCCAGGGCTCGGCGGAGAAGACGCTCGTCGAGCTCGGCATCGGCAAGACCATCACGCTGACGAGCACCTACGACCACCGCGTCATCCAGGGCGCCGGGTCGGGCGAGTACCTCAAGAAGGTGCACGAGCGCCTGATCGGCGAGCACGGCTTCTACGACGACATCTTCTCGGCGCTCCGGATCCCGTACAAGCCGATCCAGTGGGCCAACGACATCAACGTCGACCTCGCGCACCGGGTGAACAAGACCGCGCGCGTCCAGGAGCTCATCAACAGCTTCCGGGTCCGCGGACACCTGATGGCGGACATCGACCCGCTCGAGTACCGGCAGCGGACGCACCCCGACCTCGAGATCGAGAGCCACGGGCTGACCTTCTGGGACCTCGACCGCGAGTTCGTCACCGGTGGGCTCGCCGGCACCACGAACGCCCCGCTGCGCGACGTCCTCGGGATCCTGCGCGACGCGTACTGCCGCAAGGTCGGCATCGAGTACATGCACATCCAGGACCCGGAGCAGCGTCGCTGGGTCCAGGCGCACATCGAGGTCCCGTACTCGAAGCCGTCGAAGGACGAGCAGCTCCGTGTGCTCGGCAAGCTCAACGAGGCCGAGGCCTTCGAGACCTTCCTGCAGACGAAGTACGTCGGGCAGAAGCGCTTCTCGCTCGAGGGCGGCGAGTCGACCATCGCGTTCCTCGACACCCTCATCCAGCACGCCGCCACGGCCGGCCTCGACGAGGTCGCGATCGGCATGGCACACCGTGGCCGCCTGAACGTCCTGACGAACATCGCCGGGAAGACCTACGGGCAGATCTTCCGCGAGTTCGAGGGCTCGTCCCTCCCGGGCGCCGTGTCCGGCCAGGGCTCCGGCGACGTGAAGTACCACGTCGGCACCGAGGGCGTGTTCCGCGCCAGCGACGGCACCGCCATCCCGGTCACGATCGCGGCGAACCCGTCCCACCTCGAGGCCGTCGACGGTGTGCTCGAGGGCATCGTCCGCGCCAAGCAGGACCGCGAGGCCCCCGGGACGTTCGGCGTGCTGCCCGTCCTCGTGCACGGCGATGCGGCGATGGCCGGGCAGGGCGTCGTGGTCGAGACCCTGCAGATGTCCCAGCTGCGCGGCTACCGCACCGGTGGCACCGTGCACCTCGTCATCAACAACCAGGTCGGGTTCACCACCCCGCCGGAGTCGGCGCGCACCTCGGTGTACTCCACCGACGTCGCGAAGACGATCCAGGCACCGATCTTCCACGTGAACGGCGACGACCCCGAGGCCGTGGCCAGGGTGGCGGAGCTCGCCTTCGCCTACCGCGAGGCGTTCCACCGCGATGTCGTCATCGACCTGATCTGCTACCGCCGCCGCGGACACAACGAGGGCGACGACCCCTCGATGACGCAGCCGCTGATGTACAACCTCATCGAGGCGAAGCGCTCGGTCCGCACCCTGTACACCGAGGCCCTCGTCGGGCGCGGTGACATCACGCAGGAGGAGTACGACGAGGCGCACCGCGACTTCCAGGACCGCCTGGAGCGCGCCTTCGCCGAGACGCACGAGGCACAGACCGGCACGATCCCCGTGATCACGGTGGACGACGACGGTGCCGTGCAGGGCCTCGAGCGCCCGGCGGCGCAGCGCGACGACTCCGAGAACGAGGTGCACGACACCGCCGTCTCCGAGGACCTCGTCCGGGCGATCGGCGACGCGCACAGCAACCCGCCCGCCGGCTTCTCGATCCACCCGAAGCTGCAGCAGCTGCTGTCGAAGCGCACCGACATGACGCGCAACGGCGGCATCGACTGGGCGATGGCCGAACTGATGGCGATCGGTTCGCTGCTCGTCGAGGGCAAGCCCGTGCGGCTCGCCGGGCAGGACGCCCGCCGCGGCACCTTCGTGCAGCGCCAGGCGGTGTTCCACGACCGGGCGAACGGCCAGGAGTGGCTGCCGCTCGCGAACCTCACCGAGGACCAGGCCCGCCTGTACATCTACGACTCGCTCCTCAGTGAGTACGCGGCGATGGCGTTCGAGTACGGCTACTCGGTCGAGCGGCCCGAGGCCCTGGTGCTGTGGGAGGCGCAGTTCGGCGACTTCGCGAACGGCGCCCAGACGGTCATCGACGAGTTCATCTCGTCCGCCGAGCAGAAGTGGGGACAGCGTTCGGGCCTCGTGCTCCTGCTCCCCCACGGCTACGAGGGCCAGGGGCCGGACCACTCGTCCGCCCGCATCGAGCGCTACCTGCAGCTGTGCGCGCAGGACAACATGGTCGTCGCCCGGCCGTCGACCCCGGCGTCCTACTTCCACCTGCTGCGCCGGCAGGCCTGGGAGCGCCCGCAGAAGCCGCTCGTGGTCTTCTCGCCGAAGGCCATGCTGCGCCTGCGCCAGGCGACGAGCGCGGTGGACGACTTCACGAGCGGCACCTTCCAGGAGGTCCTGGACGACGACCGCGTGACGGACAAGGCCGCGGTGCGCCGGGTCGTCCTGCACTCGGGCAAGGTGCACCACGACCTCCGCGCCGAGGTCGAGAAGCGCGGTGTCACCGACGTGGCACTCGTCCGCCTCGAGCAGCTCGCCCCGCTGCCCCTCGAGCGCATCCTCGAGGTCCTGGCCGGCTACCCGGACGCCGAGGTCGTCTGGGCGCAGGAGGAGCCGGAGAACCAGGGCGCCTGGCCGTTCGTGTGCATGAACCTGTCGCCGCACCTCGACGGTCGCCCGTTGTCCGTCGCCGCTCGTCCCGCGAGTGCCGCGCCGGCCACGGGGTCGTCGAAGCGTTCGGCGCAGGAGGCGACCGAGGTCATCACGACCGCATTGAGCGCGTCGGCCTGAGCGTCAGGAAGCGCCCCGCCCGGGAGTCCGAGGGACTCCGGCACGGGGCGCTTCGACGTTCGCGAGGAATGTGACGGCTACGCGATCTTCGTGTAGCGCACCCCGGCGTCGTGGTAGCCGCGCTTCTGGTAGAACCGGTGCGCGCTGTCGGTCGCGGCCGCGCTGACGGCGCTGAGCCGACGCGCGCCCTGCTCCACCGCCCACGTCTCGAAGGTGCCGATGAGCGCGGATCCGGTGCCGTTCCTCCTGGCCGTCTCGTCGACCACCAGCAGGAGCAGCTGCGCCGTGGGCTCGTCGCTCGCGTAGGCCCACGTGACCTGCGCACCCGCGACGGCGACCGCACGGCCGGACTCGTCCCGCACCACCCAGGTGCGATGACCGGCCTCGGGCGTGAGCCGTTCGAGACGGGCCCGCATGGCGGGCTCGTCGACGACGTGGCCGAGCAGGCGGACGAGGGCGGCGACGTCGGCGACGTCCGTGTCGGACCAGCTGGCGATCGACTCGACGAGGAGGGTCATGCCGCGACCCTACCGAGCCGGAGCGGCGTGTGACGACACGCCCGCGCCGGCACCTCGGTCAGTGGGTCGCCTGCTCCAGTCGGATGCGCGCGAGGACCTCGTTGCGGAGCTCCTCGGGCGCGGTCTCCTTGCACGCACGGCGGACCGTCTCGATGAGGACGACGCCGACGCGGTGTTCGGTCGTGCAGTCCTCGCAGTCCTCCATGTGCTCACGGATGTCCGCGGCGTCCTCGCCGCGGAGCTCGCCGTGCAGGAACTCCTCGAGCTCGGCCTTCGCCTTCGAGCAGTCGCAGCCGCTCATCGCGCTTCCTTCCCTTCGACGCGACCCGAGGTCGCGGCAGCCTTCCGGCCCCGTCCGCGCATCGTCGCCGTCGACGCTGCGTCCGGGACGATGCCGGTCTCACGTGCGTGGTCCGCCAGGAGCCCCCGGAGGAGCCGGCGACCACGGTGCAGACGGCTCATGACCGTCCCCACCGGTGTCTTCATGATGTCGGCGATCTCCTGGTAGGAGAACCCCTCGACATCGGCGAAGTAGACGGCCATCCGGAAGTCCTCCGGGATCGCCTGCAGCGCGTCCTTCACGGCGGAGGACGGCAGGTGGTCGATGGCGTCGGCCTCGGCGGAGCGCGCCGAGATCGACTGGGTGACGCTCTCCGCGCCGCCGAGCTGCCAGTCCTCGAGCTCGTCGATCGTGCCCTGGTAGGGGTTGCGCTGGTTCTTGCGGTACGTGTTGATGAACGTGTTCGTGAGGATCCGGTACAGCCAGGCCTTCAGGTTCGTGCCCTGCTTGAACTGGCGGAACGCGGCGAACGCCTTGACGAAGGTCTCCTGCACGAGGTCCGACGCGTCGGCGGGGTTGCGCGTCATCCGCATCGCCGCGCCGTACAGCTGGTCCATGAACGGCAGCGCCTGGTCCTCGAAGAGTCCACGGAGCTCGGCTTCCGACACGGTCTTCGCGTCGACCGGCTCGGCGTCGGCGTCGGCGTCCAGCGCGTCGTGCTCGTCCGACACCGCGTCGAGCTGCGCCTCGGTCTCCTCGACGAGGTCGTGCGGTGCTGCGTGCGGTTCGTCGGTCGTCATCGCCCCCGAGTCTAGGCCGAGCGTGGTGCGCTCGGTCGGCACGGCGGGTCTCGACCGTACGAGTGTTGCTGTCGCCAATGATCCTCCCGGTGCGTTCAGTACCCTTGTGAACCGATGGCAGCCACGACGCATTCCCAGTCCCGGACCGAGCCCTGGATCGCACCGCTCGCACGCGGTCCCCTGCGCGGCGACGTGTCGCTGCCCGGGTCGAAGTCGCTGACGAACCGGGAGCTCGTGCTCGCCGCCCTGGCCGACGGCCCCTCCACGATCCGGCTGCCGCTGCACTCCCGCGACTCGGCGCTGATGGTCCGGGCACTGCGGGACCTCGGCGTGGGCATCGACGAGGTCGACCCCGAAGACGGTGCGGCCCCGAACCCCTACGGCCCAGACCTCCGGATCACGCCCGCGCCGATGCACGGCGGCGTCCGGGTGGACTGCGGGCTCGCCGGCACCGTGATGCGCTTCCTGCCGCCGCTCGCCGCCCTGGCCGTCGGCGAGGTCACCGTCGACGGCGACCCGTACGCCCGGAAGCGCCCGATGGACGCGATCATCCGCGCGCTCGTCGACCTCGGCGTCAACGTCACCGACGACGGGGGCGGTGCGATGCCCTTCACGTTCACGGGGACCGGCTCGGTCCGCGGCGGCGCCCTCACC
The DNA here is from genome assembly GCF_051903265.1 of Curtobacterium sp. SP.BCo. Classification (GTDB taxonomy): domain Bacteria; phylum Actinomycetota; class Actinomycetes; order Actinomycetales; family Microbacteriaceae; genus Curtobacterium. The sequence continues at coordinate 2,721,309 of NZ_CP194337.1, forward strand.
ATCGACGCGTCGGCCTCGTCGCAGTTCGTCTCCGGGCTGCTCCTGTCCGCGCCGCGCTTCGACGAGGGCCTGCACCTCACGCACGTCGGCGAGCGGCTGCCGAGCATGCCGCACATCGAGATGACCGTCGCCGCGCTCCGTGCTCGCGGCGTCACCGTCGACGAGCCGTCGGTCGGCGAGTGGGTCGTGCACCCCGGGCCGATCGCGGCGCGGGACACCACCATCGAGCCCGACCTGTCGAACGCCGCGCCGTTCGCGGTCGCCGCGCTCGTCGCCGGCGGCACCGTCCGCATCCGCACCTGGCCCCGCGAGACCACGCAGGTCGGCGCCGACCTCGAGACGCTCCTGCCCCTGTGGGGCGCGACCGTGGCCCGCGACGGCGACGACCTGGTCGTCGACGGCGGCGTCGGGATCCTGGGTGGGGCCTCCTTGCCGGGTGTCGACCTCGACCTGAGCCGCGGCGGCGAACTGGCACCGGCGCTCGTCGCGCTGGCCGCGCTGGCCGACGGGCCGAGCGAGATCACCGGGATCGGCCACCTGCGGGGGCACGAGACGGATCGTCTCGCCGCGCTCGCGGCGGACGTGAACCGGTCTGGAGGCGCGGTGCACGAACTCGACGACGGCCTGCGCATCGAGCCCGCCGCGCTCCACGGCAGCGACTGGGGCGCGTACGACGACCACCGGATGGCGACGGCCGGAGCCATCGTGGGCCTCGTCGTCGACGGTGTCGCCGTCGACGACATCGGGTCGACGGCGAAGACGCTGCCGCAGTTCCCGTCGTTGTGGGCCGACCTGGTCGCGACCGGCGCCGGCACACCGGATGCGGAGCGCTGACCCGATGAGCTGGTGGGACGACGTCGACGGCGACGACACGGACGCGGACGAGCCGTACGGGCAGTACGACGAGTCGAGCGTCCGGGTGCGGCCGAACCCGAAGGGCAACCGCCCGCGCACGAAGGTCCGGCCGACGTACGACGACGCGCCGACCGGGTGGGTGACGAACGTCGACCGCGGCCGCTTCGGCGTCCTGGTCGGCGACCAGGTCATCACCGCGACGAAGGCCCGTGAGCTCGGCAAGAAGTCCGTCGTCACCGGCGACACCGTGTTCCTCGCCGGCGACGTCTCCGGCGAGCCGGGGTCCCTCGCCCGCATCGTCAAGGTGGCCGAGCGCACCACGCTCCTCCGCCGGAGCGCCGACGACACCGACGAGGTCGAGCGGGTCATCGTGGCGAACGCCGACCAGATGCTCATCGTCGTGGCCGCCGCCGACCCGGAGCCGCGCACCCGCTTGATCGACCGGTACCTCGTCGCCGCGTTCGACGCCGGCCTCGACCCGATCCTCTGCATCACGAAGACCGACCTCGCCGACCCGACGCCGTTCCTGGCGCACTTCGCGTGCCTGTCCCTCCGGATCGTGACGAGCCGCGCGGACGACGTCCCGTTCGAGGCGCTGCACGAGGTCCTCGACGACAAGGTCACCGTCACCGTCGGGCACTCCGGGGTCGGCAAGTCCACGCTCGTGAACGCCCTCACCGGGTCCTCACGGGCGACGGGCGTCGTGAACTCCGTCACCGGGCGCGGCCGGCACACCTCGTCGTCGTCGATCGCGCTGCAGGTGCGGGACGGCGGCTGGATCATCGACACCCCGGGCGTGCGGTCGTTCGGCCTGGGGCACGTCGACCCCGCGAACGTCTTCCGGGCGTTCGCCTCGCACGCGGTCCCAGTGCGGGCGCCGGCGGACGGCATCCCCCTCGACCAGGCCCACGACTGGGAGATCGTCGACCGGGTGCAGGACGGCGAGCTCGGTCCGACCGGGGTCGAGCGGCTGGACTCGTTCCGGGCGCTCCTCACCGGCATGGGCGCGTCCGACCCCGGCACGGAGTAGGCGCGGCGCGGGCGCGGGGCCCTGCGCGCCAGTGTGCGAGGTTCCACGCAGTGTGGGACGCCGGTGCCCTCGCACGGAGGACGAAAGCTCGCACGCTGCGGGACGGGCCTCGCACCGTGCGAGGCATCGAGCACGCGCCGGTCCGGGTCCGCAGTGTGCGAGGTTCCGCGCAGTGTGGGACGCCGCAGCCCTCGCACACTGAACGAGGGCTCGCACGCTGCGGGGCGGGCCTCGCACGGTGCGAGGCAGCGAGCCCGCGCGGAGCCCGGGTCGACAGGTGTGCACCGGCGTTGTACAGTTGCCCTTCGTGTCTGAAGTTGCAAAGTACAACTTTGCGCCGACCCCCGCCGTCGACGCCCCGTCCTCCACCATGACGACAACGACGTCGCACGTGCACACCTCCCCCACCCCGTCCCACTCGCACGCCGCACCCCGCACGCCCCGGGGACCCCGGCAGCCCTCGGGCCCGTCGACGCTGCACCCCACCGGCCTCGGCCGCACCCTGCTGGGCTTCGGATCGCACATCCTCGTGCCACTCTTCCTCGCCGTCGGCATGGGCCTGGCCTACCTCGGTGCCTTCCACGCCCCGACCCCGCACGACCTGCCGGTGGGCATCGTCGGCCAGGGCGCCGCGACCCAGGTGTTCGCGCAGACCGTCACCGACCGATCCGACGGCGCACTCGTCACGCACGTGGTGTCCTCCACCGCCGAGGCCGAACGACAGGTGCGCGACCGCGACCTCGCGGCGGTCTACGCCCCCACGGCCACCGGTGCGACGCTCTACGTCTCCACGGCGGCGTCCGAGACGACCGCGAGTGCCGCGCAGAAGATCTTCATGCCGATCGCGTACCAGGCGCACCTGCCCTTCACGGTGCAGGACGTGGTCCCCTCGGGCGACCAGGACACCACCGGTCAGGGGCTCTTCTTCCTCCTGGTCGCGCTGAGCGTCGGCGGGTACGCCTCCGCGATCGCCGTGGCCGCGTTCGCCACCCGGCTGCGTCCGCTCTGGACGGCGGTGATCGGCCTGGCGACCGCCGGGGTCGTCGCCGGCATCGGGATCCTGATCGCCGGACCGGTCTACGGGATCATCACCACGCACCGCTGGGAGATCTTCCTGTTCGCCTGGATGTACGACGCGATCATCGTCGCGCTCGGCGTGGGGCTGCACCCGCTGCTCGGCCGATGGACGACGCCGATCCTCACGATGCTCTTCGTGATGCTCAACTTCACGTCGTCGGGCGGCATCTTCCAGCCCGCGTTCCAGCCGGGGTTCTTCGCCGGCCTCAACACGTTCTGGAGCGGCGCCGCGTGGTTGCAGGCAGCGCAGGACCTGCAGTACTTCCCGGGTGCCTCGCTCGGCCGCTCGTCGCTCGTGCTGGCGCTGTGGCTCGCCGCCGCGGTGCTGCTCTGCGTCGTCGTGCACGGTCTCGTCGCACGTCGTGCCCGGATCGCCCGTGAGCGCGAGGTCACGGCGCTGGAGGAGGAAGAGGTCGTGGCGGCCTAGGACGCTACGCTGACCGTCGTGGACCTCAGCGCCGACCTGGACTTCGCCCGTTCCCTCGCCGACACCGCAGACGCCATCAGCCTCGCGCGGTTCCGTGCGGCCGACCTGCACGTGTCGAAGAAGGCCGACAGCACGCACGTGACGGACGCCGACCAAGCCGTCGAGCGGGCCCTCCGCGAGCGTCTGGCGGCAGAGCGTCCCGATGACGCGTTCCTCGGCGAGGAGACCACGGCGGACACCGGCGCCGAGGCGCTGAGCGAGGGGCACCGGCAGTGGGTCGTGGACCCGATCGACGGCACGGCGAACTACCTGCGCGGCGTGCCGGTCTGGGCGACGCTCGTCTCGCTCGCCGTGGACGGCCGACCGGTGCTCGGCGTCGTGAGCGCCCCCGCCCTCGGGAAGCGCTGGTGGGCGGCATCGGGGCAGGGCGCGCACTCGTTCGACGGGCCGCTCCGGGTCTCCGGTGTCGGCGACCTGGCCGACGCGAGCCTGAGCTACAACAGCATCCAGCAGTGGGACGACGACGACCGGCTGGACAGCCTGATCGAGTTGTCCCGGAAGGTCTGGCGAACCCGGGCCTACGGGGACATGTGGTCGTACATGCTCGTCGCCGAGGGGGTCCTCGACATCGCCGGCGAGCCCGACCTGAAGCCCTGGGACATGGCCGCCCTCGTGCCGATCGTCGAGGAGGCCGGCGGCCGGTTCACCTCGCTCGACGGCGACCCCGGTCCCTGGCACGGCAGTGCCCTCGCGACGAACGGCCTCGTGCACGACGCCGTGGTCGACGTCATCCGTCGCTGACGGACCCGCGCCGCCACCGCGACCCCACTTCCGCGGGACAGGGGCCACCAGGTCCGACGGGAGGGGGACGCCGATGTCCCCCGAAACGGACTGATCTGTCCACCATGTCACCCCCGTGGGGGTCACATGGCCCCCCCGGACTGGGGGCAGCGGGGGCCGGATCAGATTGCGGAGACCGGCCAAGCGGGTCGAGACCTGAGTTACCTTTCTCTCAGGCGACAGGTCAGGAGCCGCATCGGAGTCCCTAGCTCCGAACGGAACCAGACCGGTCGTGCTTCGTCCGAAGACCCTAACCCGAGGGGTGATACAGACGATGACTTCATCGTTCCCGAGCGGAACCGAGTGCACCCTCACTCGTCAACCGCATTCCACTACCGACAGCTCCGGCGCGCGTTCCCTCGCCGCCCCACGTCCGGCCATCCACGCGGCGAACCACCGCGTCGGCAGCCGTTCTCTCTCCGCCGCATCCGCTTCCGGGCCCGGAGGCCGGTGAGTCATGGGACTCACCGGTCGCCGTCTCGAGGTCGACCGGATCGCGACCCTTGCTGTACTCCCTCGTGAGTCAGCGATGGTCGTCGTCGGCGACCCTGGTTCCGGACGCAGCAGCGTCCTCGACGCGGTCTCGAACCGCGTCTCCCTCCCCGTCGTCCGCGTCGGCGTGAACGGGAGCGAGTCCCACTGGCCCCTGGCCGGCGTGACGTCGCTCTTCACCGCACTCGACGACCCCCGGGCGACGGCACACATCGCGCACCTCCTGCAGGGCAGTGCTCCCGGTGACCGGCAGACGCCGGGGCTGGCCGCGGCGCACGACTTCCTCGATGCCGTGCACGCCCTCACCCTGCCGCCGACCCTCGTGCTGATCGACGACCTCGACCGGATGGACGTGGAGAGCCAGGAGCTCATCGCGTTCCTCGCGTCACGGCTCGCCGGCACCGCACTCCGGGTCGTCGCGACGGTCCGCACGGTGCCGTCGGACGGACCGCTCGCGGCCCTGCCGATGCTCCGGATCGAACCGCTGCCCGCGGACGAGGCACTCGTGCTCGCCCGTGCCATGGCCCCCGAGGAGGCGAACGACGGCGTCCTCGCGGTCCTCGCCCAGGAGACCGGCGGCAACCCCGGCGCGCTGCAGGAACAGCTCGCCGTGCTCAGCCGCGAGCAGCTGAACGGCTCCGAGCCGCTCGTGCTGCCGCTCCGCCCGACGCCGACCACCGAGGCCATCGCGGCCCTGGCGCTCGGCTCCGTTGCAGGACGCGATCTGGACGTCCTCGCACGACTGGCCCTCGTCCCCGTGGCGAAGGCCGCCGGGTGGGACCGTGACGAGCTCGACGACCTGGCCGACGCCGGACTCACGTCCGTCAAGGGTCAGACCGTCACCGTCCGCGACCCCCTGGTCCGTTCCGCGCTGTACTGGCGGATGCCGGCCCGGGACCGTCGGGCCGCCCACACGGAGCTGGCCGCGGCGAGCGCCGAGTCCGACCCGCGTGCGACGGCCTGGCACCGCAGCTTCGTCGACGACGTCCCCGACGTGGTCGCGCTGCTCCGTGCGGCACGGTCGTACGTGGCGGACGGCAACGCGCAGGCGGCGATCGTCCTGACCGAACGTGCGCTGCACGTCGGCGGCGGCACCGAGGACGAGCACGCAGCGCTCCTCGGGGTCACCGAGGCCCTGCTCGCGAACCGGTTGCTCGGCTTCGCGGCGCGGTACCTCGCGGCGATCCGGCCGTTCCGGGCGATGTCCGACGAGACCCGTCGGCTCCGCCTGGAGTACTCGGTGCAGTACCTCAGCGGCGATGCCGTGCACGCGGACGAGCTCCTCGTGCCGGCCGACCCGGAGGACGCGGTCGAGGCCGACGCCGTGGCGGGACTGCTCGCGATGGTGGCCTGCTTCCGGGCCGAGGCCTGGGAGCTCGACCACGCACGGGACCTCCTCGCCCGCGCCGAACCGCTCAGCCGGTCGGCGTCCCCGCACACGCTGGAGATCACGACGACGGCACGCGAGCTCATCGCCGCCGTCGACGGGACCCTGCCGGCCGATGCGGAACTCCACGACGGTCTGTCCAGCGCGACGCTCCTGACGATGTCGGAACCCGCCCTGCTGCTCCTCGCCCACGCGCTGAGCATCGCCGAGCGGTACCGCAGTGCCCGCCGCGTCTTCGCCCTCGTCCTCGCCCGGGGACAGGAGGCGCTGCCGGTGTGGACGGAAGCGGCACGCTACCTGTCCGCCGAGAACGAGGTGCGCTCCGGGAACTTCCGGCAGGCGCTCCGCGCGATCGACGTGTGGGAGGCCGGTTCGTCGGTCGTCGAGCGGCTCCGTGAGCCGTCCCGTGCGATCGCGATCGCGTGGCGGCACTTCGCCGAGGGACGCTCCCCCGAGGCGCTCGAGGTCATCGACCGGTGCCTCGCACAGCGCTCCACGAACCGACTGTGGGGCGCGACCGCCAAGCTGCACGCCCTGCGCGGCCGGGTGCTGCTGCTCGACGGCCGGATCGACGAGGCCGCCGCGTCCCTGGAGGCCGCCGACGCCATCGGCCGGTCGCTGCGGAACCCGGCGGTCCTGCGACACCTCGGCGACCTGGTGGAGGCGTACACGCGCCTCGGCCGGATCGACGACGCCCGCACGATCGCGGCCCGACTCGCAGCCGACCACCACTCGCGTCCCTCCCGCTGGGGTGCGCTGGTGCTGGCGCGGAGCCTGGCCCTCGTCGCCGACGACACCACCCGCGACACCGCGCGTCGCCGTGCCCTGGAGCTGTTCCAGCCGCACGACTCGCAGTTCGAACGGGCTCGGACCCTCGCGGCGCTCGCCGCGGTCGGGAACCCGACGGAGCGTCCGCGGCTCGGTGCGGCGGCTGCCGCGGCGTACGAGGCGGCGGGGCTCCGGCGTCCGCTCGCGACGCCGGCGGCGACGGTCGCGATGCCGTCGTTCGGTGCTCCGTCGTCGCTGCGCTCCGGTCCGGTGCTGTCCGCGTCGATGCCCGGGACGCCCCGCAGCGCGCCGGACGCGTCGGCGGTGCTCACGTCGCTCACCGCGGAGGAGCGCGCCGTCGTCCAGAAGGTGACGGAGGGGTACCGCAACCGCGAGATCGCCTCGTCGCTGTTCATGTCCCAGCGGACGGTGGAGCTGCGCCTGACGCAGATCTACCGGAAGGTGGGAGCGCGGTCGCGGTCGCACCTGGTCGCGCTGCTCACCTGATCTGGACACGACCGTCCGTCGGACGGGAGGCCCGGTACCAGCTGGTACCGGGCCTCCCGTCCGTTCCGGGGTCACCACCGACCCCCGTGGGCCGCTTGCGGGAGACCGCACGCGTCCGCATCCGCGCGCACCCCGCGCGCGGGGAACCGCAAGAGCGACCGACGACCGTTGCCGTGTCACCGACGCCGGGTGAGGCTTCTGGTGCACCGACCGCCGTGTTCCTCCGGGAACCAGCCCGTGGTACCCCGTCCGGTACCCGAACCGTCGGCCCACGTACGCCGTCGTCCGTCCTCGCCTGATCCGAGGACGGGCGGCGGTCCGGGCCGGCGGACCGGACGCACGGCAGACCCGACGGCGGTCGGTGCCGACCCGCTCCCCTCCCCCGCTGCCTCCCCACCCGAAGGGACCCCAGATGTGCGGCATCATCGCGGCCCGCGTCACCGACGACGCGACGCCCTACCTGCTCGACGGCCTCGAGCGACTCGAGTACCGCGGATACGACTCCGCCGGGATCGCGGTCCGCACCGCGTCCGGCCGGAGTGAGACGATCCGCTCGGTGTCCCGCGTGGGCGACCTCCGGACGCTGGTGTCCGCCCGGTCCGGCGACGCGCTCACCGGTGTCGGCATCGGCCACACCCGCTGGGCGACGCACGGCGTGGTCCGGGAGACGAACGCCCACCCGCACGCCGACTGCTCCGGCCGGATCAGCATCGTCCACAACGGCATCGTCGAGAACGCCGACGAGCTGCGGGCGAGGCTCGAACGGCAGGGCCACGTGTTCGCGTCGGACGTCGATTCGGAGGTCATCGCGCACCTCGTCGAGCGGGCGCTCGCCGTCGACCCGGACCTCATGCTCGCCGTGCAGATCGCGACCGCGCAGCTCGAGGGCTCGTGGGCGATCGTCGTGCTCGACGCCCGGGACGGCCGCATGGTCGTCGCCGCGCAGCGCTCGCCGCTGGTGGTCGCACGGTCCGCCCGCGGCGACTTCGTGGCGAGCGACATCGGTGCGATCGCCGAGTGGTGCGAGACCTTCGTGGCGCTCCGCGACGGTGACGTCGTCGAGCTCGGCGAGGCGTGGACGTGGTCCTCCGCCGGGGTCACCGTGCCGGTGCCGTTCCCGACGCCGGCCCCGTTCGCGGCGACCGCGCTCGAGCTCGGCGAGCACCCGGACCACATGGCGAAGGAGATCGAGGAGCAGCCCGCCGTGGTCACCTCGATCCTCGACCGTGTCGCCCGTCGGGCAGCGGACGGCAGCATGTGGGTCGGCCTCGGACTCCCCGGCTTCCACCGGCTCGCGATCGTCGCGTGCGGCACCTCCCTGAACGCCGGACAGGTGATCGCGACGGCGCTGCGCGGCATCGGCGGACTGCCCACCGACATCGTCGTCGCCAGTGAGGCCGACCAGGCCGTCCTGGGGACCGGGACCCTGGTCGTCGCGATCAGCCAGTCCGGTGAGACCGCCGACGTGCTCCGCGCCCTCGACCGGTTCGAGGACCGTCACCCAGTGCTCGCCCTGACGAACAACGTGCACTCCTCGCTCGCCCGCCGCGCCGACGCCGTGCTCGACTGCCACGCCGGCCCGGAGATCGGTGTCGCCGCGACGAAGACGTTCACGGCGCAGGTCGTCGTCGGGGTCGCCGCGATGATCTCCGCGATGGTCGCCTCCGGCCGGATCGACCCGGCGCGCGCCGCCGCGCTCGTCGCGGAGCTGACCGACCTGCCCGCACGGATCGACCACGCTGCGGCGATCGCCGCCGACCGCATCCCGCTGCTCGTGTCGAGCGTCAAGGAGGCCACCGGTTTCCTGTTCCTCGGGCGCGGCGCCGGGCTGCCGTACGCCGCCGAGGGTGCACTGAAGCTCAAGGAGCTCAGCTACCGGTGGGCCGAGGCGTACCCGGCCGGTGAGCTCAAGCACGGGCCGCTGGCGCTCGTCGACGACGGCACCCCGGTGGTCGTCGTGGACCACGGCGAGCACCGGCTGCAGGCGAACATCGCCGAGGTCCGGGCCCGCGGCGGCTTCGTCATCACGATCGGGGGCGAGGGGTCGGACATCCCGGCGCTCACCCCGCGCGCGCACGGCGACCTCGCCTGGGGCCGGGCGACGGCGCCGTGGGGACCGCTCGAGGCGGTCGTCCCGCTCCAGATGCTGGCCCGCGAACTCGCGCTGCAGCTCGGCTGCGACGTCGACAAGCCGAGGAACCTCGCCAAGTCGGTGACGGTCGAATAGCCAGGCACACGCACATGAACCGGTTGACGGTGTTCCTCGCCGTCCTCACGGGCCTCGCCATCATCGCGACGATCATCGTGGTCTCGGTGGCGTTGGTCCCGTCGCTGTTCGACTGAGCGGGTCGTTCGGCTTCCTCCTGGCCGGGGCTGCGATCCTGGTGCCTTGACCACCGCAGCCCCGTCCCTCGTCTTCGTCGCGCTCCTCGTCGGCGCCGTCCTGCCGTTCGTGCCGTTCGTCGGTCGGGTGGCCCGCATCGCCGCGACCATCGCGCACGAGGTCGGTCACGCGGTCGTCGTCGTCCCGTTCGGCGGCCGGATCCAGCGCATCGAGCTGCACCCGGACGGGTCCGGCGAGGCATGGGTGCAGCTCGGCCGGGTGCCGGGCGGGATCCGCTGGCTCGTCCGGGTCGTCAACCTGTACGCCGGGTACAGCGCGCCGTTGTGGGCCGGTGTCCTGCTGGTCACCGGCGTGCTGCACGGGTCGCGGTGGGTGCCGGTCGTCGTGCTCGGGGTCATCGGGCTGGTGGCGCTGGCGTTCGTGCGGAACTGGTTCGGGATCCTCGTGGTGCTCGGCTTCGACGCGTTGGCGCTCTGGGTGGCGCTCCGGCCGTCGGAGACCACGGTGCTGGTCGTCGCGGCGGTCGGGGCGTTCTTCGTGGTCGACGGGCTGCGCTCGGTGGTGCAGGTCGCACGGTGGCTGCTCACCGGGGCCCGGGTGCAGACCGACTTCCAGATCGCCGCGGCCGAGATGCGGGTGCCGGCTGGGCTGTGGTTCGTGCTGTTCGTGGCGGTGAACGCCGCGGCGGTGTGGTTCGCGCGCGTCCCGCTGCTCGAGGTGTGGGCGACGGTGGCGGCAGGCGTGCGCGCCCTGTTCTGACCCGCGGTGGTTCCCGCTCGACGCGTTGCCCGAGGGGCTCGCGCCGGGGCTGCGCGCACGCCTGGCAGCGGTGGTGACGTCGGTCGCCCAGCGCGACTGACAGCCGGACTGGAGGCGCGTGGCGCGTCCGCCCCGCGCCTCCCGTCCGGATCGCGCGCTACTCCCAGGGGCGCTCGGCGAGCTCGGCGGGGTCGAAGACCCGTCCGCCGGCCACCACCAGCGACCGCGGGACGCGGCGCACCAGCGCGTCCATCGGGTTCTCGGCGTCGACGAGCACCACGTCCGCGCGTGCTCCGGCGACGAGGTCGTGCACCTCGCCCGTGACGAACCGGGCGCCGTCGCGCGAGGCGATCTCGACCACCCGCAACAGGTCCTCGTCCCGCACGACCCCGCCGGCGCGGGCGTACTGCCACGCGATGCCGAGCACGTCCCCATCGCCGTAGGGGCTCCACAGGTCGCGGATGCCGTCGGTGCCGAAGCCGAACCGCACCCCGGCCTCGTCGAACTCGTGCAGCGGCAACTGCCGGAGACGGACCGGGGCGACGGTCGTCATCGTGACGCCGAGCCCCGCCATCCGGGCGAGCAGGTCGCGGCGCCGGACCGGGTCGACGTCGACGATCGCGAAGCCGTGCGCGACGTTGACCTTGCCGGGCGCGATGCCGAGCCGCTCGACGCGGTCGAGGACCAGGTCGAACGCGAACGCCCCGAGCTCGGCGGGTTCGTGCAGGTGGACGTCGATCCCGCACCCGGTGTCGGCGGCGATGTCGAACACGCCGTCCAGCTGGCCGACCGGGTCGCGGTCGATGAGCGACGGGTCGAGCCCACCGATGTGGTCGACACCCGTCTCCGCCGCACGACGCAGCAGGTCGAGGACGCCGGGCCGCCGGAGCACGCCGTCCTGCGGGAACGCGACGATCGACAGTTCGATCGCGTCGTCGAGCGCGGACGCGGCGGCCCGGACGGCCTCGATGCCGCGGAGCCCCAGCCCGAGGTCGACGTCGACGTGGGTCCGCACCCGGGTCGTACCGGTGCGGAGCGACTCGCGGAGCACCCGCGTCGCCACGGCCTCGCCGGGGATGCCGAGCGCGTCACGACGGGCTCGCTCGTGGGCGATCCGGCCCTCGGTGCCGCCCTCGCCGCCGTAGGACTCCCACGGGTGCCCCCACCAGCTCTTGTCCACGTGGGCGTGGGTGTTCACGAGGCCGGGGAGCGCGAGGTGACCCTGCCCACGGACCTCGGTGGCACCGGCCGCCGGCACCGTTCCGGGGGCGGTCACCTCGGCGATGCGGGACCCGGCGACGACGACGTCGGCCCGTTCCCCTCCCCACGGTCGCACGTCGCGGATGATCAGGGTCACGTCGTCGTCCACCATGCCCCCACCGTAACGGGACGCCGCAAACCGGTGGGACCGCGGGAAGCCTGCGAGAGTACCGGCACGACCACGGCAGGAGGACGACCGATGACGGACGAGGAGCACGGTTTCGCGACCGAGCAGGTGCACGGCGGGTTCCAGCCCGACGCGGGCCACGGCGCGAGGGTCCCGGCCATCCACATGTCGTCCGGCTTCCTGTTCGAGGACTTCGACCAGGCCCGCGACCGCTTCGCCGGCACCGACGACGGCTACACGTACACGCGGCTCGGGAACCCCACGAACGCCGACGTCGAACGCCGCGTCGCCCTGCTCGAGCGCGGCGCGGAGTCGATCCTCGTCGGCAGCGGTCAGGCCGCGGCCACCATCGCGTTCCTCGGGGTCCTGCAGGCCGGCGACCACGTCGTCGCCGCGCGCAGCATCTACGAGGGCACCAAGGGCCTGCTCGTGCAGAACCTCGGTCGACTCGGCATCGAGGTGGACTTCGTCGCCGACCAGCGCGACCTCGACCAGTGGGCCGGCGCCGTCCGACCGAACACGAAGGCGTTCTTCGCCGAGACGATCCCGAACCCGAAGAACGACGTGCTCGACGTCGCTGGGGTCGCGGGCGTCGCGCACCGCGCCGGGGTCCCGCTCATCGTCGACAACACGCTGGCGACGCCGTACCTCGTCCGACCGTTCGAGCACGGCGCGGACATCGTCGTCCACTCGGCGTCGAAGTTCCTGTCCGGGCACGGCGCCGGCCTCGGCGGCGTGGTCGTCGACGGCGCCTCGTTCGACTGGTCGGCCTCGCCGGAACGCTGGACCCACCTGACCCGCCCGGAACGGTCGCTCGGCGGCGAGAGCTACGTGGAGCGCTACGGTCACCGCGCGTTCGTCGTCTTCGCCCGCGACGTCATCGCGTCGCGCATCGGCCCGACGCCCTCGCCGTTCAACGCCTTCCTGCTGCGCCAGGGCATCGAAACGCTGTCGCTGCGCGTCGAACGGCACAGCGCGAACGCGCTGGCGATCGCGTCCTTCCTGGAGGACCAGCCGGAGGTGACGAGCGTCGACTACGCGGGTCTCGCCTCCAGTCCGTTCCACGACCTCGCCCAGCGCTACCTGCCGCGCGGTGCCGGGTCCGTGTTCGCGTTCACGCTGGCAGGCGGCGAAGCCGCCGCACGGACCTTCATCGACACGGTGCAGCTGTTCAGCCGGATGACCCACCTCGGTGACGTCCGCTCGCTGATCCTGCACCCCGCGACGACGACGCACGCCGGCAAGACACCGGAAGAGCGCGCCGACCAGGGCATCGACGACGGGCTGATCCGCCTGTCGGTGGGCATCGAGGACGTCGCGGACCTGGTCCGGGACCTCGAGCGCGGCTTCGCCGCACTGCGCGGCGCGGGCCGGGAGGCACTGCTCGATTCCGACGCGGAGCGTGCGTCCCTGGAACACTCGGTCCCGGGAACGCACGTGATCGCGGAGGAACTCTAGGCAATGGCGGAACTGCAGCACTTCGGGTACTTCTTCTCGCGCGGCTTCGGCCCGCAGGCGTGGGGCCGGTCCGACTGGGACTGGGGCCACGACTGGACGAAGCCGGACCTGTACCAGCAGTCCGTCCGCGCGCTCGAGCAGGCGGGCATGGACCTCGTCATCGCCGAGGACGCCATCTCGCTCGGCAACCCGTCGACGCTCGACCTGCGCATCCGGCAGGCGTACGGCGGACCGAAGCACGACCCGCTGCTGCTCGCGCCGTACCTGTTCGCCGCGACCTCGCACATCGGCATCGCACCGACCGTGAACGCCGGGTTCACGCCGCCGTACCTCGCCGCGCGACAGTTCGCGACGCTGGCGCACCTGTCCGGCTCGCGCCTGGGCATCAACGTGGTGACGGACACCGGGAGCGCTCGGCACGCCGGACGCTCGCCGCTGCCGCACGACCAGGCGTACGACCGCGCCGAGGAGTGGATCGGGCTGCTCCGACGCCTCTGGCACTCGTGGGGTGACGCCGGGTACGTCGGTGATCCGTCGACCTGGCACTTCGCGGACGGCGACGCACTGGACGCCTTCCACCACGAGGGCACCTACTTCACCGCCGACGGCCCGCTCAACGCCCTGCCGCTCGACAGCGACCCGGTGGTGGTCTCCCCCGGCGGGTCCGGGCGCGGGCTCGCCTTCGCGGGGACGCACTCGGACTTGCAACTGGCACTCGCGCCGCTGTCCGCATCGGCCGTGCGCGACTACCGCGCCCGGATCGTCGACGCCGCAGCAGCCGCGGGGCGGAGCGCCGCCGACCTGCGCGTCCTGTTCGTGCTGAAGCCCGTGATCGTGTCGTCCCCCGAGGAGGCCGACCGGGTCGTCGAGGCGTCCCGGCACCCGTCCGACGACGACCTCCGCACGGCGGCGATCGCGTGGTCGAGCGACTCCGAGACCGACCTGCTGTCCCTCGACCTCGACGCACCGATCCCCGCCGGCACGTTCGGCGACCACGTGTCCGCCGGCACGATCCGCGGACTCGTCGGGGACACCCCCGACGCGCCGCTGCGCACGCTCCTCACCCGGAAGGCACGCGCGGGACGGGTGTCGGCACGCGAGGGCTTCGTCGGCACGGCCGACGAGTTCGCCGACTTCATCGAGGAGCTCGGCTCGGACGCCGACAACGACGGGGTCATCTTCTCCGGCGACCTGCACCCGGCGCAGGTGTACCGGATGTTCGGCGACCTGGTGCCGGTCCTCCGGCGCCGTGGGCTCCTGCGACGGGAGTACGGCGCCGGAGGGATCCGGGCGAACCTGTTCGACTTCTGACGGTCAGTGGTGGACCGGCTCCACCACCGTCGTCTCCTCGACCTCGCGGACGTCCTCGGCGGTGCGGAGGATCTCCTCACGGTCGGAGGCGGAGTTGATCGCCCAGTAGTAGATGATCAGCGAGAAGACCGCCACCACGACGATGTCGACCCACAGCGGGAACACCGGGTGCGTCAGCGGTCCGAAGTCGCTGAGGAACACGATGAGCCCCATGCCGATCAGGTAGGGCAGCAGCCACTGCGCCGCCTTCCAGTCCCACCGGGGACGGACGCTGGACGCGCCGCGGAAGACGTTGTTGAGGATGATCACCGCGGCGCCGATGAGGATCGCGACGCCGAGCTTCCAGTCGGTGTCCCACCCGGTCCAGAGGATGATGAGGTTCGCGACGATGAACGCGATCGGTGACAGCACGGTCGCGGCGGGCATCCGGTACGGACGCTCGATCTCGGGGATGCGCTTCCGGAACGCCCCGAGGGCCAGCGGCGCCCCCGCGTACATCAGCACCGAGGCGCTCGTGATGAGGCTGACGAGCCCCTGCCACGACGGGAACGGCGCGAAGCACGCACACCCGACGACGAACGCCACGATGAGCCCGACCCACGGCACGCCCTGCTTGGTCGTCCACTCGAACGCCTTCGGGAAGTAGCCGTTCCGGCTCAGACCGTACGAGATGCGCGACGTCGCGGTCACGTAGATCAGACCGGTACCGGCCGGCGAGATGATCGCGTCGATGAAGATGATCACGGCCAGCCAGGTGATCCCGGCCGCCATCGCGATGTCCGCGAACGGACCGGTGTACTTCGTGAAGTCCGCGGTCGCCCACGATCCCTGGATCGCGTCGGAGCGCAGGACGCCGAGGAACACGACCTGGAGCAGCAGGTAGATCACGAGCCCGATGAGCACCGAACCGATGACGGCGCGCGGGATGTCGCGCTTCGGGTTCTTCGCCTCACCGGCGAGCTGGTCCGCCTGCTCGAACCCGAGGAACGCGAAGATGATGCCCGAGGTGGACACCGCGGCGAGGATGCCCTTCGCCCCTTCGGGCATGAAGCCGTTCGCCGCCGTGAAGTTCGAGCCGTGGAAGCCGCTGAACGCCAGCACGATGATGACCAGCAGGGGGATGGCGACCTTCCACCAGGTGGCGGCGGAGTTCGTGTTCGCGAGGATCTTGACGCTCAGCATGTTGATCACGGTCACGACCGCCATCAGCACCACGGCCACCGCGATCCCGGCACCGGTCAGCAGCTGCTGCGTCTCACCGTCGACCGTCGTCGTGTGCAGCCACGGGTGCGCGAACTGCCAGTGCTGCGCGTACTTGATCATCGCCTCGACCTCGATCGGGGCGACCGTCACGGACTGCAGCCACGAGAACCAGCCGAAGGACGCACCGGCGACGCCGCCGAACGCGATGTGGGGGAACCGCGCTGTTCCGCCCGCGATCGGGAACATGCCGCCGAGTTCGGCGTGCACGAGTGCGAGGACGAGGATCGCCACGCCACCGATGAGCCACGAGATGATCGCGGCCGGACCGGCGGTCTTCAGCGCCTCCTGCGAGCCGAAGAGCCAGCCGGAGCCGATGATCGACCCCGTCGAGGCCCAGATGAGCCCGATGAAGCCGACGTTGCGCTTGAGGCCGGAGTCCGGCAGCGCCTGTGTCGTTGTAGCCACTGTTGCTCCTGTCGAGAGAACGCGGCCCCGCGATCGGGGGTCGCGCTCATCGACTCTGGCACCGTGACAGCAGTTTCGCCGGATTGTTTAACACAATGGAAACAAATGTGCTGTACAAGCACTCAGGCTACTTCTTCTTGGACTTCTTCTTGCCGTCGTCCTTCTTGGACTGCTTCTTGGCGCCGTCCTTCTTCTTCTTGTCGTCCTTCGCCTTCTGCTTGCCGTCGTCCTTCTTCTTCTTGCTGGACTTCTTGTCGGCCTGTTTCTTCGGCTTCGCCGCCGCCGGCGCCGGCGCCGGCTCCGGCTCCGACTCCGGCTCAGGCTCCGGCTCCGGCGACTCGACGCCGTCGACCGGCTCGACGACCACCGCGCTGCCGGTGTCCTCCAGCACGTCGACCGCGTGCTCCTCCACCACCGGGGCGAGGGCGTCGTCCACCCGCTCGACGACGAGTGACGCCCCGTCCTCGGCGAGCCGCAGCAGCGCCTGCGCGGCACGGACCCGGGTCGTGGTCCGGCGCGCGAGCACGTCCGCACGGGCGCCCTCGAGGAACGCGCGCAGCGAGCGCTCGACGACCGAGCGCCCACGCGGCGCCGAACGGTCGAGGCGGTCGAGCTCCCCGGCCACCCCGGCGACGTCGCCCTCGACGTGTTCGTGTCGCACCGACTCGACGAGCGCCGCGATCGCCGCCGCACCCCGTTCGACCGCCGCCGACCGCTGGTCGAGCACCACGAGCATCTCGATCACCGACCCGTACGTCACCGTCTCGAGGCGGACCGGTTCGGCACCGCGACCACGGATGACCAACCGGGCGTCCGGTGTGGGGAGCCAGGTCGCCAACGCGGCGACGGTCGCGACCGAGGCCACCGCTCGCTCGTAGTCGGCGAGCACCACTCGTTCCTGCTCTCGCAGACGGACTCGGATCGCGATCTCCTGCACCACGCGTGGACCTCTCGTTCGGGACCGGTGCGGGCGTGTTCCCGCGCCTGACCCGGATCGTAGTCCTCGTGGGTGGCTCGACGGAGAACGCCCCGGCATCGTCCAGGGACGGTGTCGGGGCGTTCGGGTCGTACAGCGTGACAGCGGCTCGACGTCCGGCGAATGGTGGAGATGGGGGGAATCGAACCCCCGTCCATCGCTGCAATTCGACGTCTTCTACGGGCGTATCCGGATGATTCGTTCTGCTCGGCCCCGTCCTTTGCTACCGGCTTCTAGGACGACGGGCCCAGTCTCAGTGCAAGTCCCGCACGGCCCTGAGGCGCAACCGTGCAGCAAGTCCTCTGGATGACGCCGGAACTCAGGTTAGAAGACGATCACCTGGCCGACGGACTTCATGTGCTGGGCTGCTTACGCAGCGAGAGCGAAGTCAGTGCGCTTGGAATTGGCACTTGTTGTTTTCCACGGATCGTTGACGAGATGACCGTGGGTCCTCGGCCCGCTTCCCGTCGGCACACAGGCAATGTCGAAACCGATCATCCCCATGCGGGCCGGACGTGCGAGCCGCTGTCACGCTGTTGAATTGCCAAGGCTCCTCGCGGAGCAGTCCCTCAGTCTAGTCGACTCGGAGGTGTGACGCCAGGGTCACTCGCCGAGGCGGTTGCGCGACCGCATGGCACGCTCGGCCTCGCGCTTGTCCGTCTTCTCGCGCAGGGCCTGACGCTTGTCGAACTCGCGCTTGCCCTTCGCGACCGCGATCTCCACCTTGGCGCGGCCGTCGTGGAAGTAGATCTGCAACGGCACGAGGGTGTAGCCGCCCTGCGCGGTCTTGTGGGAGATCTTCACGATCTGCTGCTTGTGGAGGAGCAGCTTCCGCTTCCGACGCGGCGCGTGGTTGTTCCAGGTGCCCTCGGTGTACTCGGGGATGTGCACGGCGTCGAGCCAGGCTTCTCCCCCGTCGATGAAGGCGTACCCGTCGACCAACGAGGCTCGGCCTTCCCGGAGGGACTTCACCTCGGTGCCGGACAGGACCATGCCGGCCTCGTACGTGTCCTCGATGAGGTAGTCGTGACGCGCACGACGGTTCGTCGCCACGATCTTCTCGCCGCGTTCCTTCGCCATGCGTGTCTCCTTCCGGGTGGTCGCTGCGGATGCGCAGCCCTACAGACTACCGAACGCACGACGTGCGGCGCACCTTCCCGGCGCGCCGCACGTCGACCGCGGGGTCAGACCTTGAGGTAGCGGCGGATCGCCACGAACGCCGACAGCGCCGCGAGGAGCACACCGATGACGATCACCGCCGGCACCACGATGGCCGCGTCGCCCATGCCGATGAACGCCGTACCGGAGAAGCGCTGGGACAGGTAGTTCCGGACGAAGAACCACACGACGGCCACGATCGCGCCACCCGCGAGGACCGCCCCGATGGCCGCGGCGATCACCCCCTCGAGCACGAACGGTGTCTGGATGAAGCGGTTCGACGCACCCACCAGGCGCATGATGCCGAGCTCCCGCCTCCGACTGAAGGCGGACAGTCGGATCGTCGTCGCGATGAGGAGCACGGCGGCGACGAGCATGAGTGCCGCGATCCCGATCGCCGTGTACGACGACGCATTGAGCAGGTTGAAGATCGGTTGCAGGTACCCGCGCTGGTCGACGACGCTCTGCACGCCGGCGACCTTCGACAGACTCTCGACGAGGACGTCCGCCTGCGACGGGTTCTTCAGGTTCACCCAGAAGGTCTCGTTGAGGTACTCGGGCTTCACGAACTCGGTCGCGGGCGAGTCCTTGAACTGCTGCTTGAACCGGTCGTACGCCTGGTCCTGGTCCTCGTAGTACGTCTTCTCGATGTACGGCTTGAGGGTGGACGACTCGAGCTGGGCCTTGACCTGCTGGCGCTGGTCGTCGGTCGCCTTCGCGCCGGTGCAGTTGCCCGTGGTGTCGGTGTCCGTGCAGAGGTAGACCGCGACCTGGGCCCGGTCGTACCAGTAGCCCTTCATCTGGTTGATCTGCATCTGCAACAGGATCGCGGTGCCCACGAAGGTGAGCGAGATGAACGTCACGAGGACGACCGAGACGACCATCGACGCGTTGCGCCGCAGGCCCGAGCCGACCTCGGACATGACGAGCCCGAGCCTCATCGGATGATCCCCGGGATGGTCTGGATGCCGGTGGTGTTCGAGACGCCGGCGCCGCGCTGGATCGGGACCGCCTGGGTCTGGTAGCCACCGGACTGCTCGTCGCGCAGGATCGTCCCGTTCGAGAGCTCGATGACGCGGCGCTGCATCTGGTTCACGATGCTGGCGTCATGGGTCGCCATGAGCACGGTGGTGCCTCCCTGGTTGATGCGTTCGAGGAGCGCCATGATGCCCGCCGAGGTCGTCGGGTCGAGGTTTCCGGTGGGCTCGTCGGCGAGGAGGATCGCCGGCTTGTTCACGACGGCACGGGCGATCGCCACGCGCTGCTGCTCACCACCGGAGAGCTCGTGCGGCATGCGGGTCGCCTTGCCGGCGAGGCCGACCAGCTTGAGGACGTCGGTGACGGCTTCGCTGATGAAGCCCTTGCTCTTGCCGATCACCTGCAGCGAGAACGCGACGTTGTCGAAGACGTTCTTGTTCGGGAGGAGGCGGAAGTCCTGGAAGACCACGCCGAGGTTGCGGCGGAAGTACGGGACCTTGCGCGAGGACAGGGCGCCGAGCCGCTGCCCGAGCACGTGGATCTGCCCGCGCGACGGCTTCTCCTCCTTCAGCACGAGGCGGAGGAAGCTGGACTTGCCGGACCCGGACGCACCCACGAGGAAGACGAACTCCCCCTTGAGGATCTCGAGGGAGATGGCGTCGAGCGCGGGACTCGGGTTGCCCGAGTACACCTTGGTGACCTGGTCGAATTTGATCATGACCGGATCAGGGTAGGTCGCCCCGCTCGGAAAACGGCCGAGGCGCGCGGCTCAGGTCCCCCTACGCGTCGACGGACTGCTTGCGCCAGCGGATGCCGGCGTTGATGAACCCGTCGAGGTCACCGTCGAACACGGCTGAGGGGTTGTTCACCTCGTGCTCGCTCCGGAGGTCCTTCACCATCTGGTACGGCGCCAGCACGTACGAACGGATCTGGTCGCCCCAGCTCGCCGTGATGTTGCCGGCGAGTTCCTTCTTCTTCGCGTTCTCCTCTTCCTTCTTCAGGAGCAGGAGGCGCGACTGCAGCACGCGCATCGCGGCAGCACGGTTCTGGATCTGCGACTTCTCGTTCTGCATCGAGACGACGGTGCCGGTCGGGATGTGGGTCAGGCGGACCGCGGAGTCCGTCGTGTTGACCGACTGGCCGCCGGGGCCCGACGAGCGGAACACGTCGACGCGGATGTCGTTCTCGGGGATGTCGATGACGGCGGTCTCCGGCATGAGCGGGATGACCTCGACCGCGGCGAACGACGTCTGCCGCTTGCCGGCGGCGCCGAACGGCGACATCCGGACGAGGCGGTGCGTGCCGGCCTCGACCGACAGGGTGCCGAACGCGTGCGGCGCGTCCACCTCGAACGTGGCCGACTTGATGCCGGCCTCCTCGGCGTAGGACGTGTCCATCACGGTCGTCTTGTAGCCGTGCTGCTCCGCGTAGCGCAGGTACATGCGCAGGAGCATCTCGGCGAAGTCCGCGGCGTCGACGCCACCGGCACCGGCGCGGATCGTGATCACCGCGGGACGGTCGTCGTACTCGCCGTCGAGGAGCGTCTGCACCTCGAGGTCGCCCATGGTCTTCTGGATCGCCTTGAGCTCGGCGGCTGCCTCGTCGGCGGACTCCTGGTCGTCGGCCTCGTTCGCCATCTCGACGAGGACCTCGAGGTCGTCGATGCGCCGCTCGGTGTCGGTGACCTTCTTCAGTTCCGACTGCCGGTGCGAGAGCGCGCTCGTCACCTGCTGCGCGTGCTCGACGTCGTCCCAGAGGTTCTGGGCCCCGGCCTGCTCGCTGAGGTCGGCGATCTCGCGCTGCAGGCGGTCGACGTCGACCACCGAGCGGATGTTGCCGAAGGTCTCGCGGAGGGCGGAGATCTGCTCGGTGAAGTCCAGTTCGACCATGGTCACCGATCCTACCGGCGTGCGTCCCCTCCGGCCGACCGGGAGGCACGGCGCGGTTCCGTCAGGCCGGTCCGGTCGGCGGCGTGGCCGGTGCCCGCCCCGTGGCCGTCATCCGGCGCGGGAGATGCTCATCCACGCGACCTGCACGTCGCCGGCAGCGTTCTTCGACGGCTTCTGCGAGGACGCCGTCGCGGCCTGCAGGACGAGGTGCAGCGGCTTCGTGGGGATGGCCTGCGTCGTCGAGGCCACGCTCACGCCGTCGACGAGGTACTCCAGCTTCGTCGGCGACCACTCGATCGTGTAGGTGTGCCAGTCGGAGAACGTCGTCGCGAGCTCCCGGTGCAGGCAGTTCACCGACGGATCGCCCGGGCAGTGGTTCGAGAGCGTGACGGTGCCGTCGAGGGCCCCCTCGGGGAAGTCCACCTCCCCGTCCTCCCAGGTGTTGGTGTCCGACCACAGCAGTCCGGCGAGGCCGTACCCCGCGACCGGGTCCGCTCGGAGGCGGATGTCGTACCGGCCGCTGGTCTGCCCGCCCCACCGTCCGCCGACGAGCGGGATGACCGCGGCACCGGTGGGTCGGCCGGTGGCGTCGGTGTGCATGTGCATGTCGAGTGTCCCGTCGGCCACCGAGATCGCGGACTGGCGGTACATCCCGACGCCGCTCGTGTCGCCGAACCCGTCGTAGGCGATGAAGCGGTCGCCGTAGGTCGTCGTGAAGTCCCCGGCGGACGCCGGTGTCGTGAAGTCCTCCCCGAAGACGCGGGTCCACCCCGACGCGGCCGCCGGCATCACCCCGCCGTCCTGCTGGTCCGACGTGCCCGAGCCGTCCGGTGGCGTCGGGACGGGCGGTGCGGGCGCCGTGGAGGGTGCGGTGGACGGCGTGGCGTCGGGCAGCGCGGCCGGGATGGTCACCGTCCGGCACCCGAGCTGCCGGTCGGTCCCCGGGCCGACGTTCACCCCGACGACGCACACCGACTGCGTGCCGGTCTTCGTCGTCGCGACCGACGCAGCGAACCCGTGGGTCCCGGTGACGCGGCGGACCCGGTTGACGTCGCCCCGGGCGACGTCGGTGCGCACGGTCGCGACCCGGGTGCGGCCGACGGTCACGGCGACGTCGGTCGCACCGGCCGGGGTGTTCGGGTCGAGGGTCCACCCCTGGACCACCACGCTGCCCGGCGCCGTCGTGACGCCGTCGAGCGAGCCGGCCGGTGAGGGGTCCTGGACGACGACCGTCCGGCACCCGAGCGCGACGTCCTTCCGGCCGGACAGGCTCTGCGCCGTGACGCACACCGACTGCCTGCCGGTCTTCGTGGTGACGAGGGATGCCCCGTAGCCGTGGGCGCCGGTGACGCGGAGGACGCGGTTCACGTCGGCGCGGGTCGAGGCGGCCGGGATCGTGCCGACCGCGGTGCCCCCGACGGTGACGCGGACGGACGTCGAGCGGCTCGACCGTGCCCGGTCGACCGCCCACCCGCGGACCGTGACGGTCCCGGGTCCGGCGACGACGCCGTCGAACGCGCCCGTCGTCGTGCTCGCGGCGAGCGCCGGCGACGGGTCGAGCGCCGCAGCGATGATCGCGGACACGATGCCGATGACGACGACCGAGCGTCGACGTGCGTGCCCGCGGACGAGGACCGCCCCCAGGTCTCCTCGCGCCCGCACCGCGTCGTGGTCCGCCTGCACGTCCATCGCCTGCTCCTCTGCACATGGTCCGTCCCTGTCCGACCGGGACGTTGGCGACTATCGGGCGCCGTGACCGGTTCGACAGCGGTCGGAGCAGGTGCACCCCGGACTGGGGACAGCGAGCCGACGGGCCCGTCCGGCGCAGCGGGACGCAGCAGGGGCGCACCGCGAGGACCTACCCTGGTCGGATGCTCTCCCGCCGCGACGCCGCCATCCGGCTCGACATCCCCCTCGAGATGGCGACCCACCACGGGATCCCCGCACGCCTCAGCGACGCAGAGCTGACGGCCATCGAGCAGGACCCGCCCGCGTGGCTCGTGCAGTCGCGGACCAACCGCACCGGCACCAGGAAGGTCTGGGTCACCCTGGCGTGTGTGGTCTGCGGCTACGCGGAGGACGCACGACCCAAGAAGTGGTGGCCGGACTGGGACCACCTGATGTGCGACTACCACGCGCCCTACCAGGCACCGGACCCCACGGCCGGGTTCGTCCGCCGCGAGGTCGAGGGCATCGGCAGCCGGTTCGTCGCCCTGGTCGACGAGCGCCCGTAGTCCGCCGAGGGCCGCGCTACCGGCCGAGCAGCGGTTCCCGGGACGCCATGCCCGCGGCCCCCGCACGTGCCACGGCGTCCGGCAGGGCCGCGAGGAACGCGTCGACGTCGGCCTCGGCCGTGGTGTGGCCGAGGGTGATCCGGAGCGCTCCGCGTGCGTCCTGCTCGGAGAGTCCCATCGCGAGCAGCACGTGCGACGCCTCGGGCACGCCGGCCTGGCACGCCGAGCCCGTCGACACCGCGACCCCCGCGGCGTCGAGGAGGAACAGCAGCGAGTCGCCCTCGCACCCGGGGAACGTGAAGTGGGCGTTGCCCGGGAGCCGGTCGACCGGGTCCCCCATCAGCACCGCGGACGGCACCGATGCCCGGACCCCCGCGACGAGCCGGTCGCGCAGGACCCGCACGTCCGCGTGCGGCGCCGACGCGGCGACCCCGAACGCCGCCGCGGCCGGGGCGTCCTGCGTCCCGCTCCGGACCTGCCGCTGCTGCCCGCCGCCGTGGATGAGCGGCTCGACCGTCGCCGTGCGCCCGAGCACGAGCGCGCCGATGCCCACCGGGCCGCCGATCTTGTGCGCGGAGACGCTGAGCGCGTCGAGCCCGGACGCGGCGAAGGACACCGGCACCTGGCCGTACGCGGCGACCGCGTCGCTGTGCACGGGCACGCCCGCGGCGTGCGCGAGCGCGACGATGCGTCCGACGGGCTGGATGGTGCCCACCTCGTTGTTCGCCCACAGGAACGTGACCAGGGCGACGTCCGAGGCGTCGGCGAGCCGTGCCTCCAGGGCGGCGAGGTCCACGCGACCCTGCTCGTCCAACGGGACCACGTCGACGACCGCACCCTCGTGCTGCTCCAGCCAGGCGACCGTGTAGACGGTCGCGTGGTGCTCCCCCGCCGGCACGACGATGCGGGGCCGCGGGCGGTCCTGCTGCCGGGCCCAGAACAACCCCTTCACGGCGAGGTTGATGCTCTCCGTGCCGCCGGAGGTGAAGACGACCTCGACCGGTTCGGCGTCGAGCGACCGCGCCACCGCGGCACGGCCGTCCTCGAGCAGCATCTTCGCCTGCTGACCGGCGCTGTGGATCGACGACGGGTTGCCGACCGTGCCGAGCGCAGCCGTGAACGCGGCGAGCGCCTCCGGCAGGATCGGCGTCGTCGCGGCGTGGTCGAGGTAGACCGGCATCTGCACCCCCTGAACGAGCATTTCCAGGATACCCGGGGGTCCTCGTACCCTTGTGGGCATGCACGAGACCGTTGTGGACGAGACGCCGGGGTTCCTCCTCGGTGCCGGTACCGGTGCACCCCGGTTCTCCGTGCGTTCGGCGACCGCGACGGCGGTCACCCTGGTGGTGGACGGACGCGGTCGGTTCCCACTGGGACAGGACGGCGACGTCTGGGCTGCCGACGTGCCCGACGTGGTGCCCGGCGACACCTACCACCTGCTCGTCGACGGCCCGGCAGGCCCGCGACACGCGTTCGACCCCGCACGTCCGCTGCTCGACCCGTCCGCTCGCGGCATCCTCCCCGTGGACGCGCCGCACCGGTGGACGAGCGTCGTGGTGGACGACGCGTTCGACTGGGGCGGTGTGGTGAAGCCGTCGACGCCGCTCGACCGGACCGTCGTGTACGAGGCGAACGTCCGGACGCTGACGGCGACGAACCCCGCGGTCCCCGAGCACCTGCGCGGCACGTACGCCGGCGTCGCGCACGAGAGCACCATCGCGCACCTGCACCGCATCGGCGTCACGACGCTCGAGCTGCTGCCCGTGCACGCCTTCGACACCGAGCGCTGGTTGCGGGACGCCGGCCGCGAGAACGCCTGGGGCTACAACACCCTCGGGTTCTTCGCCCCGCACGCTGCACACGCCTCCGCCGACGCCCGTGCCGCCGGCGCCTCCGCCGTGCTCCGCGAGTTCAAGGGCATGGTGCGGCTGCTGCACGAGGCCGGGATCCAGGTCGTGCTCGACGTCGTCTACAACCACACGGCAGAGGAGGGCCCGGGCGGTCCGACGTCGTCCCTGCGGGGCATCGACGGCGCGAACCGCTACCGGTGGACGGCTGACGGGTCGTCGTACTACGACACGACGGGGTGCGGGAACACGCTGGACACGTCGGTGGAGGCGACGGCGGACCTCGTCGTGGACAGCCTCCGGTACTGGGCGCGCGAGGTGCAGGTCGACGGGTTCCGCTTCGACCTGATGGCCGCCCTCGGCCGGGACTCCGCGCACGGGTTCGACCCGGCGCACCCGCTCCTCGACCGGATCCGGAACCACCCCGACCTGCAGGACACGCTGGTCATCGCCGAGCCGTGGGACGTCGGCCCGGACGGCTGGAAGACCGGGTCGTTCGGCCCGCGGGTCAGCGAGTGGAACGACGGCTTCCGGAACACCGTGCGGCAGTTCTGGCTCACCGACATCGCCGAGGAGCGGCGGAAGGGCGCGCCCGCCACCGGCATCGGTCGCCTCGCCGACGCACTGACGGGGTCACGGAGCCTCTTCGACACCGCACGCGGGCCGCTCGCCGGGATCAACTTCGTCACCGCGCACGACGGCTTCACGCTGCTCGACCTGGTGTCCCACGACGCCAAGCACAACGAGGCGAACGGCGAGGACAACCGCGACGGCTCGAACGACAACCGGTCGTTCAACCACGGCATCGAGGGCGACACCGCCGACCGGGGCGTCCGCGCCGCCCGCGGCCGCTCGATGCGGAACCTGATGGCGACGTTGCTGCTCTCCGCCGGCGTGCCGATGCTCACCGCCGGCGACGAGCGCAGCCGCACGCAGCACGGCAACAACAACGCGTACGTCGTCTCCGAGGACCTCACCCCGGTCGACTGGTCCGACGACGAGGACGCCGAGGCGATGACCGCAGCCGTCGCCTCGCTGACGCGGCTCCGGGCGGCCCACCCCGCGCTCCGACCGACGCGCTTCGGGGTCGAGGGCCAGGAGACCCCCGGGGCCACGCGGATGTCCTGGTACGGCCCGGACGGTCAGCCCATGACGATCGAGGGCTGGGACCAGCCGATCCACCGCGCGCTGCAGTACTTCGCGGAGTCCACGCCCGAGCACGAACCGTACGACCGGGTCCTCGTCGTCGTGCACGGCAGCGGACGGACGCGGGACATCACCCTGCCCGTCCGCGACGACGTCGTCGGGTACCGGCTCGCGTGGTCGAGCGAGAAGCACCGCGACCACGAGCGGCTCCGGCCCGCCGGCCAGGTCTTCACGGCCTACGGTCCGGGCATCCACGTCTTCGAGATCGCCTGACGGCGGGTCCTGACAGGAGGCACGGTGCGGCCCCGCCACGTGCCTCCGGGACGGTCCTCCACAGGTCCACGGCGCGCCCGGCCCTCCACAGACGGCGCAATCCGGGGACCGCGGAGGCGCTCGCCGGGTAGCGTCGGCTCCGTGGCCACTGCAGACCGACCCCGCCGACCGAAGATCGGGCGCATCCCGATCACCAGACTCGCTCCCACAACGCCGAACGGATTCCCCGGCAAGGCGTTCGACGGCGAGGTGATCACGTTCGGGGCCACCGTGTTCCGCGAAGGGCACGGCGTCATCGGCGCCGACCTCGTGCTCGAACGTCCCGACGGCGGCACCCGCACCGTCCCGCTGGAGCTCGTCGCAGCCGGCACGGACCGGTACGAGGCGACCGTGCAGGTCGACCACGTCGGCGTCTGGACCTGGCACGTCGAGTCCTACTCCGACGACTGGGCGACCTGGCTGCACGCCGCCCGCCTGAAGATCGCGGCCGGCGTCGACGCCGAGGCGACCCTGCTCGACGGTGCCCTGCTGCTCGACCGTCTGGCGGACGAGACGGACTCACCGGCCGCCACACGCGCCGCCGCCCGGATCCGCGACACCGAGCTCGACCCGACGGAGCGGCTGGCGGCCGTCGACGACCCCCGGATCACCGCCGAGGTCGAGGAAGCCCCGCTCACCTCGCTCCGCACGCACTCCCCGACGCAGCTGCTCGACGTCGAGCGCACCCGCGCCGGTGTCGGCGCCTGGTACGAGTTCTTCCCCCGCAGCGAGGGCGCGAAGAAGAACCCCGACGGGTCCTGGAAGAGCGGCGACTTCCGCACCGCGGCCCGTCGCCTGCCCGGCGTCGCCCGGATGGGGTTCGACGTCGTCTACCTGCCGCCGATCCACCCGATCGGCACCACCGCCCGCAAGGGCCCGAACAACACGCTCACCCCGGGGCCGCACGACCCCGGCAGCCCGTGGGCGATCGGCGGGCCCGAGGGCGGCCACGACGCCATCCACCCGGACCTCGGGACCGAGGACGACTTCCGCGACTTCGTCGAGACGGCGAAGAACACCGGGATGGAGGTCGCGCTCGACTTCGCGCTGCAGTGCTCCCCGGACCACCCCTGGGTCACCGAGCACCCGGACTGGTTCACGGTGCGGGCGGACGGCTCGATCGCGACCGCGGAGAACCCGCCGAAGCGCTACCAGGACATCTACCCGATCCAGTTCGACTCCGACCCCGAGGGGTTGGTCACCGAGGTACTCCGCGTGCTGCGGCACTGGATCGCGTTCGGCATCCGCATCTTCCGCGTCGACAACCCGCACACCAAGCCGTTGTGGTTCTGGGAGCGCGTCATCCGGGAGGTCCGCGACGAGCACCCGGACACGGTGTTCCTGGCCGAGGCGTTCACCCGTCCGGCCATGATGCGGGCCCTGGCCGAGGTCGGGTTCCAGCAGTCGTACTCGTACTTCACGTGGCGGAACTCGAAGGACGAGATCGCCGACTACTTCGAGGAGCTCTCGCACGAGACGAGCGCCTACCTCCGCCCGAACCTGTTCGTGAACACGCCGGACATCCTCACCGAGTACCTGCAGTTCGGCGGCCGTGCGGGCTACAAGATCCGTGCTGCCCTCGCCGCGACGGGTGCGCCGACGTGGGGCATGTACTCCGGGTACGAGCTGTTCGAGGACGTCGCCCGGCCCGGCTCGGAAGAGAACATCGACAACGAGAAGTACGAGTACAAGCCGCGCGACTTCGCCCTCGCCGAGGCCGAGGGTGCGAGTCTCGCGCCGTACGTCACGATGCTCAACCGGTTCCGGCAGGCGCACCCCGCGCTCCGGCAGCTCCGCAACCTGCACGTGCACGACGCCGAGGACCCGGCGATCGTCGTGTACTCCAAGCACCTGCCCGGCCGGTTCATCCGGTCGGGGCGCGACGACACCGTGATCGTCGTCGCGAACGTCGACCCCCACTCGGCCCGTGAGACCACGGTCCACCTGGACCTCGCCGCCCTCGGCCTCGACACCGAGCAGGCGTTCGACGTCCGCGACGTCGTGACCGGCCAGCGCTGGGTGTGGGGATCGTCGAACTACGTCCGCCTGGACGCGTTCCAGGAACCCGTGCACCTGCTCGTCGTGGAGGGACCCCACCGATGACCGACACCCACCCCGAGGACGACGCACGGAAGGCCCGGGGCGAGCGTCCCGGCGTCCCGGTGGTCCCGCCGCCCCCGCCGCCGGTCCTCCCCCGACGCATGCCGGCCGACACCCCTCGCCCGACGCACCCCGCGCAGCACGTCGCCGCCGAGCCGACCGGGGCGCCCGCCGCTCCGGAGTCGTACGAGGCCCGACCGACCACGCCCCCGACGCAGCGGTACGAGCCGAAGGTGTCGGCCCCCGGCGAGGACCTCCCCGGAGCCCCGCCGGCCCCGCGGGAGGCACCGGACCGCGGCGTGCACGAGTCCGCCACCCTCGCCGGGCACGCCTCCGACGCCGCGCACCCGCGGCACACCGCGGTCGAAGCGGTCGAAGCGGTCGAAGCGGTCGAAGCGGCCGGAGCAGCCGAGGCGGTCCCGGCCGTCGCCCCCGGGTCCGCACGTGCGGACGCGACCGGCGGGCAGCAGCCGCCGGCCGTCGTGTCCGCTCCCTCCCCCGACGGTCCGCGGCCCGCTCCCGTCGACGAGTGGCTCCGCCAGCAGGTCGCCGAGGCCCGGTGGTCCCAGCCGCACGACGTGCTCGGGCCGCACCCGGTCGACGGCGGCACGAGCGTCCGGGTCGTCCGGCACCTCGCCGCCGCGGTCCGCATCGTCCGGCCGGACGGCGACGACATCGAGCTCACGCACGAGGGCGACGGGCTCTGGGCCGGCGCGACCCCTGGCGCCCTCGGGCGCTACCGGGTCGAAGCGGACTACGACTTCGACGAGTCCACCGACAGCGACGACGCCACCTGGACCACCGACGACGCCTACCGGTTCGCACCGACCATCGGCGAGCTCGACCTGCACCTCTTCGGCGAGGGCCGTGACGAGCAGCTGTGGCACCACCTCGGCGCGCACGTCACGACCGTCGACGGTGTCGACGGTGTCTCCTTCACGGTGTGGGCGCCTCGGGCGACCGCCGTGCGGGTGATCGGCGACTTCGAGGGCTGGGAGGGACGCACCACCGCGATGCGCCGCCTGAACGACCTCGGTGTGTGGGAGCTGTTCTGGCCCGGCGCCCTCGAGGGACAGCGGTACAAGTTCCAGCTGCTCACCGACTCCGGCTGGGTGGAGCGAGCGGACCCCTTCGCCCGCCGTGCCGAGGTCGCGCCGCGCACTGCCTCCGTGATCACCACCTCGGACCACGTCTGGTCCGAGGGTGACGCGCAGTGGATGGAGCACCGGGCGAAGACCACCACGCACGACCGCCCGATGAGCGTCTACGAGGTGCACCTCGGGTCGTGGCGGCCCGGGCTGTCGTACCGCGACGCCGCCGACCAGCTCATCGGACACGTGCAGCACCTGGGCTTCACCCACGTGGAGTTCCTCCCGCTGGCCGAGCACCCGTTCGGCGGGTCCTGGGGCTACCAGGTCACCGGGTACTACGCGCCGACCGCACGGTACGGCTCCCCCGACGACCTCCGGTACCTCATCGACCGACTGCACTCGGCGGGCATCGGCGTGATCATGGACTGGGTCCCCGGGCACTTCCCGAAGGACGAGTGGGCGCTCGGCAAGTTCGACGGCCACGCGCTGTTCGAGCACCCGGACCCCCGGCGCGGCGAGCAGCTCGACTGGGGCACGTACGTCTTCGACTTCGGGCAGCCGCAGGTCCGGAACTTCCTCGTGGCGAACGCGCTGTACTGGCTCGAGGAGTTCCACATCGACGGGCTCCGCGTCGACGCCGTCGCCTCGATCCTGTACCTGGACTACTCCCGCACCGACTGGCTGCCGAACATCCACGGTGGCCGTGAGAACCTCGACGCCGTCGCGTTCCTGCAGGAGACCAACGCCACCGCGTACAAGCGCTACCCCGGCATCGTGATGATCGCCGAGGAGAGCACCTCGTGGCCGGGCGTGACGCAGCCGACGAGTTCCGGTGGTCTCGGCTTCGGGCAGAAGTGGAACATGGGCTGGATGCACGACACGCTGCAGTACGTCGAGCGTGAGCCGGTGTACCGCAGCTACCACCACGACGAGATCACGTTCTCGTTCGTGTACGCGTTCAGCGAGCAGTTCACCCTGCCGATCAGCCACGACGAGGTCGTGCACGGCAAGGGGTCGCTGTACGGCAAGATGCCCGGCGACGAATGGCAGAAGCTCGCCAACGTCCGCGCCTACCTGGCCTTCATGTGGGCGCATCCCGGCAAGCAGCTGCTGTTCATGGGCCAGGAGTTCGCGCAGCGGACCGAGTGGTCCGAGGCGCGCGGGCTCGACTGGTGGCTGCTCGACGACCCGGGGCACCTCGGCGTGCAGGACCTCGTCGCCGCGCTCAACCGGGTGTACCGCGAGACGCCGGCGCTGTGGACCCACGACGCCACGGCGGAGGGCTTCGAGTGGATCGAGGGCGGCGACGCCCCGCACTCCACGCTCGGGTTCCTCCGCAAGGACGGCGACGACCGGCTGGCGGTGTTCGTCAACTTCTCCGGCGTCCCGGTGGAGCGACGGTTCGGCCTGCCGGCGGCAGGTGCCTGGCACGAGGTCCTCAACACGGACGCAGCCGAGTACGGCGGCTCCGGCGTCGGGAACCTCGGCGTCGTGACCGCCGACGACACCCCGTGGGCGGGTCGCCCGGCGTCCGCGCACCTGGTGGTGCCGCCGCTCGGCGCGGTCTGGCTGAAGCTGGCCCGCTAGGGCCGGCTGCGGTCCTCGACCGCACCCCGGACAGACGGGAGGCCCGGTGCCAGCTGGCACCGGGCCTCCCGTCCGTCACACGGTCGCGCTCAGTACAGGGCGTTCGCCAGGCGACGACGGGCCGCGATTACCCGCGGGTCCTCGGCGCCGATGAGCTCGAAGTACTCGACGAGCCGGACGCGCAGGGCCTCTCGGTCCTCGCCGAACACCGTCGGCACCAGGTCGAGCAGCCGTCCGAACGCGTCCTCGACGTGCCCTCCGGAGATGTCGAGGTCCGCGACGGCGAGCTGCGCCGGCACGTCCGTCGGCCCGGCAGCCGCGGCGGCTCGGATGTCGTCCGCCGTGTGGCCGTTCAGCCGGTCGAGCAGGGACACCTGCGCCAGGCCCGCGACGGCCATCTGGTCGTGGGGGTCCTGCGCGATGGCGGTCTTGTACTCCTGGATCGCCGTGGCGTAGTCGCCCTGCTCGATCGCGTCGTAGGCGGCCTGGTGGTGCGGGGGCAGCGGCTCCGGCTCGGGCTCGCCCTGCTCGACGGCGTCCGCCGGTGCGGCACCGTCGACCGTCACACGCCCGGAGACACCGTTCTGCGCGGCGGCGGCGAGGACCTGCTCGTAGACGTCACGCACCTCTGCCTCCGGCAACGCGCCGACGAAGAGCCCGAGGGGGCGACCGCCGATGAGCGCGGCCACCGTCGGGATCGACTGCGCCTGGAAGGCCTGCACGAGCTGCGGGTTCGTGTCGGCGTCCACCTTGGCCAGGAGCACCCGGCCGTCGTACTCGGCGGTCAGCTGCTCGAGGATCGGGGACAGCTGCTTGCACGGCCCGCACCACTCGGCCCAGATGTCGACGATCACCGGGACGACGGTCGACAGCTGGAGGACGTCCTGGAACGTCTGGTCCGTGATGTCGAGGACGAGCGAGGGGACGGTCAGGTCGGCGCCGGTCTCGCTGCCGGGCGCACCGGCCGCGGTGTCGGAGCCGGTGGGGCCGGTCGGCTGCGGCGGCCGCTGCGCGCGGTCGACGAGCGACGACAGGTCGACTGCTCCGCGGAGACCGGACGGGGTCGGGGGGACGTTGGTCATTGCACCTCACTCGCTGCTGTCAGGCCCTGCGTGAACCCGAGCAGGACCACTTTGTCATCGGTGCCCACCGGGGGCACGTAGAAGAGCAACTGCACGCCGTAGGTGGCGCTGATGCCCTTCGTGCTGGAGTCGACACCGGAGAGCGCCTTGACCGCACCCTCGGTGTTCACCTCGGCGCCCGCCGCCGTCGGCGTCACCTTCTCGATCTCGTTCAGGTCGGCCGAGACGAGCGCCCCGGCACCGTCGGTGGCGATGGCCACGGCGCTGTCGTCGGGCACCTCGGACGAGTACTCGATCTTCGCCGTGTCCGGCAGCGACTCGGACTTCTTGTCCTTGTACGCCTTGCCGATCGTCGAGCGGAGGCCGTCGCCGTCCACCTGGAACAGCGACGCGTACTGGCTGTCCGTGTCCTTCGACAGGATGTCGCCGTAGGCCGTCGCGATCTGGTCCGGCGCGACGGAGAGCAACTTCGTGTTCGGCGCGAGCAGGGCGGCACCGATCGACGTCGGCGCGAGGCTCGGGATCTTCGCAGCCGCCTCGAGCGAGACGTCGTACGCGACCTTGTAGTCGTCACGCGCGGAGTCCTGCACGAGCGTCAGGGCCTGCGGCGCGGACTTGGCGTCGCAGTCCTGGGCGACGACGGCGAAGACCGTCCGCGGCCACGAGTCGGTCTGCTGCGGCAACGCCACGCACACCTGGTCGGCCGAGATGGCCGGCGGGGCGTCGACGTCGGCGTCCTTGGCTCGGATCGCGTAGTTGGCCTCGCGGAGGTCGAGCGCCGCACCGGTGAACCGTTCCGCGGCGACCTTCGCGTCACGGGCGTCGTCGGCCTGCTTCGCGACCTCGGCCACGCGCTGGACGATGCGGCTGATCTGCTGCTTGGACGCGGCGGTCGGTTCGGTCTGGGTGGCGGTACCGGTCGCCGTGGCGGTCGGCGTCGGGCTCGCGCCGGACCCGCCCTGCGGCCAGTACTCGGACGAGCAGCCGGCCAGGCCGAGCGCCCCGACGAGCAGGACCGGGATCGCGACCATCGCACGGCGTCCGCGACGCCCACGGGTCGGGACCTGTGCACCCGCGGCGGCGGCACGGCGGGAGGCGCGGACGCGCGGCGGACGCGAACCGCCGCTGCGGCGCCGGGGACCACGGCCGCGGCGCTGGTGCACGAAGGCCCAGACGAGCAGGACGATGCCGCCGACGAGGAACAGCCCGCCGGCGACGAGCAGCGGGCCGACGGTGGGCGTCGCGGTGTCGCGCGGCCAGGTGACCGACACGTCGCTCGGTGCCGCGGCCGTGCCGTCGCCCACGATGATCACGGAGACGTCCTTCGGCAGTCGGACGGTGAACTGTCCGGCGCCGTCGTACTCCTGGTACCAGAGGTCGCTGCCTGCGGGGTCCGGGACCGAGGACTCGCTGCCGGTCGTACGGCCGACGAGCCGGTCCTGCTCGGCGTCGAAGCGCATCGTCGTGTGCTTCGCGTCACCGACCCAGGCGTCCACGTCGGTCGTCTTGCCGTAGGCCGCGAACACCTTGCCGGAACCCGAGACGTTGATGCGCTGGTAGCCGGGGTTGGCGTTGAGGGTGGAGCCCGGGATGACGGTGACCGGGGCCGTGGTCTTCGACGACGAGGACGCGACGAGCGAGGACGGGGGTTCGAACACGGTCCGCTGGCCGACCGCGAGGGCGACGAGCACCAGACCGATGACGAAACTGACGATCGCCAGGACGAATCGCACGGATCTTCTCCCTACCGCGCCGGGGTGGGGGTGACGGCGCGCGAATCAGCGCTCCAGGATAGCGAGCGAGCCTGGACGGCGCATCCCCCACCGCTGTCCCCGGTCACAGCCGCGGGCTCGGCACCGCCACTACAATCGGTGCCGGGTCGGACCAGACCCTCCGCCGAGCACCAGGAGTGAACACGTGGCGAACGACGAGGCCGAGTTCGGGACCGAGCTGCGCGGGTACCGCCGCGACGAGGTCGACCGTTCGCTGAACGACCTGCGCCGCGAGCTCATCAAGTCGAACAACGACCGCGCGGACGCCGCGAGGGAGATCCGTCTCCTGCAGTCCCGTGTCTCCGAGCTGCAGGGCGAGCTCGACGAGGCCGGCACCCCCACCTACAGCGGGCTCGGCACCCGCCTCGAGTCGACCCTCCGCGTCGCCGAGGAGCAGTCCACCCGCCTGATCAGCCAGGCCGACATCGACGCGCAGCGCCTCCGCGCCTCCAGCCGTGCCGAGGCGGACCGCACCCTGCGCGAGGCGCAGGAGGAAGCGCGCGACACCCTCGAGGACGCGCGCACCCGGTCCACCAACGAACTCACCCGTGCCCGCGCCGAGTCCGCGGACACCGTCGAGCGTGCCCGCGCCGAAGCCGGGCTGCTGACCCAGGACGCCCGGAACGAGGCCGCCGCGATCCGCGGTGCCGCCCTCACCGAGGCCGCAGAGGTCCGGTCGGTCGCGATCCGCGAGACGAACGCCCTCCGCGCCCAGGTCGAGCACGAGGTCGCCGAGCTCCGCGAGATCGCCCAGCGCGAGTCCGCCGAGTCCCGTCGGGCCGCCGCGGACCTCGACCGCGAGACCGAGCACCGCCGCACCGTCTTCGAGGCCGACTTCGCCCGACGCGTCGAGGACCTCGACCACGAGGAGCGCACCCGACGCGAGTCCCTCGAGCGCGAGGTGACCGAGGGCCGCGCCGCGTGGCACCGCGAGCGGGACGAGCAGCAGCAGGCCCACGCCCTGGAACTCGAGACCGGGCGTGCGGGCCTGCAGTCCGAGGTCGACCGGCGCCGCGCCGAGATCGACACCGAGTTCGCCGACCGCCGACGGGTCCTCGACGAGGAGCTCGCCGCCGCCCGTGCCGAGTGGGACCGTGAACTCGCCGGTGCCCGCGCCGCGCTCGAGCAGGAGGTCGAGGCCGCCCGCGCCGCGCTCCGCGTCGACGAGGAGCAGACCCGCACGGAGAACGAGCGGCTCGTCCAGGAGACCGCCGACCGCATCGCCCGCGAACTCGCCGACCACGCGAGCCGCATCGAGCGCGAGCGCGCCGAGGCCGAGGCGACGGCGGAACGTGCCGTCCGTGCGCACGAGGACGAGCTCGCAGCGCGTCGCGAGCGCGAGCACGCCGAGGTCGACACCGAGATCGCCGACCGACGTGCCGCCGAGCTCGGGACGCTCGAGGCGGAGCGCACTGCCCTCCGGCAGGAGATCGACACCGCTCGCGCCGGCCTGGTCCGCGACCGGGAGGAAGTCCGCGCCGAGATCGCCCGCGAGCGCGACGAGGCGCGGACGACGCTCGAGTCGGAGCTCGCCGCACGACGCGACGACGCCGAGCAGGACTACCTGCAGAAGCACCACGACACCGTCACCGAGACGCAGAAGTACCTCGACGAGGCGAACCTGCAGCTCGCCGAGGCCACGCGTCGGGCGTCCGAGGCCCGGGAGCGTGCCGAACGGCTCCAGCAGGAGGCCGACGACCTCGAGCGTTCCAGCACCTCGGAGGCGCAGGAGCACGCGCGCACGATCGTCGCCGACGCCCAGGACCGCGTCCACAAGATGGTCGCCGACGCCGAGGAGCGGACGGCCGGCATCATCGCGGAGTCGGAGGACCGCCTCGCGGCGATCCGCACCGAACGCGACGCCGTCGCCGCGTACCTGGAGAACCTGCGCGGGGTGCTCACGCACGCCACGGGGCTGCTCGGCACGACGCCGGCCGTCGCCGACGACGGGACCGACGGGTCGGAACCGGTGGACGACGTCGAGGACGCGACCAGCCGCTGACGCGACCGGGCCCGGAGGGGCGACCCACGCCTCCAGGTCGGCGCACGTCGTCGGCGTGACCGGTCCTGGCAGGCTGGGGCGTCGTCCTAGACCGGGACGTGGGTCGGCAGCGGGGCGCTGCCCGGCACGACGAGATCGGCGATCGCGTCGAGCACGATGCGCACGTACCGCTCCCCCACCCAGAGGTGCTTCGCGCCCTCGACCGGCACGACCTGCACGTTCGGCGCGATCGCGAAGCGACGTGCCGCCTCGTCCGGCTGCAGGAAGTCGTCGTGCTCGGGGACGAGCGCCACGACCGGCACGGACACGCTCGCCCACGCGGCGAGCTCCGCGTCGGACGTGCGGCGCAGCGGCGGCGACAGCAGCACGATCCCGGCGACACGGCCGGCCTCGACGTGTTCGAGGGCGTGCTTGAGGACCACCTCGGTCCCGAAGGACCACCCGACCAACCAGGGCGTCGGCAGACCACGGTCGACGACGTCGGACACCGCGGCCCGGAGGTCGAAGCCCTCGGAGACACCGTCGCCGAAGACGCCCTCGGACGTGCCGCGGGGCGAGGTCACCGACCGGAAGTTGAACCGCAGGACCGCGATGTCCGCCAGGGCCGGCAGCCGCGCTGCCGCCTTCTTCAGGACGTGCGAGTCCATGAACCCGTGCGCGGTCGGCAGCGGATGCAACGTGACGACGGTGCCGCGTGCCGGGCGGTCGAGCGGCTCGGCGAGCTCCCCCACGAGCGTGAGGTGGTCGTCGGTGACGAGCTCGATCTCCGTCCGGCGGGCCGGGAGTTCCGTGTTCGACCGGATCTCGTCGACGCTCGAGGGGTTCTCGGTGCTCATGCGATGCTCCAGCAGTGGTTGTGCCAGTGACGCCGCGACGCGAGGTCCGCTTCGTCACCGAGGACGCCGTCGGCACGCCACACGACGACGTGCGCGACCCCGGGCAGGACCGTCCCGCCGCAGCCCGGGCAGACGTACTCCTTCTGCGCCGACGCCGCGGACACCGGCTGCACCAGGTACTCCCGACCGCGCCGGACCTCGGTCCGCTTCCACGAACTCATCAGCCGGTCGAGGCCGGTGGGCTCGTCCTCAGGCTCGGGGGCTCGACCGCGGACACGCCGCGGCCGGTTGCTGCGCGGCACCGCGAACTGCCGATCAGTACCAGTTGAAGGACTGGCTGTGACCCCAGGCGCCGCAGGGGGTGCCGTAGACGCCGGAGATGTAGTTCAGGCCCCAGGTGATCTGCGTGGCGGGGTTCGTCTGCCAGTCAGCGCCGACCGTGCCCATCTTGCTGCCGGGCAGTGCCTGCGGGATGCCGTACGCACCGCTGGGGTTGTAGGCGTTGACGCGCCAGCCGGACTCCTTGTTCCACAGGGAGACGAGGCAGTTGTACTGGTCGGTACCCCACCCGCGGGCGGTGACCATCTGCAGGGCGATCGCCTGCGCGCTGCCCGGGTCCGGCGTCGCAGCGACCGCTGCCAGGGTGTTCGTCGCGCTGACCTGCTCGGTGCTGTCCGTCGAGTCGGCCGTGTCGTCGGTCTCGGTCTTCGGCGGCGCGGTCACCTTCGGCTTCGGCACGGTCACGCCGTACGCGTCACGCGAGACGTCGAAGGCCGCGTAGGTGCCGTGGGCGGTGTACTCCTGCGGGGCGGCCGGTGCCTTGATGAGCACCGGGGCCGAGACGGCCGCCTGCGCCACGTCGGGCTGGAGCGGGTTGAAGAGCGACCCGACGACGATGCCGGAGACCGCGAAGAACGACAGTGCCGGGATCGTCGCACGCTTGCGCATGAACGAGTTCACACCGCGGACGGACGTCGGCTTCGCCGGGGCGGCGACCGCGCGGGCGCGGCGCTGCTTGACGATTCGCGGGTCGGTCGGCGTCGCGGGGACCGCGGACACCAGGGCCGTCTGCGCTGCCGCGGTGTCGGACACCCGACTCGCCGCGACCGACTTGGGGGCACTGTGCGGTTTGGGGGCACTGTGCGGTGCCGGAGCGGAACCCGGGGCGGTCGGCACCGATGCCGTCACCACGTCGGGGTTCGCCGGGAGGACCGAGTTCTCCGCCGTGCGGGTTCGGTTCAGTGCCGCGCGGCGCTCACCGGCGGCCGTGAGGCCGGGGTGCTCGCGGGTATCGCGGTCGGAGCTGATGTCTGCCGTGTGCCTGCCCATGAGTCTGACCAGGATAACGGAACGATCACGGAAAGCGAAGCACCCGCGACGAGCGCGTCGTCAGCGGACGGCGAGCATGACCTCGACGACGGCGTCGAGCAGGGCGTCGACCTGTGCTTCGCGGTACCCGCCGCGCTTCGGCCGGAAGACGATGGAGCGCACCTCGGTCAGGCTGAGCGGCTTGCCCTCGCGGAAGTAGCCCCCGAGGCGCTTGGCGAACGCGTCGACGTCCTTCGGGTGGTAGCCGGTGCCGAGCACGCTGACCCGACTGAAGCGCTGCCCGTCCGGCCGCTCGAGACGATCGACCACCGCGGACGCCTTGGACCGGGCCTCGGCGTACCAGGCCTTCTGTCCGATGTCGGCGATCTCACGCTCCCGCTCGCGGGCCGCGAAGGCGTCCTCGAGCCGTTCGAGCGCGGCGTCGACGTGCGCCGTGGAGTACCCGCCCTTGCGCATGGAGAACGCGGTCGCCCGGATCTTCGCCGCCTCGATGGCTGGCGCGGTGTCGTTCGCCGTGTATGCCCGACGGGCGTCCTCGAGGAATCGCTCGACCTCGTCGACGTCGTACCCGAGGGCGGAGCGGTCTGCGTTCGGGAAGGTGGTGGCCACGGCGACATTCTGCCAGGACCGGACCCTGGCGTGACCTGGACGCGCTGTCAGTGGTTGACG
The DNA here is from genome assembly GCF_051903265.1 of Curtobacterium sp. SP.BCo. GTDB lineage: Bacteria > Actinomycetota > Actinomycetes > Actinomycetales > Microbacteriaceae > Curtobacterium. The sequence continues at coordinate 2,760,627 of NZ_CP194337.1, forward strand.
ACGAGGTACAGCACGTAGGCGACCGCGGCCGACGGCAGGATGCTGTCGATCCGGTCGAGCAGGCCACCGTGCCCGGGCAGGAACGACGAGATGTCCTTGATGCCGAGGTCGCGCTTGATCATCGACTCGGTCAGGTCGCCGAGCGTGGCCGAGCCGGAGATGAGGACGCCGAGGACGACACCGGTCCACCACGGCAGTCCGAGCATGAGCCAGCTGACGACGATGCCGACGACGATGCTCGCCGCGACGGATCCGGCGAAGCCCTCCCACGTCTTCTTCGGGCTGATCCGCGGCGCCATCGGGTGCTTGCCGAGGTTCAGCCCGGTGGCGTAGGCGCCGGTGTCGACGGCCACCACGACGAGGATGAACGCGATCACCCAGAGCTTGCCGTCCGGCTGCGCGGACAACAGCACCACGCAGGCCCCGAGCAGCGTGATGTACGCCTGGACGAACAACCCGTTCGTGAGGTCGCGGACCACGTTGCCCGCCGGCGGCTTCGGCCGGGTCACCGCGACCTCGACCAGGCGCCAGAGGCTGATGAACACGATGCCGCCGAGCAGCGTGAACAGCGCCGGGATCTGGCCGCCGAGGAACGCCGCGGGGACGATCCCGACGGCCACCAGCACGCTGGGGACACGCGGGACGTCACGCCCCGCGAACCGCATCGCGCTCGCGAGCTCGTACACGCCGACCCCGAGCAGGAAGGCCGCGACGACCATGAACGACGGCGTCCAGATGAGGAGCGACGCCAGCATCACGACCGCGAACGCGAGGGCGATGCCGATCGCGGCCGGCAGGTTGCGGCCGGTCCGCGCCGTCAGCGCTTCGTTCCGGGCGCCGAAGTCGGCCTTCCGCTGCCGGAGCTGCGCCTCGAAGTCCGTCCGGGCAGCTCGTGCCCGTGCGTCGAAGTCCTCGCGCAGCCCCTTGGCGGAACGCTTCTGGTCTGTGGGGCGGTCAGCGCCGCCCTGGTCTGGACGGGGCATCAGACCTCGAGGAGTTCGGCTTCCTTCTTCTTCAGCGCGTCGTCGATCTGATCGACGTGCTTCTTCGTCAGGGCCTCGAGGTCCTTGTCGCCACGCGAGATCTCGTCGTCCGAGATCTCCCCCTTCAGGGCGTCCAGGTCGTCCTTGGCGCGGCGGCGGATGTTGCGGATGACGACCTTGTGGTCCTCACCCTTGCCGCGGACGAGCTTCACGAACTCCTTGCGGCGGTCCTGCGTCAGCTCCGGGATCGTGACGCGCACGATCTCGCCGTCGTTGGACGGGCTGGCGCCGAGGTTCGGGAACGTCGCGATGGCGCGCTCGATCTCCTTCAGCGCGGACTTGTCGTAGGGCGTCACGATGAGCGTGCGCGCCTCCGGCGTCTGCAGGGACGCCAGCTGCGCGAGCGGCGTCGGCGTGCCGTAGTACTCGACCGGGATCTTCTGGAAGAGCGCGGCGTTGATGCGGCCGGTTCGGACGGTCGAGAAGTCGTCCTTGGCGACCTCCACGGCCTTTGCCATCTTCTCGGTGGCTTCGGTCAGGACATCACTGATCACGGTGGTTCTCCTTCGGTACTGGCGTCGAGTCTAGTCAGCGCCGGAGGTCAGTTGCTGACCACCGTGCCGATGCGCTCACCCCGGATGGCGGCCGCGACGTTCCCGTCACCCTCCATGCCGAAGACGTGCATCGGCATGCCGTTGTCCATGCAGAGCGAGAACGCGGTCGCGTCGACGACCTTGAGCCCCTTGAGGAGCGCGTCCTGGTAGGTCACGTGGTGCAGCTTCTCCGCGGTGGCGTCCTTCTTCGGGTCCGCCGTGTAGACGCCGTCGACGCCGTTCTTGGCGACGAGGACCTCGTCGGCCTTGATCTCCAGCGCGCGCTGGGCTGCCACCGTGTCGGTGGAGAAGTACGGCAGTCCGGCCCCGGCGCCGAAGATGACGACCCGGCCCTTCTCGAGGTGCCGCTCGGCGCGTCGAGGGATGTACGGCTCGGCGACCTGCGTCATCGAGATCGCCGACTGCACGCGCGTGGCGGCACCGGCCTGCTCGAGGAAGTCCTGCAGGGCGAGCGCGTTCATCACGGTGCCGAGCATGCCCATGTAGTCAGCGCGGCCGCGGTCCATGCCACGCTGCGAGAGCTCGGCGCCGCGGAAGAAGTTCCCGCCGCCGACCACGATCGCGATCTCGACGTCTTGGGCCGCGTTCGCGATCTCCTTCGCGATCGCGCCGATCACGTCCGGGTTCACCCCGAGGGTCCCGGCGCCGAACGCCTCACCCGACAGCTTCAGCAGTACGCGGCGTCGTCCGGTCTTCTCGTCGGTCATCTGTCTGCACCCTTCGTCGTCTTCGGGAAATGTACACGCGCGGTGCGCGCGAAAACGGGGCCAGGAACCGTTCGGTTCCTGACCCCGTCACGGGTTCGCTACGCGCCGACCTTGACGCGGGCGAAGCCCTGGATCGTGAGACCAGCGTTCTCGGCGGCCTTCGCGACGGACAGCTTGTTGTCCTTCGCGTAGTCCTGCTCGAGGAGCGCGACCTGCTTGCGGTAGGCGTTGAGGCGACCCTCGACGATCTTCGGGAGGGCGGCCTCCGGCTTGCCCTCCTCGCGCGTGATCGCCTCGACGGTCGCGCGCTCCTTCTCGATGGCCTCGGCCGGGATCTCGTCGCGGGTCAGGTACGTCGGGTTCGCGAACGCGACGTGCTGCGCGATCGAGCGCGCCTCGGCGGCGTCGGAGCCCGCGTAGGCGATGACGACGGCGATCTGCGGCGGCAGGTCCTGGCTGGTCTTGTGCAGGTAGACCTCGAAGGCGTCACCCTCGACCCGGACGACCGTGCGCAGCGCGAGCTTCTCGCCCAGCGCGGCAGCGGCCTCGTCGATCGCCTCGGCGACGGTCTTGCCGTCGAGCGGCGCGGCGTTGCCGGCAGCGACGTCGGTGGCGCCGGCAGCGGCGACCGCGGCGACGACCTTGTCGGCGAGCGTGGTGAACTTCTCGTTCTTCGCGACGAAGTCGGTCTCGCTCGCGAGCTCGACGACCGTGGCGGCGCCACCGTCGGTCGACGCGACGACGACACCCTCGGAGGTCGCACGGTCGTCGCGCTTGGCGACGGCCTTCGCGCCCTTGATGCGGAGCAGCTCGACGGCCTTGTCGTAGTCGCCGTCGGCCTCGACGAGGGCGTTCTTGGCGTCCATCATGCCGGCCCCGAGGTCCTCACGGAGCTTCTTCACGTCAGCAAGGCTGTAGTTGGCCATTGACTGGAGTCCTTTCTGGACTGTGTGTTCGAAAGAGAGAGAGAAGGGGCGCCGAGCCGATCGGCCCGACGCCCCCGGTGGTCACTCGGCGGGGGTGGTCTCCGCGGCGGCCTCGGCCTCGGCCGTGGGCTCCGCGTTCTTCGCCTCGTCGGCGATCGGCTCACCGATCTCCTTGGCGGCGACCTGGGCGTCCGCGTCGTTCTCCTCGACCGGGACGGCGGGCGTCTCGGTCGCGGCGGAGGTCTCGCCACCGAGGAGCTCCTGCTCCCACTCGGCGAGCGGCTCGGCCGCGGCCTCGTCGTCGCCACCGTTGTGGCGGGTCTTCAGGCCCTCGGCCGCGGCGTCGGCCACGATGCGGGTGAGGAGACCGACGGAGCGGATCGCGTCGTCGTTGCCCGGGATCGGGTAGGTGATCTCGTCGGGGTCGCAGTTGGTGTCGAGGATGCCGATGATCGGGATACCGAGCTTCTGCGCCTCGTCGACGGCGAGGTGCTCCTTCTTGGTGTCGACGATCCAGAGCGCGCTCGGGGTCCGCGTGAGGTTGCGGATACCACCGAGGGTCTTGTGGAGCTTGTCCAGCTCGCGCTTCTTGATGAGGAGCTCCTTCTTGGTGAAGCCCTTCGTCGTGTCGTCGAAGTCGATCTCCTCGAGCTCCTTCATGCGCGCGAGGCGCTTGGAGACCGTCTGGAAGTTCGTGAGCAGACCGCCGAGCCAACGCTGGTTGACGTACGGCTGGCCGACGCGGGTCGCCTGCTCGGCGATGGAGCCCTGCGCCTGCTTCTTGGTGCCCACGAAGAGGATCGTGCCACCGTGCGCGACCGTCTCCTTGACGAAGTCGTACGCGCGGTCGATGAAGGCCAGCGACTGCTGCAGGTCGATGATGTGGATGCCCGAGCGCTCGGCGAGGATGAATCGCTTCACCTTCGGGTTCCACCGACGGGTCTGGTGTCCGAAGTGGACGCCGCTGTCGAGCAGCTGGCGGATGGTGACGACGGCCATGCCGTCCTCCTTGTGTGTTCTCGGCACGCAGCATGACTGCGTACCTGTTGCGGTTGTGTCGGTCGCGACCCGGTGGTCGTGACCCCTGGCGTCCTGTCCCTGCGGCCGCCCGCTCGTGCGAGCGGGACCGGTGGCCGTGCGACGTGCTGTTCGATCAGCACTGTGGACGCGCGAAGTCAGCGCGCTCAGCGCGCTGCTGGATAGATGCTAACAGACGGGAGGCCCGGATCACGCACGCCGAGCGGCTCGCGTGATCCGGGCCTCCAGGCCGTCGATCGGGGGCGCGTCAGGCCTTCGCGCCGACGGTGTCGCCCTCGGCGGTGATGCCCATCTCCTCGAGGGAGCGGCCCTTCGTCTCGGGGATCTTCGCCAGGACGAAGAACAGCGAGAGCAGGGCGAACAGGGCGTAGATGCCGTAAGTGACCGTCAGGTTGAAGCTCGACAGCACCGGGAAGGTGATGGTGACGAGGAAGTTCGCGACCCAGTTCGCGGCCGACCCGACGCCGAGCGCCGTCGCACGGATGCGGTTCGGGAACATCTCACCGAGCAGCACCCACATCAGCGGTCCCCAGGTGGCGCCGAACGACACCACGAACAGGTTCGCGAAGATCAGCGCGATGATGCCCCACGCGCCGGGCAGCTGCGGTGCGCCGTTCACGATGGTCGCCTGCGAGAACGCGATCGCCACCATGAGGAGCGACACGAACATGCCGGCCGAACCGGCGACGAGCAGGGGCTTCCGACCGAGCTTGTCCACCGTGAAGATCGCGATGAAGGTGACCGCGACGTTCACCACCGAGGTGATGGTGGAGATCAGGAAGGAGTCGCTCTCCTTGAACCCGACGGCCTGCCAGAGCGTCGTCGAGTAGTAGAAGATCACGTTGATGCCGACGAACTGCTGCAGCACGGCGAGGATGATGCCGACCCAGACGATCGGCTGCAGGCCGAAGCGGTTGCCCCGGATGGAGCCCTTCTTCTCGTTGGCTTCCTTCTCGATGCCGTCCTGGATCTCCTCCAGGCTGGTGTTCACCGTGTCGCGCGGGACGATCTTCGTCATCACGTCACGGGCGTCGTCCGTTCGGCCCTTGGCGAGCAGGAAGCGCGGCGACTCCGGCAGCGTGATCGCGAGGATGCCGTAGACCACGGACGGGATCACACCGACGAGGAACATCCAGCGCCACGCGGCGAGGCCGAGCACGGTCTCGGAGGCGCCGCCCGCGGTGACCGCGAAGACCTGGTCGGAGAGCAGCGCGGCGAAGATACCGAGCGTGATCGCCAGCTGCTGGAACGACGCGAGCCGGCCACGGATGGCCTTCGGAGACACCTCGGAGATGTACGCCGGCGCGATGACCGACGCGGTCCCGATGCCGAGACCGCCGACGAGACGCCAGACCACGAGGTCCCAGGTCGCGAACGCGAAGGCGCTGCCGATGGAGCTCACGAGGAACAGCACCGCCGCCCAGAACATGATGCGGGTACGACCCCAGCGGTCCGCGAGACGACCGGCGAAGAACGCGCCGAACGCACAGCCGATCAGGGCCGAGGCGACCGCGAAGCCGCTGGCGGCCTCGGACAGGCCGAACTCGCCCTTGATCGCGTCGACCGCGCCGTTGATGACGGACGAGTCGAAACCGAAGAGGAAACCGCCCACCGCAGCTGCGATGGCGAACGCGGTGACCTTCCCCTTGAACGCACGGTCGGTGCCGTGCCCGGTGGTCGTGTTGGACACGATGCTCCTGGGTTCTGCCGCCGTGCGGGATGCTGCACGGTGCCCCGGCGGTCGGCTGGTTCGCCGTCCGAGCGGCGTTGCGTGTTCCGGAGCGGCCCCGACTGTACTCCCCGATCGGCGCGGGGGCGCAATCGGGGCGGGGGCGGGCGGCGCTCGGGCGGGCGGGCGGCGCTCCGCGCTCCGCGCTGGATCACGCGACGTGATCGACACCGCGCGCGTGGATCGACGCGCGCGGTGTCGCATGATGCGCGTGACGTCCCCGCGGTCCTCCTCCACAGGCCTGGAGGCTCGGCTCGTCCCCCACAGATCGGCCAGCGTCCGCCTCGTCGCGCGTCGACAGCGCCACGCTCGTCCCATGCGATCCGACCCGTACAGGCATCTCCGAGGCCACTTCCGCAGGGCGCCCCGGCCGTCGGTGGTCGCCGTCGCGCTCGTCCTCGTCCCCGCCTTCGCCCTCGTCGCGTACCTCGTCGCGTTCCTCGTCACCGGTCCGACCTTCGTCACCGTGACGACGACCGCCGTGGTCCCGGTCCCCGACGGCCGCGCCGCGGCGCCCGCGCGGACCATCGCCGAGACGGGCGCCCCGTGGATCTGGCCGACCGGGATCCGGGTGGTGAGCCGACCGTGGGAGGCACCTGCGGACGACTACTCCGCGGGGCACCGCGGGCTCGACGTCCCCGCGTCGATCGGTGACGCAGCGGTCGCGGTCGACGACGGCACGGTGTCGTTCGCTGGCTCGGTCGCCGGTCGGGGCGTGGTGACGATCGACCACGGCGACGGGCTCCGTAGCACCCTGGACTCCGTGGTGCCGTCGGTCGCCACCGGCGATGCCGTCGCGCAGGGCGACACCGTGGGTCGGGTCGCGGTCGGGCACTGTCCGGCGTCCGACCCGTGCCTGCACCTCGGGGCACGGCTCGACGACCGCTACGTCGATCCGACGCCGTACCTGCCGGCGGCGGCGTGGCCGGTGCTCCTGCCGGACAGCGCGTGGCCGGGGTGAGTACCTGCGCGTCGTGCGGCCGGGCCGGGTGCGCGCCTGGCTCGTTGCGCGGCCGGGCCGGGGTGCGCCTGGCGCGTCGCGCGGCCGGGCCGGGGTGCGCGCCTGGCTCAGGCTCGCGGGTGGGCCGTCCGGTAGACCTCGCGCAGGCGGGCGGACGAGACGTGGGTGTAGATCTGCGTGGTGCCGAGGCTCGCGTGACCCAGGAGTTCCTGGACGGCACGGAGGTCCGCTCCCCCGTCGAGCAGGTGCGTCGCGGCGGTGTGCCGGAAGGTGTGCGGCCCGCTCGGCCCCTCGCCCGGCAGGTCCTGCAGGACGCGCGCCACGATGCGGTAGGCACCGCGAACCCCGAGTCGTCCGCCTCGATCGCCGAGGAACAGCGCCCCCGGGTCGACACCGGTGGACCGCGCAGCGAGGACCGGACGGCCGCGGTCCAGCCACGCCTCGACGGCGTCGCGCGCCGGCACGCCGAACGGTACGACCCGCTCACGGCCACCCTTGCCGAGCACCCGGACCGTCAGCCGACCGCGGTCGAGGTCGAGCACGTCGATCCCGACGAGCTCGCTCACCCGGATCGCCGCGGCGTAGAGGAGCTCCACGACCGCCAGGTCCCGCAACGCCGACGGGTCGTCCGTCGCCGCGCGCGCAGCCAGCCCGTCGAGCACGACACGCACCTGGTCGGAGGACACCACCCGCGGCAGGTGTGCGGCCCCCTTCGGCGCCCGCAGCCGCGCGCCCGGATCGACCGCCAGCACGCCGGACTCGCTCGCCCACCGGGTGAAGGCCCGCACGGACGACGACCGTCGGGCGATCGTGGAGCGGGCGAGCCCCCGGTGGTCGGCGTCCCACAGCCAGTCGCGCAGCAGGTCGAGCCCGATGTCGCCGGCCCGGTCGACCCCGCGGACCGCGGCGAACTCGACGAGTTGCCCGAGGTCGTTCGCGTACGCCCGGACGGTCTGCTCGCTGAGCCCGCGGGCGTGCCGGGAGTGCTCGAGGAACGCGTCCACCACCACCACGAGCGCGTCGTCCGTCCGGTCCGTCACGGCACCAGGGTAGGTCCGGCCGCCGTCATGCCCGCGACCACCCGCCGGACGTCTGCACGACGAGCCCCTGCAACTGCGCCAGCGCCAGGGCGTCGGCGACCTCGGCGAGCGACATCCCCGAACGACCCGCGACCTCGTGCTCGGCCATGGCACGGCGGCCGAGGGCGTCGAGCACGCGCAGGACCTCGGGGTCGTGCCGGGCACCCGCGAGCGGTTCGTCCCGTCGACCGGCGGCGAACGGTGCGCCCGACGCCACGGCCGCGTCGACCGGGTCCCTCGGGTGGACGACGATCTGCGCCCGCCCCTGCGCGACGAGCCGGTGGCAGCCGACCGACGCCGAGGACGAGAACGCCCCTGGCACCGCGAACACCGGTCGGCCGAGCTGTCCGGCGTGGTGGGCGGTGTTCAGCGCACCGGACCGAGCACCGGCCTCGACGACGACCGTCGCAGCACCGAGCGCGGCGATCAGGCGGTTCCGCGCGAGGAAGCGCCACCGCGTCGGTCGGGTCCCCGGCGGCGACTCGGCGAGCAGCGCGCCCTGCCGCGCGACGTTCCGCAGCAGGTCGACGTTGCCGGCCGGGTAGAGCTGGTCGATGCCGCCCGCCAGGACGGCCGTCGTCGGCGCACCGGCAGCGACGGCGACCCGGTGCGCGACCGCGTCGATGCCGTAGGCGCCGCCGCTGATGATCGCGCACCCGGCGTCCGCCGCCAGCGAGGCGATCTCGGCAGCGGCCTGCGCTCCGGCGACGGTGTTCGCACGGGAACCGACGACGGCGAGTCCCGGTCGCGCCTGCGTCGGAACCGACCTGGTCCAGAGCACCAGCGGCGCGTGCGGTCCGAGGTCGTCGACGGCGTCCGGCCACTGCGCAGTCCCCGGCGCGAGGAGCCCAGCACCGACCGCCTGCGCCGCTGCGAGCACGTCCCCGACGTCGGATCGTCCGAGCCGCGGCGTCCACCGCTCGACGGCGGCACGGAGCACCGCGCCGAACGCGATGACGTCCTCGGCACCGGAGACCCCGGACTCGACGCAGTGTCCGACCAGGTCACCGAGGTCCCCGGCGTCCGCTGCCTCGAGCACCGCGCCGAGCGCTCGTTCCGGGCCGAGCGCCGCCACGACTTCCCCCGCGACGGCGTCCCCGGGCTCGGCGATGGTCGACCACGCGACTCGCGCTGCCGTCTGCACGAGGTCGACCTCGTCGGCACCCGCACCGAGCGCCGTCCGGACCGAGCCGAGGAGGGCGCCGCCGCCGGTCACAGTGCGCTCCGGAGCGCGAGCGCCTCGAGGACGTGCGCGCGCGTCGGCCGCTCTGCGCCCTGCAGGTCGGCCAGGGTCCACGCGAGGCGCATGGTCCGGTCCCAGCCGCGCATCGTCAACGTGCCGAGGTCGAGGGCCGTGTCGAGCGGCTCGGTCGCGCCTCGCTCAGCACGGCCGTCGGTGCGGAGCCAGCTGCCGGCGACTTCGGCGTTGCGCGACCACGGCGACCCGCGCAACCGCTCGGTCATCCGGGCCCGAGCGTCCTCGACGAGCCGCCGTGTCTCGGCGGTCGTGGGGGTCGCTCCTTCGCCGGCCCGGATGCTGCCGGTCGTCACCCGCGGCACCCGGACGCGGATGTCCATCCGGTCCAGGAGCGGCCCCGAGATCCGTCCGAGGTACCGCCGGACCGTGGCGGGACTGCACTCGCACGGCTGACGGCCGTCCCCGGCGTTGCCGCACGGACACGGGTTGGCCGCGAGGAGCACCTGGCAGCGGGCCGGGAACTCGACGGCTCCGGCGGCCCGGTGGACGGTGATCCGACCGGACTCGAGCGGCTGCCGGAGCGCGTCGAGGACGGTCCGCGGGAACTCCGGCGCCTCGTCGAGGAAGAGCACGCCACGTGTCGCCCGCGACACCGCTCCCGGACGGATGAGCCCGGACCCGCCCCCGATCAGGGCGATCGCCGACGCGGAGTGGTGCGGTGCCTCCCACGGCGGCCGGGTGGTCCACGACGCCGACCCGTGCCCGGCGACCGACCGCACCGACGCGACCTCGAGCGCGGCCTCGTCGTCCAGGTCCGGCAGGAGCCCCGGGAGCCGCTCGGCCAACATCGTCTTGCCCGCGCCCGGGGGTCCGAGGAGCAGCGCGTGGTGTCCACCCACCGCGGCAGCGGTCACCGCCCGGACACCGATCGGGTTCCCGATCACGTCGGCCAGCTCCGCCGTGGGCCGTGCCTCGTCGAGCACCGGAACCGGCAGCACCGGGTCGACGTCGACCGTGGGCAGCAGCGCCCCGGCGTCGATCGCCGCTGCGCGGAGGGAGTCGACGCCGTGCACGTCGACGCCACCGACGACCCGGGCTTCGAGCAGGTTGCCGACGGGCACCACGACCCGGTCGGCGCCGGCTTCCCGGGCCGCGAGCAGCATCGGGATGACCCCGACCACGGGCCGCACCCGCCCGTCGAGGCCGAGCTCACCGATGTACACGACCCGTTCGGACACCCGCGGGGCCACGTCGGCCCCGGCGAGGACGGCCATCGCGATGGCGAGGTCGAAGCCCGACCCACGCTTCGGGATCGCGGCCGGCGTCAGGTTCACGGTGATCCGCCGTGCCGGCAGTGGACACCCGGCGTTCGCCGCGGCGGCACGCACGCGCTCCCGTGCCTCGCCGAGCGACGTGTCGGGCAACCCGATGATGTTGAACGCCGGCAGCTGGCTGGTCAGGTGCGCCTCGACCTCGATCCGGCGGCCGGCGACGCCGATCAACGCCACGGCGGCGGCTCGGCCGATCCCGGCGGTCACGACACACCGGCGACGTGCTCGATCCCCACGCGGTCCCCGTCCACGTGCACGGCGACGGCGTCGATCCGGATCGCCCGCGCGGACACCTCGGGGTGGTCGTCGAACCAGGCCGGGACGAGTCGTCGCAGGCGGCTCACCTTCGAGGCGGTGATGGCCTCGAAGGGGTGTCCGGTCGAGGTGCCGGCGCGGGTCTTGACCTCGATGAACACCAGCGTGCACGACTGCCACGCGACGAGGTCGATCTCACCGCGCGCGCACCGCCAATTGCGTTCGAGCACGCGGAATCCGTGCGCTTCCAGCCATTCCGCCGCGCGGTCCTCGCCGAATCGCCCGAGCCCGTTGTTCCGTAGTGGTGTCTGCTCCATGCCGTTGCCTCCGCGACGACCATCGCGGAGTCGGCGCCCTCGGATTCATCCGGACGACGAATTGTGGAGAACCAATCGGTCAGGCCCGCTTGTGGAGGACAAGACGGGAAAACAGTGGACCCCGGACGACCGAAGTCGTCCGGGGTCCACCGGCAACTGTCGTCAGTGTGCCGCGGCGTACGCTTCCTGCACCTGCGTGGAGATGCGCCCGCGGGTCGAGACCTCGTAGCCGTTCTCCTTCGCCCACTCGCGGATCTTCGCGAGCTCTTCGGAGTTGCCGCGCTTCGGAGCTGCCTTCGGAGCGGTTCCGCCGGTGCGACGGCCGGACACCTTCCGCGCTGCGGCGACGTAGTCGGAGATCGCCTCGCGGAACTTGTCGACGTTGTCGTCGGTCAGGTCGATCTCGTAGGACGATCCGTCGAATGCGAATTCGACCGTGCGACCCTCACCCGGGGTGATGGGCGAGTCGTCGAGGTCGTCGACGAGCTGGACGGTGACCTTCTGTGCCATGGCGTGCTCCTGTGTCGGGGACGGAATTCCCCACCACATTAGCGCCGAATTGCAATTCCGGTCACCGTGCTACGGCGTTTCCCACTGATCGCAAAAGAAATGAAGATCACTCGTCGAGCGCGAGTTCCTTCGGCAGCTCGAGTTCGCGGGAAGTGAGTTCCTCGACGTTCACGTCCTTGAACGTCAACACTCGGACGGATTTCACGAAGCGGTCGGAACGGTAGACGTCCCACACCCAGACGTCGTTCATCGTCAATTCGAAGTAGAAATCGTGCTCGGTGTCCCGGCGGGCGAGTTCCACTTCGTTGGCCAGGTAGAAACGCCGCTCGGTCTCGACCACGTAGCGGAACTGCGACACGACGTCGCGGTACTCGCGGTACAGGGCAAGCTCGACCTCGCGGTCGTAGTCGTCGAATTCGTCGTCATCCATCGCGCTCACAGTCTACGGCGACCCGAGCAGGCACGGCACACCCCGCGACCGGAGCCGGCACGAGACACCCACGACGCCAGCCCACGCGCACGCACGTCGCACGCGCGCGCACACCCGCATGCGCGCGCACCCGCTCGCGCGCCCCGGACGCGCGCGCGTCACCCCGCCAGCGCGTCCAGTTCCGCGAACCCGTCCAACGCCACGCTCGACGCCTGGTGCAGCCAGCTCTTCCGGTGCAGCGCGTGCGCCCCGAGGGACCGGATCGCGTCGTAGTGCGCGGTGGACCCGTAGCCCTTGTTCGACGCCCACGCGTAGTGCGGCGCCTCGTCGTGCGCCGCGGTCATGAGGGCGTCGCGGGCGACCTTGGCCACCACCGACGCAGCGGCGACGGACGCACAGTCGCGGTCGGCCTTGACCCGCACGACGACCTCGATCGGATCGGTCGGCTGCCGCAGGGAGGCCGGGACCGCCCGGGTGAGCCAGTCGAACGACCCGTCGAGCACGACGACGGCGCCGTCGAGCGAGAGCCCGTCGTCCACGAGCGTGCGGATCGCAGCCGCGCCGGCCTGCCCGAGCGCGGGGACGATGCCCTGCTGGTCGACGACCGCGGCGGACGCCATGCCGACCGCGGTCCGGGTCCAGCGACGCACCACCGGGTCGAGTGCCTCGCGGCGGGCGGCGGTGAGCAGCTTGGAGTCCGCCAGTCCCTGCGGCACCCGGCCGACGTCGATCGTCACCGCGGCGACGCCCACGGCCACCGGACCGGCGATCGCGCCGCGACCGACCTCGTCCATGCCGATGACGGTGAGGCGACCCTCGCCGAGGAGCTTCTTCTCCAGGCGCAGCGAGGGGCGCACGGCGGTCACTTGTCCCGCTCCTCCACCCCGGCGAAGACGTCGGGGTAGTCGTTCAGCCAGCCCCACCGGCTCGACGGCCAGGAGATCACGAACGCTCGACCGGTCACGTCGGACAACGGCACGAAGCCCTTCGACGGGGTGTCGCCGTTGTACCGGGAGTCCTTCGAGTCGTTCCGGTTGTCGCCCATCACCCAGATCGAGCCCTTCGGGACGGTGACGGAGAAGTTCGTCGCCGACGCCGGCGCTCCGGACGGCAGGTTGAGGTACGGCTCCTTGATCGGTACGCCGTTCACCGACATCTGCCCGAGGTCGTTGCAGCACGAGACCTTGTCCCCGGGCAGCCCGATGACGCGCTTGATGAGGTGGTCGTCGCTGTCGCCGGTGCCGAGACCGACCTGGGTGAGTGCCCAGTCGATCGCCTTCGCCGGCTGAGTGTCCGGGGTGACCTTCGGCACCTCGGAGCCGGTCAGCCAGCCGCCCGGGTCCTTGAAGACGACCACGTCGCCGCGCTTGAGGGCGACCACACCGGGCACGAGTTCGTTGACGATCACGCGGTCGTTGATCTGCAGGGTGTTCTCCATCGATCC